>PWVH01000032.1 GCA_003563465.1 Coriobacteriaceae bacterium | reverse complement strand
CTGATCGACCCGACGGTGCCTGGAGCCGCTTTCGCGGCTCAGGGCTGGGGACTTCCGGAGAGGGCGGACCTTGTGCCCTACGATGTCGACGAGTGCTTCGCCCGCAATCTCGGCCTTGTGGCCGGCGATGCCATCTCGACCCGCGAGGTCGTCCTGATCGGCGGGGGCTCGGTCGGGAGCGAGGTGGCGTGCGACCTAGTCCGTCAGGGCGTGCGGCGAATCGTACTGATCGATCCCGACACGGTCGATCCCGTCAATATGTCTCGCAGCTCGCTGGACCGCAGCGACATCGGTGCGTTCAAGGTCCACGCGTTACGGCGCCGGCTGCTCAGATACAATCCTGAGGCGTCTGTCGAGGCCCTCCCGCACCCGGTCGAAGCTGAGGAGGTCGCCTTCGAAGGTCTGGTCGCACGGACCGATCTCGTCGTCTGTGCTGCCGACTCTCAGGTGACCCGCCGGTACGTGAACGGAGTCTGCGTGGCTTTGCGCACTCCTTTGCTGCTCCTCGGCTTTCACGACCGGGCGGAGGCCTGCGACATCATCTGGGTCACGACTCCGGAGACACCATGTCTGGCATGTATCAACCCCAGCGAGCATGACGACGCCGCAGCGCGATCGGACATTCCCTACTCGACGAGCGAGGATAGCGCCGCCGCTAACGGGCTCGTATCCGATATCAATCTGGGCAACGCTCTTGGCAGCTCCCTAGCCCTGGCCCTCATAGACCCTACCGGCGCTGGCAGGTCTGAGACGCTGGACCCGACTCGCAACCGGATACTGATTCACAGTGGTCGTGTGCCTCGTGGGATGTGGGCAGAGGTTTTCGACTCTCCCTTCGAGACGGTGGCCTTCAAACACGAGCGCATCGAGGAGTGTCCGCATTGCGGTCGCACGGACGAGGCGCGGGCTTACCGCGCGAGGCTCACGGCGCGCGCGGGCGGCACGACGGCTGACGGCGCCTGCGAGGAGAGGAGCTAACGATGCAAGATCTCACCAACCCGGCAGTCACGTTCGATACCTGGTGCTGGATCGCGCTAGCTGCGGTGGCCGTCGGCGGCTTGCTCGCTGCAGGGCTCTTGCGCCGACGCAGGCTCGCCTCGCTACACCAGCACGCCCGGCAACTCTACCGGGAACTCGCCTACCCGCGACAGGGGGTCGACCCCACCGAGATGGCCGAGGATTACGACGCGGTGTGCTTCGCGTACAACGTCGTTCGCGAGATGCCGCTGAGCAAAGTGGTTGCGCGGTCCTGGCCGATGTTGGCGTGGTCGCCGCGAGTCTTGCGCGAGGCCCAGATGCAGCGGGGACACTACCAGAGCGCGCCGGAGGCGGACCTCCCCGGGGCGGAGCGGATCGCGCCGGTCGCATGGCAGGCGGCTTGGCCAGAGCGGGGCCTGGACGCGGGCGGGCGGTCCGCTGATCCTCGAGGGGTGCTCTGAGAATCGTGGCACAACTGTGTCCATCTCCCCGCGAGGAGTCGTAACGATCGCTGGAGGTGCTTGAGGTGACGGGAGAACGGCGCGTCATCGGACTCGACGAGTACGGTCAGCTCGTGTACGAGGACGACGGCGTTCGAGCGAGCGCGGGTGGCCCCACGGGACCGACGCAGAGGTATCGGCAGGGCCCGCAGGAGCCGTTGACCTTGCTACTGCAGTTCGGTGCGGCGGTAGTAGCCGCATTGGCGACTCTCTGGTCTCTTTCGGTCTACGTGTCGTACTTGGGAGGCTAGATGCTGCAGCTTCGCTGTTCGGCAGGCCCGTGTGCGTTTCCCTGCCCGCTGGTCAGCGGCGCTAACAACAAAGGGACGGTTACGAGGAAGAGAGGTTACGGTGGGCAACACCCTGTGGCACAGACTGCCCGACTGGGCGCACATCTTCGCCGTTCTCCTGGCTGGGCTCTGGGGTACTCTGCTTGTCATCGGAGGCGTTGACTGGCAGAACGCCTGGCTTGTCCTGTGGGGCGGATGCCTGGCGGTCGCCTCCTTGGTGGTACTCTTCCTTACGAGGGACATGAGCGCGCCCTGGCAGGAGCCACCGGCTACCCTTGCTCTTATTTCCGGAGTCCAAACGGCGGGTCTCATCTTGCTCGCCACGGTCTTGATCATCGTCGGGCTCGTGGCCCTGGCTCTCGCCGCAGCGGTCTTCCTGCTCGGCATCGTATTGTCGATTGCAGACAGCTAGTCGGACGCGACAGCGCCAGTGAATCCCGAATAGCAGCTGATAAGGTCGACTCACTGGTGTCAAATATGTATCGTACAATGCGACCTGAACCCGACGCCTGGGGGAGTGTCATGGAGTACGAGGCTTGTGTACCCGATGGGGAGCTCGAAGAGGAACCCGAAGAGGAACCCGGTGAGCTTGCTGTCTCGAGACCGAAACCGACAGGCAGGAGATGGAAGGACGCCGAGCTTTGGAAAGCGTTCCGGGAGGGGGATCAAGATGCCCAACACGACGTCTATGTCCGGCTAGTTGATGCGGCCCACTGGGAAGGCTGGCGCGCTGCGGCGCTCGAGGTCGGCTGGGAACCGTACGAACTTGCCGAGCGAACATTCACCATGCTAGCGGAGAGCCCAAGTAGGTTCGACTGGCGCGAGGGGGATGACAACCGGAGTCTCCAGAACTACCTGACGACTCGCCAGACCACTGGCAGGAAGCCGCAGACAAGTCGCAAGAAGTCCTTATCAGCGATGGCTATTGTGTTGAGCGATGAGCGGAAGAAACGGCACCTTCCTGACGTTATGCCACTCGATAGACCCCTGGGCGATACCGATGGCGAGGAGGACTCTAGGACGGGCTACGACTTTGTTGCGCAGACAGAGCTTCCTCAGCCAGACGAAGACATCGCCGGACACCATCCGGAAGATCCCATACAGTTGGCTGAGGAATTCTGCTACATATCCGAGGCCGAGAGAATCGGCCTGCTCGCCGCAGGAGAGTTCCGCCGATATGTCCGAGAGTGCCTGTACGGCTGGTGGAAGGGCACGGGATGGGAACGAGACCTGAAAGCACGGCGCAATAGCGGTGAACTGTCAGAAGAAGAGTTCAAACGAGAGTTGGCCGCACTTAAACGCGAGCGGGCGGACTACCAGAATAGGCAGGGAGAGGCACGCAGGCTCTTCGCAGCCGCCGTCTTTCCGGGCGACTATGACAACAAGACTAGAGAGCTGGCCAAGAAGCGTGCTCCTGCGGCAGAGGCGCGCCTTGAATTATGCAAATTGGTTCACGGCCTACGCGGTGTGGAGTCTGATGGTGCGTCCGGAATCGTCGACCTGCTGGTCGACTGCAGAGACGCCGGATGGATAAGCGGATCGCAACTGGCGCTGTTGGCTGGAGACGCCCCCCCGGGGTTCATGACTGATCGCGACCACCGGGCTAGTGTACTCGAAAGCAGCCATTCGAACGGCCCTCCGATTCGAGTCCAGATCGCCTTGGTCAACGTGCTCGCCGCCTGTAAGCTTGGCGACTTTGCAATGTCCGATGCCTATCAGGATGTGCGTTCCTACGCCGTCGACAACAGTCGACTGGCGGATAGCGTCGGACTCGGGTTTTTCGCCAACGAATGGTGGAGGGATTCGACTGCTCGTCTCGTGCTTGAGCGAACCCTCATTTCCGGGCTGAGCCAGACTCTGATGGCCCAGAAGTCTGAGCTCGCGGACATAGAGATGGAGCGAGTCGGCAGTCTCGCAGGCGTGACCGACGTGATAGGTGCCTGTTCGGGAATCGAACAACGTCGCTGGTCTGTACCGGGTGTTTCCGTAGACGGGAAAGGGATTCGGTTTGACGGCGGAGGTGACGGACCGGAAGAGACGTGGGACGAGGTCCTCGATGCCCTGGGATTCAAGCCAACCGCTCCCGACATGTCGGTATCGATGTCGAGCCCGAACGACATGCTCTTATTCCGCGAGACGGTGCTCCGTAGGCGAGAGGATGTCCTTGCGCTCCGTCGCTCTTACGATTACGGCCCCATGAGGGACTTCCTGGCCACTGTCAAGTCGGAGGCCGACCTCCGGAATCTCCTTATCGAAGCAGTCCCGGTATTCCTGCCAGGATGCGCTTCGTGCCCGAAGGCCACCGGACGCAAGAGCCACACCACGAATCCCTCCACGCGATCTGAGAAGACCGTGAGGTTGGAGATGCGTTGCGAAGTGTGCGACAAAGTCAGAGACCCAGCAATGCGGGGCAAGACCCTGAATCTACCCGGGCTGTTCAAAAAGACAATAGAAGCCGAGGAGGATCGTGCCAAGCTCCTCAAGGACGCAGGTCGAGCCGAAATGCCTCCGATTAGTTTCTATGAACGCTGTGAGCACTTCAATCGCAAGTACGGACGTGACTTCACTGCGCTCCTTAGGCGCGCAATCGACTCGGCGCAGGAGCAGGTAAGAGGGGGTGACGACTGTGAGCGGGTGTGATTCGTGCGTGGAGTACACGCAATTCGAGATAGCCTATCTCAAGGCAGATCGACAACCGATCGGATTGGATGAGCGCTACGAGCTCCTCGAGGGCATGACGCAGCATGCGGCGATTTGCCCGGAGTGCAGCGAGCGTTTCGTGCATCTAATGAGCGCGAGGCAGAGGAGATACGGGCGAACGCCTGCTGAGGTGACAGCGGTTAGCGCGGGTGCCTGGCTCATGACCCAGCTCCGTCACCTTCTTGGCGAGGCGGCATCAGTGCGGAGTGATGTGGGCAGCTCATTAGGGGCAGCTCTATCGGCGCTTCGGGACGCAGGACTCCGGCTAGGCGAGGCACTTCAGGTCCCGGCTCCTGCCGAGCTGTCCATGGTGCGGGGTGAGCCCACGACAGGCGTAAGCCGAGGTAGCAGTGCGGGATTCGCATGGGTCAAGCTGCCGGCCGAAAAGGTCCTTGAGTCGGGAGGCTGGAAGCCTGAGGCGGTCCTGTGGATGGGTGAGCGTACGCTCCACCTCGAGCTCACCAAGCAGGGGGATGCCCCGGAAGGCAAAGAGTCCGTACCCCAATGCATCGTGGGCGGGCCTTCGGGATACAGTATCGGACCTGTTCAGCCTGTCGAGGTGAAACGCGACGGCAACAGAGTGACGTTCCTCATTGCCGAGAGTGCCCACGAGGGCGGGCTTTACAAGCGGTTCGGTGACACGGTCTGGGTGCTCTTCTATTACCCGGGTGCCACCGACACGAAGTAAGCAAAGGACCCCCTTGTCGCACGAGTACGTGAGGCTCCGATGGCTGACGACCGCCAGACAGGAATACCCGCTGCTGAGGAGTCACGGCGTCTGCTAGACGAGGCGCGAGAGCTCCGGCGGGGGTTCCAGCTGGAAGCTGCGCTTGCACGACTGCAGGAGGCCCGGGATGCGCTACAGCAGTCGTCGGATCTCACTCTGCGGGCCATGCTGCTCGAGGAGCGAGGGCGTGTCCAGCTGCATTTGGGCGACTACGGGCAAGGACTCGCCACCCTCAGCGAGGCAACCGCATTCTATCGCAAGGCATTCTCTCCGCAGCTGGAGACCGAACTTGCTGATGCGCTTCAAGCTCTCGCCGTCTCGGTCCGCGATGCTGCCGATCGGGCCCCAGACGAAGCCAGTCGGGACATGCTACGTGACTGGGTGTCAGAGCGCCTGGGTGAGGTATGGGTTCTAAGGGAGCATGCCGACAATGATTTCCCGCGTCTGGTGTGTGAGATGGAGAGGGCGGTCCTTTCACTCGATCGAGGCGAGCAGCCTAACGTTGATGCTGTGTACGCGCGGGTCCGTGCACGGGATCTTCACGGACCGACTCCGCGAGATACGGTGCACGCACGGCAGATTGCCGCGCGGCTCTTAGATCATCTGGGCGATGTGGATGAGGCGATCAAGCTCCTGCAAGTTGATGTCGAGTACCTCGAAGGTCTCAACGCCGAACAGGCGCTCGGCGAGCTGGCGTTAGGCCTTGCGACCGACCTGTACGCACTCTCCAGACTCCACGCGAAGAAGGGGCGCCATGGCAGGGCAAGCGAACTCCAGTCGAAGGCCCTAAGCATCCTCGATCGTGCAACCACTGCCCGTGCAGACACCGAGGACTGTCACTGGGCGATGATGCGCCACTTCGGACGCCTGCACGTTGGCTGCGTCGAATACAACGTGGCTATTTCGCGATGGATTGCTGCGGATGAAGCGCAGAAGGCTGAGGCTCTACAGGATGCGTTCGATATCGCCGAACGGTACCGAAGCGGCTTCGTCGGTCGCGAGCTAGTGCGTGCCGCGATGGACGACAGCTGGGGATGCGAGTTGGATTGGAGGCTGCGTCGACGCAGAGCTCTGGCAGTCTCCCGCTTACAGCAGTTAGACGCAGACATCATCGATCTGCAGGAGACTGGCGTTCGAGCGTTGCGCTCGGCAGCAGGGACCCAGGGAGACGAGCGGGTAGTGCTGCTTGCCGAGGTCGAAGCTATCGAGCGGCAGATCTACCGGGTCTCGAGAGAGCGTCTGAATCGCTCCGGGCTGCCCGCTGCGGGCGTCGCGAATTCCACTGAGATACAAGAGCACCTTGCATCCGACGAGGTCGTACTGTCTTTTCTTCCGGGAAACGCCGGTCTCATCTATCTGCTCGTTGGTTCCGGCGGCGCCATCGATGGGGGCGTGTTGAGGGGCGCGAGTCTCGCGCGGGTCAATGATCTGACAACTGATCTTGAGGAGCTCATAGTCGCTTGCGAGGGGAAAGGTGGCCCGGGGCCCTTGGACGAGAGTTGGGTCCCTGCGCTGTCGGAGTTGGGCGCACTCCTTCTGCGGCCACTGCAATCGAATGGGCTGTTCGCTCGATCAGGGTTGCGGCTTTGCGTGGTGCCGTGCGGAGCGCTGTACAGGATTCCATTCGCTGCGCTCGGGCTTCCTAGCGCCACTGACTACAAGCCACTCATCTCACACGCGAGTGTTTCGGTGGTGCCCCAGGCGTCGATTCGCGCATTGCGACACATGGTGCCGATAGAACAGATAAACCTGATGGCCGTCGTCGACCCGGCACTATCTCTGCGCAGCTCAAGAAAGGAGGCGGAGGCCCTCCGGGGGCTGCTCGATTCGTCCGAAAGTGAGATTGCGGGCACCGTGCGTGGGGGGCCGGTGTCGGCGAGCGAGTTCATAGAGTTCGTGAAGCCGGCCTCGCACGTTCACCTCAGTTGCCACGGGGTCTTCGAGACCGACTACCCGATGCAGAGCAAGCTCGTCTTCGCGCCACACGAGGGCCGCGGCCCATCCTCGACGCTGAGGGTTCGGGACCTATATGACGCTGGATTACGTCTGGAACTGTTCTTCGCTGCGGCTTGCGAGACCGGCAGGGTGGGCGGGTCTTCTGGTGAGGCGTTCCGGGGCTTCCTGCGGGGCCTCCTGTACGTGTCCCGATGGACGGTCTCGACTCTATGGAGAGTAAACGACCAAGCTGCGGCCGACTTGACGCGTCTGTTCTACGCCCGACTGATGACGGGACTCGAACCACCGGAGGCGCTGCGCCATGCCCAAGTAGAGTTCCGCCGAGGGGGTGACATGATTCGGGGTGGCTACGACCCCGCCCATCCGTACCACTGGGCGGGCTTGATTTCTAGCGGCTGAGAGTCAGTCGCTACAGATGGTCGGGAAGGTCGCGCCGTACGAGCAGGTGGGGCATTGTTCAGGCGCGCGGCGCCTTCTCGGCCAGCAAGTTCGCAGCATCAGTGTTGCCTAGGAACCGCGCCACATCGACTGGCGTCCAACCATCTTGATCGCAGGTTTGCGTTTCGGCCCCGCGTTGCAACAGGATCTCTGCGGCCTCTGGACGGCTCGCGAAGGCAGCCACGTGGAGAGGCGTTATCCCGTGCACGTCGTCCCACGAGGTGCCCGCAGTCGGATCAAGAAGCATGGTGCATAGACGGCCTGCTGGGTAGGACAGCGACGGCGCGTGCTCCAGGGGAGCGGCGCCTTTGGCGTCCCGAATTCCAGCGTCGGCCCCCCGGTCGAGCAGGAGCGCCACCACCTCGATGTGGCTGCCCCGTGCAGCCTCGTGCAGCGGCGTGGAGCCATACTCGTTACGCGCATCGAAGTCGGCCCCATGCTCTAGCAGGAGCGCCGCGACCTCGGCGTGGCCTTCCCGGG
>PWVH01000124.1 GCA_003563465.1 Coriobacteriaceae bacterium | reverse complement strand
TCAGGGGCCTTCTCGTTCTTGAACGGGGAACTCTGCGTCAACACCTTTTCCCTCTCGGCGTACGGGAAGGCGATCGGAGAGGGCCGCACGCCCGTGACCGGGACGCGGGTGTTTCGCAAGACCGAGCGGATGCGCTATCGGTTCCTCATGGGCTTGTTCGGACTTTCGCTAGACAAGTGCGAATTCGAAAGGGACTTCGGCGTGACCATAGAGCGGGGCCTTCCGATCGAGATGGCGTTCATGCGTCTGAACGGTGCTTTCGACGTTGACGACACGTTGCGACTGACGCTCACTCCGAAGGGCCGCTATCTGTTGGTTGCGATGATGCGGCAGTTCTTCATAGGCGTGAACGGTCTGCGAGACCAGGCTCGTGACGCCTTGCCGGCTGCCGAGTGCGAGCTGCTCTTCGGCGACGGGAGCCAGGAGCAGACGAAGGCACAAGACGGGGCCGCGGCTGCTGCTGCGGCCGTCGAAACCGAAGACATCGAGCATCTGCCGGTGCCATAGTAGGATGGTCCTCGGCTACAATCTCTGAACAGCCGGACTGCTCGGCGACGAGATGGAGGTAGCGTCGAGGGCAGAGGCGACATGGAGGACATCATGGCGTCCGGAGAAGATGCTCGGGGCGCTCGGGAGACGCGCGAGACACGGAGGAGAATCATGGCCGATACGCCTCTCGTTGGCATCGTGATGGGATCGAAGTCCGACATGGACGTCGTGCAGGAGTGCGCAGACCAGCTCGACGAGTTCGGCGTTCCGTACGAGATGATGGTTGCGAGCGCGCATCGCAACCCCGGCCGCGTCCACGAGTGGGCCAGCGGAGCGGCGGAGCGCGGCATCCGCGTCGTCATTGCAGCTGCAGGGAAGTCGGCTCACCTGGGTGGTGTGGTTGCTGCTCTGACGCCGCTGCCGGTCATCACGGTGCCGATAAGGACCTCTGACCTAGGGGGACTGGATTCGCTTCTTTCGATGGTGCAGATGCCGAAGGGCGTGCCGGTTGCCTGCGTTGCGATCAACGGCGCCAAGAACGCAGCCATTCTTGCGACGCAGATCCTCGGCACGGCGATGCCTGAGTATCGCGAGCGCATGGTGACTTTCAAACGCGAGATGGCCGAGGATTAGGTCATGCCCCACGGAGACTACGAGGATGTCTGCGTCGAGGGCCACTTGATCGACTCGGGTATCGTTTCGTCGATCATGGACGACATCGTTTCGCTGGGCGGTGAGTTCGAAACGCTCTCTTTCGAGGTGGGCCGAACCAATGAGGATCCGTCCCGTGCGGTGTTGCGCGTGCGAGGTCAAAGCGAGGAGCATCTGGGCGAACTTCTTACTGCCATCCAGGAGCACGGGGCGGTGCCGCTCGATCCCACAGACGCCGTGATTGCTCCGGCTCCTCTCGATGGCGTCTTCCCGGACGGTTTCTACTCCACAACCAACCTCGAGACCGCCGTGAGAGTGGACGGACGGTGGCTGCCCGTGGACGGGACCGAGATGGATCTGGGAATTCAGGTTGATCCAAAAGCCGGACGTGCATGGACGGTGCCGATGGCCGATGTGTGCGCTGGCGATCTCTACGTCGTCGGGCACACGGGGCTGAGGGTGCGGCCACAGGAACGCCCTCGCGAGAAGCAGGCGTTCGAATTCATGGCCTCGGCGGTGTCTTCGGAGAAGCCGAAAGCACAGGTAGTCGCTGAGGTGGCGCGCATCCTGCGCGGTGTCCGCGCCGCGGGTCGGGAGACGATTGCAGTCGTGGGTCCTGCCGTCGTGCACACCGGAGCGGCCGAAGAGATTTCACGGCTCGTAAGGGCGGGATACATCAGCGTGCTCTTCGGGGGCAATGCGGTGGCCGTTCACGACATCGAGTCGGCACTCTACGGTACCTCGTTGGGGGTGTCGCTCAACGAAGGCGTGCCTACGGTGGGAGGACACGAACATCACCTGCGCGCCATCAACATGATCCGCCACCACGGATCTATCGCCGCCGCCGTCGAGAAGGGCGTGTTGAACAGCGGCATCATGTACACGCTCGTCACCACCGAGACCCCCTTCGTGCTCGCGGGCTCGGTCCGTGACGACGGCCCGCTTCCTGAAGTGATCATGGATGCGATGCAGGCTCAGCGAGCCATGCGTCCGTACTGCCGCCGTGCGGGTGCGTGTCTGATGCTTGCGACGATGCTGCACTCGATCGCGACCGGCAATATGTTGCCTGCCAGCACGCAGACCGTGTGCGTCGACATCAATCCCGCTGTAGTGACCAAGCTTGCGGACCGGGGATCCTGGCAGACGATCGGTATCGTGACCGACGTTGGCCTCTTTCTGGAGCAGCTCGCCGACGAACTCGACGAGTGAACACCGCGGCGCGGCGGCCGAGCGCGGGTGGCAGATCCGGCCCGTTGGGCACAAAGGAATTCCGGCAACCGCGACCCTGGCGTGGCGCTTGCAACTCCTCGGCATGAGAAGGCGATACGAGGAGAGCACGATGCTCCGATTCAGGAAGAAGCGCACCACTGATGAGAACTCTGCCCCCCTGTCTGTGGCTGGCCGGCGTCATAGCGCGCCACCGCAGATCGATGCGGCCGTGCCGCAGCACCTGGAGACCGCAACTTTCGGGATGGGTTGATTCTGGGGACCGGATGCCCGGTTCGGGCTGACAGACGGGGTGTTTCGTACGCGCGTAGGCTATGCAGGCGGCACCATTCCAGATCCCACGTACCGCTCCATAGGCGATCATACCGAGGTCTTACAGGTCGAATTCGATCCGGGATACGTCAGCTACGAAGGGCTGCTCGAGTTGTTCTGGACGATGCACGACCCTGCGGCACGTGTCTACTCGACCCAGTACAAGTCGATTGTGCTGGCCACCGACGAAAAACAATTCCAGGCAGCGGCTCGCTCGCGCACGCGAACCGAGGCGCTTCTGTGCAGGCCGGTTCTAACCGAAGTGCGTCGCTTGGAACGATTCTACTTGGCCGAGGACTATCATCAGAAGTACGCTCTCAGGCGCGACGCGCTGCTTTCTGACGAGGTCGAAGCGTACTACTCGACGCCTGAAGACTTTCGTGAGTCCGCGCTGGCTGCGCGGCTGAACGGGTATGCATACGGTCTAGGTTCGGCGTTGCAACTCGAGCGAGAGATCGACTCTTACGGACTATCCGAGTCTGCGCAAGGACATCTGCGCGCCATCGTCACCCGCGGCTGAGAGGGACCGAGATGCAGGATGAAAAGGTCGTTCGTACCGACGACGAGTGGCGGTCTCTGCTAACTCCAGAGCAGTTCCGCGTGCTGCGTCGTGGCGGTACGGAACCGGCGGGAACAGGCGAGTACACCGATCTAGAGAAGAGGGGCGTCTATCGCTGCGCCGGTTGCGGCTCTGAGCTGTTCTCCTCGGCGGATAAGTTCCATTCCGGCAGCGGATGGCCGTCCTTCACACAGCCGCTGAAGGCCGAGGCGATCGAAGAGCACGAGGACAGATCTTTCGGCATGTCCCGCACGGAGGTCACGTGCGCGCGTTGCAGCGGCCACCTCGGCCACGTCTTTGCCGACGGACCGGATCCGACGGGGCTTCGCTACTGCATAAACTCGGTCGCGCTGTCGTTCGTGCCTGAGGAAGCCGATGAAGGATAGCCGGAGCTTGGGCCGCAGCGGCAGACATCTCGAGACTCTCGGCGACACCCAGCGCGAGGATGTCCATGAAGGCACAGCCTACAGCGCTACAACAGCGCCTGCCGGCCGACTGAGCCTCGCGATTTCTGGCATGACGTGCGCGTCGTGCGTCGCCGTGCTAGAGAAGACCTTAGGCAGGCTCCCAGGTGTCATTAGTGCGAACGTGAACCTGGCTACCGAGACGGCAGCAATCGAGTTCGACCCCACAGTGCTCGGCTTGGATGAGATAGTGCAGGCCATAGGGGGCGCCGGATACGAAGCGGCTGTCGTAGCCGAACCCACGGCGGCCGATCTCGCCAGTAGGCGAGACGTTCAGAAGGAAGCCCAAGAAAGGCACCACGCTCGGCAGCGCAGGCTGTTCATCTTCAGTGCAGCTCTGACGACTCCCCTGTTCTTGATATCTATGGTCCCGCCGTTCATGGGAACCGTCAACGTCTGGGTGGCCGAGGCGCTTGCGGCGATGTTCGGCGGTGTGTGGGATCCGATGATGGTCGAGAAGTGGATGGGCTTCTTGCTTGCCACGCCGGTGCAGTTCGTGGCCGGTGCGCAGTTCTACCGAGGTTTCTGGCACGCCATCAAACAGCGCGTGGGGAACATGGACACTCTGATCGCCATCGGCACATCCGCTGCATACTTCTACAGCGTCGTGGCTACCGTGTGGCTCACCCACGAGCCCGTGTTCTACGAAGCCGCCGCGATGCTGATCACCTTCGTGATCTTCGGCAGACTGCTCGAGGCCAAAGCCAAGGGCAAGACCTCGGATGCGATCAAGAAGCTCATGGGGCTTGCTGCCAGGACCGCGCGGGTGGTGCGCGGGGGAGAAGAGGTCGACATCCCGGTCGAGCAGGTGGTGGTCGGCGACCTTGTCGTCGTGCGTCCGGGCGAGAAGATCCCTGTCGACGGCGTAGTCATAGACGGGAGTTCCTCGGTCGACGAATCCATGCTTACCGGCGAGTCCATTCCCGTGGAGAAGAACGAGGGCGACACCGTCATCGGCGCCACCATCAACAAGCTCGGGTCGTTTCGTTTCCGCGCCACCAAGGTGGGTGCCGATACCGCGCTGGCCCAGATAATCAAGCTCGTTGAAGACGCACAGGGCTCCAAGGCCGCCATCCAACGATTCGCCGACCGAGTAAGCGCCTATTTCGTGCCGGCTGTGGTCCTTATCGCCGTCGTGACGTTCGCGGTCTGGGTCGTGCTGGGACCGACGCTCTTCCCCGGGGCTTTCCACGGGCTCACTCCTTTCGTGAAGGCGTTGCTGGTCGGTACCGCGGTGCTAGTGATCGCTTGCCCGTGCGCACTGGGACTCGCGACTCCGACAGCGATAATGGTCGGGACAGGGAAGGGAGCCGAGAACGGGATTCTCATCAAGAGCGGTGAGGCGCTCGAGACCGCCTTTTCGGTCGAGGCCGTCGTGTTCGACAAGACCGGCACCCTCACTCACGGCACGCCCGTGGTCACGGATGTGGAAGCGTTCGACGTCCGAGACGATGGGCACGCCTTCCTGCGGTCCTTGGCTGCTCTGGAGCGCTCCAGCGAGCATCCGCTTGCCGAGGCGATCGTCGCCCACGCCGAGGCGGCCGGGGATGGGCTGCCGGAGGTGACGGGGTTCTCGGCGATACCCGGTCACGGAGTCGAGGGCACCGTGGAGGGCAGAAGGATCGCTTTCGGAAACAGGAAGCTCGTGTCTCGCGAGCGCTGTGACTTCAGCCCTTGGGCCGAGCGCATCGATCGACTCGAGAGCGAGGGAAAGACGGTGATGCTCGCTGCCGTCGACAGCGTGCCGGCCGGTCTGGTAGCTGTTGCGGACACGCTCAAGGAGAACAGCCGAGAGGCGGTTGCACGTCTTCGTGAGATGGGCGCAGCGGTCTACATGATCACTGGCGATAACCGCAGGACGGCAGAGGCGATCGCCGCGCAGGCGGGAATCGATGTGCCAAATGTGCTGGCAGAGGTGCTACCCGAGCACAAAGCGGAGGAAGTAGCCAGGCTCCAAGAGCGTGGGCTTTCGGTCGCGATGGTCGGAGACGGCATTAACGACACGCCTGCGCTAGCTCAGGCGGATATCGGAATCGCGATGGGCGCTGGTACCGACGTGGCGATGGAAACTGGGGACATCGTTCTCATGAAGAACGACCTGCGCGACGTGGTGACCGCCATCGAACTCTCGCGGGCAACCATGCGCCGGATACGGTGGAACTTCGTTTGGGCTCTAGGCTACAACTCGCTCGGTATCCCTATCGCGGCGATGGGCTTTCTGCGCCCTGAGATCGCGGGTGCCGCGATGGCTCTCTCGAGTGTCAGCGTGGTGTCGAGCTCGCTGCTGCTCAAGCGTTTCAAGCCAAGCATGGGCGCGTCTGCGGCGGCGAAGGCCTGATCCGGTCCTGTCGGGCGAGACCGGGTATGGGGATTCGAAGATGAGGTAGGGCCCGATAGAGGAGCCCCAGTGTACGAGCGCGACTACATCTTGAGACTCATCACCCAGGTAGGACGGATGCTGCAGGTGATGCTCAAGGAGATACGCGAGCATCGTCCGGACGATGCTCTCGAGACCGCGCGCGAAGCCCTTGCGGCGCTTATGGACACGGATACCGCACTGATCGATTCCATGACGGGCACGGGCTTGGTGACCTTCCTGTCTGTCGGCGGCGGTATCGACGTGCTGCGCTCCCGCATGCTGGGCGAGATCCTAGTGGCAAGGGCTGAGGCCTACGATGCCGCCGGACGTCCTGGCGTTGCAGAGCACGAGCGTGATCGAGCCACCGAAGTATTGCGTGCCGCGCAGCCGTATTCAGACGGCGAAGAGAACGATCGCATAGAGGAGTTGCTTGCCGGACTCGACTAAGTCATGGCTTGCCGGACTCCGATGAATCGCGGTTTGCTCCTTGCCGGGAACCGGAAACCAGAAACGTGTATCAATCCGGGTGTCTTGCATGCCGATACTCAAGGGCGAACAGCTGGCCGGTTCTCGATAGGGATGGAGGCCACAGCGGCATGCCTGATACGAGAGAGCAGATCGCCAACAGTTTCGAAAGACATCTGGAGCACTTCGGCTTTCGCAAGACGGCGGTTGCCGATATCGCCAAGGAGCTGCGCATTTCCAAGAAGACGATATACGTTCACTACGAAAGCAAGAACGAGATCCTCAAATACGTGGTGGAGCGTAGAGCCGAAGAGGAGAAGCGCCGCATAGCTTCCGCGCTCGAGCAGCTGCCTACGTACCGCGCCAGGCTCGAGGGCCTGATCGGCATAGTGTTCGGCTTCGTGCGTGATTGGTGGCGGCAGAACAGCGAAAGCGAGTTCCTAGAGCGTCTCGAAATCAGCGAACGCGCTTTCCTCGACGCCTACACCGGGCTGATTCGCGAGTATGTGACGGAGGGTGTTTCGTCAGGCGAGTTCGAAGTTTCGGACATCGAGACGACCGTGAGGCTCATCGGCGGCCTCATACTGGCGGGCACACGGATGCTGCTTGAGGACACCGAGATCGAGGTAGAGCCCCATGTTGCCAGAGCAGTCGATTGCCTTCTCGGCTGCTGACAAGTGAAGCGTGCAAGTGTGGCAAGATGACACGGGATTCGGACTGCCGTGGCCCAGAGTGGGGACATTTGGGAATGCTCTGAGTAGCCACCTGAACGGCCACCGATCCCGTTGGAGATGCCTGTGACGATCGAGTTCGCTTACGTCTACTACGAGATCGCCGCGATTCTCGCGATAGCCGCCTTCATCGGCGCCATCGGAGCCGCGCTTAAACAACCGTTGATCATCGCCTACATCGTTGCGGGGCTGCTTGTGGGTCCCGCGCTGTTGGGATGGGCTACCGCTGCGAGCGAAGTCGAGCTGTTGGCGAGTGTCGGCATAGCGGTGCTGCTCTTCGTGGTCGGGCTGAAGTTGGACATCGGGCTCATCTCGAGCGTAGGACCGGTCGCGCTGGCCACCGGCCTGGGCCAGGTGGCGTTCACGTCTGTAATCGGATTCCTGCTGGCCCTGGCTCTCGGGCTCGATACTGTGGCTGCGGTCTATGTGGCTGTCGCACTCACGTTCTCCAGCACGATCATCATCGTCAAACTGCTCTCGGACAAACGGGAGATAGATTCGTTGCACGGCCGAATCGCCGTGGGATTCCTGATCGTCCAAGACATCGTAGTAGTGATCACGATGATCGTGCTTTCGGCGTTCGCCGGTAACGAAACCGTTGCGTTGCCGATAGCTCTGGCACGTGTGCTGGCGATAGGAGCGGCGTTCGTGATCGTGATCGCCTTGCTGATGCGATTCGTCATCCCGCCGCTGTTAGAACGCATATCCGGTTCCCAGGAACTGCTGATAATGTTCGCCATCGCATGGGCTGTCTCGCTTGCCGCGCTCGGTGACGTGCTTGGTTTCAGCAAAGAGGTAGGCGCCTTCCTTGCCGGTGTCTCGCTCGCCTCTACGCGCTTCCGTGAAGCGATTGCGTCGAGACTCGTCAGCCT
>PWVH01000053.1 GCA_003563465.1 Coriobacteriaceae bacterium | reverse complement strand
CTCGTGATCAAGACCGCACTTATATCCTCGGAGAAGATCGAGGTCCCGGGCTGGCTCGAGGTCGACATCGAGAAGCTCTCCGG
Source organism: Coriobacteriaceae bacterium (assembly GCA_003563465.1). GTDB lineage: Bacteria > Actinomycetota > Coriobacteriia > Anaerosomatales > SLCP01 > PWVH01. Next base: position 8,148 of record PWVH01000053.1, on the reverse strand, counting down.
CAAGGTGCTTTCCCTGCCCGAGCGCGACCAGATCGACGCGCCCGTCAGAGAACAGCTCATCGTCGAGCTGTATTCGAAGTAGCGAGAGCCCTCGAAGATCCAAGGAGGCTTCTGGATGACAGAGTTCATCAGACCCCAGGTCACCGTCGAACAGCTGAATGGCTGCGTAGCGCGATTCATCATCGAGCCGCTGGAGCGCGGGTTCGGCTACACGCTCGGGAACTGCGTGCGTCGCGTATTGCTGTCCTCTCTCGAGGGCGCTGCAGCCACGTCGATTCGAGTGGAGGGCGTGCAGCACGAGTTCACCTCCATAGAGGGGGTGCGTGACGACGTCACAGACATCGTGCTGAACGTAAAGGGATTGGTGTTTCGAGAGGCAGGTGTAGGTGCAGCCGACGCCGTTGCCACGCTGAGCGTCAAAGGTCCGGGCGTAGCGACCGGTGCAGACCTGAAGGTTCCCTCCGAGTTCGAACTGGTGAATCCCGAGCACGTGATCGCTGACTTGAACAAGGGCGCGAAGCTCGAGATGGGGATACGCATCGGCGTGGGTCGCGGATACGTGTCGGCAGACCGGAACAAGCGTGCCGAGGACCCCATAGGGGTCATCACGGTCGATTCGCTGTTCAGCCCGGTTTCTCGCTGCACGTATCTGGTCGAGAACACCCGTGTGGGACAAAGGACCGACTACGACAAGCTGATTCTCGAGGTGGAGACCGATGGCTCGATCGAGCCGGGTGATGCTGTCGCTCGCGCTGGTCAAATCATCAACGAGCACATGATGCTCTTTGCCGAACAGGCCGTCGGCACTCTTCCGGAAGGGGAGATCTTCGCCGCTCCGAGTGACGAGGCAGAGGGAGCGCTCGACACTCCCATAGAGGAGCTCGATCTTTCGGTGCGCTCCTACAACTGCCTGAAGCGTCAGGGAGTGAACACGATCGGGCAGCTTACGGAGTGTTCCGAGGCCGATCTCCTAAACATCCGGAACTTCGGCGCCAAGTCCATCGAGGAAGTGAAGGACAAGTTGCAGGCTATGGGCTTGAGCCTGAAGCAGTAGCGGGAGACAAGACTATATGAGACACCTGAAAAGGGGACGGAAGCTGGGCACGGACGCAAGCCACAGGAAGGCCATGCTCCGCAGTCTTGCCGTCGCGCTGTTTGCAAACGAGCGTATCAAGACCACCGAGGCCAGGGCCAAAGAGGTTCGCTCTCTGGTGGACAAGGTGATCACATGGGGCAAGAGTGGAGACGTCCATTCACGTCGTCTGGCGATCGCCGAACTCGGTGACAAGGAGATCGTTCACCGGGTCTTCGACGACATCGCGCCGCGCTATGAAAGTCGCGACGGAGGATACACTCGTATCCACAAGCTGGGTCCCCGCAAAGGCGATGCCGCACCTATGGTGATTCTGGAGCTGGTCGAGTAGCGCGTATGCTGGACCAGCGGGTCGAACGGTAGGGATGTCTTCGGAGGAGGGTCTCGGTCATTCGAGCGGGCCCTCCTTTGACGTCCCTGAACGAGAAAGGTATGAGTGATGCGATGATCGAGTTCATCGACGTCACCTATGCTTATCCGGCTGCCGATGGTGCTGTGACAGCGCTCGGAGGGGTGAACACGACCCTTTCAGCTGGCGAACTCGTCGTCGTGCTCGGTGGCAACGGCTCGGGGAAATCCACCCTTGTCAAGCTGACCAACGGTCTTCTGAGACCGCTTTCGGGTTCGGTAGTGGTCGATGAGATGGACACGGGCGACGCAGAGCATACATGGACTGTCCGGTCACGGGTCGGCCTGGTGTTCCAGAATCCAGACAACCAGATAGTCGCGACCACAGTCGAAGAAGACGTAGCATTCGGTCCGGAGAACCTCGGCATAGAGCGTGAAGACATCAAGAACCGGGTCGACCACGCTATTTCAGCTGTGGGGCTCGAAGGGCTGGAGCAACGCGAGCCACATCAGCTCTCGGGTGGGCAGAGACAGCGTTTGGCCATCGCGGGCGCCTTGGCTCTCGACCCGGCATATCTTGTGCTCGACGAGCCAACCTCGATGCTGGACCTTCAGGGTCGTGCAGACGTGCTCGCCGTGCTTGCCGCGTTACGTGAGCGCGGGACTGGCATCTTGCACGTCACCCATCATCTTGCTGATGCCGCGCTTGCCGACCGTGTCATCGTGCTTTCAGCGGGCGAGATCGTCTTCGAAGGCCTGCCCGCCGATCTGCTCGGATGCGATGACGCTTTGCAGCGGCTCGGGCTGAAGCAGCCACCGATCGGAAGACTGGCCCAAGAACTCCGGGCCTTTGGCGTAGCGGTACCGACCGAGGCTCTGACAGCAGAGAGAGTGGTAGCGGCGCTATGAGCCTCACGATGTCTTCGGTCAGCTACACCTATGGCGAAGGCAGCGCTTACGCCACGCAGGCACTTTCGGGAGTCGACTTAGAAATACGCCGCGACGAACTGGTGCTGGTGCTCGGGGCGACCGGATCGGGCAAGTCCACCCTGCTCAGAGTAGCTGCCGGATTACTTGCGCCCACTGATGGGCGGGTGCTTCTGGACGGGATCGAAGTCACTGGACCGCTTGCGGCTGCCGAGCCTAGCGTAGGCCTCGTGTTCCAATCTCCGGAAGCGCAGCTTTTCGCCGAGACTGTCGAGGCGGATGTGGGCTTCGGGCCTCGCAACATAGGCCGTTCGGAGACCGAAGCGTCAGAGGCCGCAAGAGATGCCCTTGTCGCGGTCGGCATCGATCCGGACGCCTTCGGTTCGCGTTCGCCGTTCTCTCTCTCTGGAGGAGAGGCGCGACGCGTGGCCATGGCCGGAGTGCTTGCGATGTCCCCGGGATACCTACTGCTCGACGAGCCGACCGCAGGGCTGGATGTATCGGGACGTGAAGCTGTGGCGAGAATCGTCGGCGCGGCACGCGAGCGTTCGGGCGTGGTAGTGGTCACTCACGACGCCGAGGAGTTCTTGACGGTTGCCGACAGGGTCGTGTTGCTGACTGAGGGGCATCTGACCTTCGATGGCTCGGCAGACGCTCTCGTACAGGAGCCTGCGCGTTTCGTGGATGCGGGGCTTCGGGTTCCAGAGGTCCTGCACACGCAAGTCCTTGCTCGTGAGATAGGACTTGAGGTAGAGCGTTATTCTTTCGACCCGCTGGAGGCGGCCAGACTGCTCGCCGATGCAAGGACGAGATCACAGTGAGACCCCCGGTTCCATTCGGACAGTACGTGCCGGGCGACTCTCCCGTGCACAGGGTCGAGCCTCGCGCCAAGATGGGACTCGTAGCGGCCTACGTGATCATGCTGTTCACAGTGGGAGATTTCATCGGCCTGATCGCCGCCGGTCTGCTTGCCATCACGGCGGTGGCGATATCATCGGTGCCCTCTCGTCTCGTGCTGCGTGGTGTGCGTGCGGTGAGCGTCATACTCGCCTTCACGCTTCTCGCTCACGGATTGCGCTGGAATCCGGCTACAGTCTCGCTCGTTCGCCTGGGCCCGCTCGCCTTGGATCCCGAGGGACTTCTCACCGGCATCTTCTTCGCGGTGCGGATAGTGCTTCTCGTAGTCGGTACCTCTTTGCTTACGCTGACCACCTCGCCGGTGCGTCTTGCGGACGGCATCGAGCGACTCATGAGTCCTCTCGAGGTACTTCGCTTCCCGGCTGGCGAGGTTGCCATGATGCTCACGGTGGCCCTGCGTTTCATTCCCACGACTGCCGAAGAGGCCGAAAAGATAGTAGTCGCGCAGGTGGCCCGCGGCGCTCGTTTCGATGTGGGTGGTCCGACCCGACGTGCGCGCGCCTACGTTCCGGTGCTCGTACCACTCTTCGTCAGTCTGTTCCGGCGTGCCGATGAACTGGCGACGGCCATGGAGGCCAGGTGCTATCGTGGCGGCGAGGGACGGACTCGGCTACGCGAGAGCCATCTCACTCTTTCGGACTGGGTGGTTATGATATCGGGAGCCGTTCTCATGGTCGGGATCGGGGTGTCACTCTGAGATGGGCGAAGAGCAGCACGCGCTCGGCTCTTTGGTGCTTACCGTTAGCTACGACGGAAGCCGCTTCTCCGGATTCGCACGGCAGCCCGGTTGCGACACCGTGCAAGGACATCTGGAGAGCGCGCTTTGCACGATTCTGCGAAGGGACGTCGAGACCGTAGGGGCCGGGCGCACGGATGCGGGCGTTCACGCGCGAGGTCAGGTTGTCTCGTTCGAATCGCTGGGAACCGAGCCTGAGCTGTCAGCGCTGATGCGCTCTCTGAACGCACTCGTGGGCGATGGGATAGTCGTCACACAGATCAGACGCTCGCATCCGAGATTCTCTGCGCGTTTCGACGCAGAGGCTCGCGAGTACAGATATCGTCTCGTGCCAGGCCCGATACGCCCTCTCTTCCTGGCGCCGGTGGCCTGGTGGACGAAGCACACGCTCGACCTCGAAGCGATGCGCGAAGCTGCTGCACCGCTCGTGGGCGAGCATGATTTCCGTTCCTTCTGCGTATCGGAGAGCGCAAGAGGGCGGAACACACGCCGGAGCATCGAGATGGTGCGTATTGTGCCCGAGGAACATCTAGGCGAACATTCCTTGAACATACGCGTCGTAGGCAACTCGTTCCTGCACTCGATGGTGCGCATCATTGTCGGGTCTCTGGTAGAGGTGGGCTCAGGGCGACGAAAGCCGGAATGGATGGCCGCGGCACTTGCAGCTCGGGACCGAGCCGCAGCAGGTCCGACGGCGCCTCCACACGGGCTCACGCTGTGGTATGTCTGGTATCCGGAAGGGTGCTGGCTGTAGATGCGGGCGCTGCGCTATGGCGGCGCTCTCTTCCTCGGCAAATGATAGATACGCCCGGGTGCGTGTATATGTTGACAGCGGTACTAGCGGTGGCTAGAGTGTAGGGGTTCGTTTCCGGGTCCCGTGAAGACCTGAATTCTAACAAACGACTTACCAGCACATTTGGAGGAGTATTGAGGACCTACCATGCCAAACCCGGTGAGGTCGAGCGCGAATGGCTTCTGGTCGACGCCACCGACATGGTTCTGGGCCGGCTTGCCAGTCAGGTCGCACATATACTGAAGGGTAAGCATAAGCCCCGCTACACACCTCACGTGGATACGGGCGATTTCGTGGTCGTGGTCAACGCCGGCAAGATCAGGCTCACCGGGAACAAGATGGCGAGCAAGTCGAGATACCGCTACAGCGGCTATCCTGGCGGACTGAAAGAGATGCCGATCGCCACGATGCTCGAAAGACAGCCGGAACGCGTCATCGAGCTTGCCGTGAAGGGCATGCTACCGAAGAACACCCTGGGCAGGGCCATGGGCAAGAAGCTCAAGGTCTACGCCGGGCCGGAGCATCCGCATCAGGCCCAGCAGCCCCGTGAGATCACTCTGGAGGGTTAAGCGCATGACTGATAGCAAGGCTGTCTACCGCGGCACTGGCCGCCGCAAGACCTCGGTTGCGCGTGTGCGCCTGACACCGGGTACCGGCATCTACACGGTCAACGGGCGTCCGGCGGCGGACTACTTCGGCCGCGAGGTGTTGGTGACCTACGTCGAACAACCGTTCAGGGCGACCGAGACCATGAATCGTTTCGACGTCATAGCGTCGATACATGGAGGCGGAGTGAGCGGTCAGGCGGGCGCCCTACGCCATGGCATCGCCCGTGCGCTGCTCGATGCCGGGGATGAGTATCGTGCGGATCTCAAACGCGCCGGACTCCTGCGTCGCGATCCGCGAATGGTCGAGCGCAAGAAGTACGGTCTGAAGAAGGCTCGCAAGCGCCCTCAGTTCTCAAAGCGCTAGAGCCGCGAGGACACCCGACTGCACCCGAAGGGCCCGCCCCCGCGGCGGGTCCTGCGCGTTGATGGGAGGAGCATCGATGAGTCGCCTGTTCGGCACCGATGGCGTACGCGGTATCGCAAACATCGACCTCACGCCAGAACTGGCTTTTCGCCTTGGTGAGGCGGCCGGGCATTTCCTCGGTGACAAGGGCCGAGGAAGAGTGGTTGTGGGCAAAGACACCCGGCGCTCAGGCGACATGCTGGAAGCCGCGCTGGTGGCTGGTATCTGCTCTGGCGGAGCCGATGCCTTTGTTGCGGGAGTGATACCCACACCAGCAATCGCCTATCTAACACGTGCGATGGAGGCCGACGGTGGTGTGGTGATATCCGCCTCGCACAACCCTGCTGAGTACAACGGCATCAAGTTCTTCAGCCGTGAGGGATTCAAGCTCCCTGACGAACTCGAGGACGAGATCGAGGATTTCACCAATACAGAGAGGGACTGGGAGCGCCCGCGTGGTTCCGAGGTCGGGCGAGCTCGAGAGATAACGGACGCCGTGAGCCGCTATGTCAACCATGCCATGGACACCATCCAGGGCGATCTGACTGGCATGACCGTAGCCGTGGACTGTGGTCACGGTGCTTCAAGCGTGAGCACTCCGACGGCGTTGCGGGAGTTGGGCGCGAGCGTGATCACACTGAACTGTGATTGGAATGGGATGGACATCAACGACGGCTGCGGGTCGACAGAACTCGGCCCGTTGGTCGAGGTCGTCAAGAGTCACGAAGTGGATTTCGGGATAGCGCACGACGGTGACGCCGACCGCGTGATCGCGATTGACGAAGCCGGAGATGAGGTCGACGGGGATTTCATCATGGCGATCTGCGCCTCCATGATGAAGGATCGAGGCGAACTGGCGAACGATACTGTAGTCAGCACCGTCATGTGCAACCTCGGTTTCGAGATCGCGATGCGCGAGCAGGGCATCACCCTGATCAAGACCAAGGTAGGCGACAGGTACGTGTTGGAACAGATGCAGTCGTCTGGTGCTGTTCTCGGCGGCGAGCAGTCCGGGCACATCATATTCATGGAGCACAACACGACCGGCGACGGATTGCTGACTGCTCTGCAACTGGCCCAGGCTCTGCACCTTAGCGGCAAGCCTCTCTCGGAGCTGCGTGAGGTTATGCGCCGCTATCCTCAGGTGCTTATCAACGTGCCGGTGTCGGACAAGGGCCGACTCGGTGCGAGTGCGGCGGTGAGCGAGGCGATTCACGAGGCAGAACGCGAACTCGGCGACGAAGGCCGAGTGCTGGTTCGCGCATCGGGAACAGAGCCGCTCGTGCGGGTGATGGTCGAGGCTGCCGAAGAGAGTGTCGCCGGTGTCGTAGCGGACCGGCTTGCGCAGGTCGTACGCGCGGAAGTGGGTTAGGAGCCGCTCATGAGCGATTTCATAGAAGTCATGAAGAGTACCGCACTGAACGATGGCGAGATGACCGCCGTTCTGCTCGAAGGCCACGATCTTCTCGTCGCAAAGGTCGACGGCGAGTTCTACATCGCCGACGGCCGGTGTCCACACCTGCACGGACACATGGTCAAGGGGACCTTGGAGGGCACTGTGTTGACATGCCCGCTTCACGGATCGCAATTCGATCTCACCGACGGGAGTGTCGTCCGCTGGACCAAGTGGGAGGGCGCAGTGCTCGGAGTGGCCAAGCTCGTCCGGCACCCACGGTCGTTGCGCACGTATGAGGTGAAGGTCGAGGACGGCACCGTGTACGTAGGGCCGCAAAAGGCTACGACCGCCTGAGCCTGAAACCCCCTCTTAGCCTCGGATACAGCGCTGCCCGGTTGGTATAATCGTCTGAACATCAGCAGTCGGGTTTGAGGGTAGGCCTACGGGTGACTGCAGGGCCGAAGCGGTATCGAAACCGAAGCCTCATCCCTCACCGACGTGTGGCGTGCGCTCTTTCCTCCGCATGCGCCCATGCGAAGGATTCGATGTCGTGTCTGTACGGCGCGCCTCTCATGCGCGCGAAGAGAAAGGATGGCGTGCCTATGTGCGGCATCGTCGGTTACGTTGGCCAGCGCCACGCTAGCGACGTGCTTCTCGGCGGCTTGGCTAGGCTGGAATACCGTGGCTACGATTCTGCAGGTATCGCCGTCTTAGGAGATGGCAGACTTGAAGTGGTACGGCGCCTCGGCAAGCTGGCTGCTCTAGGCGACGCAATTGCCGATTCGCCCTTTGACGGCCGTGCCGGGATCGGACACACGCGCTGGGCGACTCACGGACGTCCCAGCGAAGAGAACGCTCATCCTCATACCGACTGCAACGGACGCATCGCCGTCGTGCACAACGGAATCATAGAGAACTATATGGAG
>PWVH01000135.1 GCA_003563465.1 Coriobacteriaceae bacterium | reverse complement strand
CTACTTCGGGATCGACTGGACCTTCGGCTTCTTCTCGGCCGCTCATTTCGCCGCAGCCGAGATCCGGAATCTGGGGGCCGACGCGCGCTCGACCAAGGTCTGGTACGTCTTGGAGCTGATGGGACGCAAGGCCGGATGGCTGACGTATGCTTCCGGCATCGCTGGCGAAGCGACTAAGATGATCTCGGTGGAGGACTACGAGGACGACTTCGATTTACGCTCGGCCGCAGAAGAGATGGTCGAGCTGATGCTAGCGCGCGAACACGACGGCCGGGAGTACGGGATCGTCTGCGTCGCGGAAGGTCTTGCCGACCGACTTCCTGAAGACAAGAGACCCAAATCCGTCGATGAGCACGGAAACCCGATCCTCGGCGCCGTAAACGTGGGCAGGCTTCTGGCCGAGGAGATTGAGCGCGTATACCGCGAGAAGACGGATCGCAGCATCAAGGTGCGTCACAAGCAGATCGGCTACGAGGCTCGTTGTGCCGAACCGAGCGCTTTCGATGTGCTCCTCGGCACGCAACTGGGTTTCGGCGCATACAGGGCGCTCATGGAAGAGGACCTCACCGGCCACATGGTAAGCGTCGAGAAGCAGCTGCAACTGAAGTACGTGCCTTTCGATAAGCTCGTGGACCCTGTCACGCTAAGAACCCGTCTTCGGACGATCGAGCGCGACAGCGATTTCTATCGGCTGGCACGGGCCCTGGAGTATCAGAAGCTCGAGCACCCAGAACCCGAGTGCGAGTAGGGGGTCCGCGTGCACGGCTACACAGGCCGGATCCTCCATGTCGATTTGGGATCGCGTGCGTGGCGCGTAGACGATCTGCAGCCAGAGATCGCCCGAGACTACCTCGGGGGGCGCGGATTGGGCGCACGCATACTCTCGGACATGATGGCGCCCGGCACGGACCCGTTGTCGCCGGAAGCGCCTCTCATATTTGCCACCGGTCCGCTGACGGGCACCAAAGCCCCCACATCCGGGCGCTTCTCGCTTTCCGGGCGTTCGCCGCTTACCGGGACGATCCTCGACACCAACTGCGGCGGCGCACTGGGAGCCCGGCTTAAGGGGGCCGGCTACGACGCGCTCGTGCTCACCGGCGCGGCCAGCGAGCCGACAGTCCTGCGTGTCGATGAAGACGGGGTGGCGTTCGAGTCCGCGGGAGAGCTCGCGGGTTGCGAGGTAGGAGAGGTCACCGGTGCTCTCACGGGGGGTCGCGCGTCTACGAGCGCTGCCGTGATCGGTTCGGCTGGGGAGCGGCTCGTCAAGCTCGCCACCATCATGGTGGACGCCAAGCGCGCATTGGGTCGCGGCGGCATGGGCGCGGTGATGGGCTCGAAGCGCTTGAAGGCCGTCGTGGTCACCGGCTCCGGGCGCCCCTCGGTGGCCAGACCCGAGGACTTGGAATTCTTCCTCTACGAGGTCGACAAGGCGATAGCAGCCAACCCAGTCACGAGCACCGTTTTGCCACGCTTCGGTACGGGCATGCTCGTGGGCGTTCTGGGCACGCGAGGATTGATGCCTGCGCTCAACTACCGCTCCGACGGCCGCGACTACGTCGAGAAGCTCTCGGGCGAACGCCTAGCCGAGGAGTTCCTGGTCAGGCGCTCGGGATGTTGGGGATGCGCCATCGCTTGCGGTCGACAGACGCGTACTGCCGGCGGGGAAGGTCACGGGCCAGAGTACGAGACGATATGGGCTCTCGGGGCCAACCTCGGTATAGATGAGCTGGAGCAGGTCGTCGAACTCAACTACCTCTGTAACGAACTCGGTCTTGACACCATCTCGGTGGGGGGAACGCTTGCGGCTGCGATCGAACTTGCCGAAGACGGCGCGCCCCTCCCCATTAAGCGTGGCGACTTCGCATCCGTACGTGCTGCGATCGAGGCGCTGGCGCACCGCGAAGGAGAGATGGGGGAGGCGGCGGCGGATGGAGCGCTTGCGCTTTGCGAAGCGTATGGCAGACCCGATGTGGCCATGCAGGTGAAAGGACTCGAGCTTCCGGAGTACGACCCGCGTGGCATGCAGGGGCAGGGGCTTGGGTATGCGACCTCCAACCGAGGGGGATGCCACCTGCGAGGCAACATGCTCGGCTTCGAGGTCTTAGGGACTCCCAAACTGGTGGATCGCAGTGTGGTCGGCGGCAAGGCCGGTCTGCTGATCGTGGCGCAGCATCTCGGTGCGGCTCTCGACTCGCTCTCGCTCTGCAAGTTCTCGAGTTTCGCACTTAACGAGGAGCACTACGCGCGTCTCTACTCTGCGATCACCGGATTCGACCTCAGCGGCCAGGAGCTGCTCGTCTGCGGTGAGCGCATCTGGAATCTCGAACGGGTGTTCAATCTTTCTGCAGGTTTCACCGGTGCAGAGGACCGCCTTCCCACCCGTCTTGTCGAGGAGCCGAACGCCGAAGGAGACGTCGTGCACCTCGAAGAGATGCTCTCGGAGTACTATCGCTTTCGCGGCTGGACGCCCGAAGGCGTCCCAACGCCTGACAAACTGGCGCGCCTGGGGCTATACGGGTCTTAGGGTGTAGCGTGTAGGGCTGTAGGTGTCTCAGGCCATGGAGGAGTGATCATGTACGAGGAATTCCGCGCGATCGGACGCGACATTCTTCTTTCCGGGCTGATCTCGAGCCACGGGGGCAACATGAGCGTTCGCGTCGGTGACCGGATCGTCATCACCAGGCGCGGCTCGATGCTCGGTCGGCTCACCGAGCGCGACATCATCGAGACCTCTCTCGAGCACGATGACTCCGAGGTGGCGCTGGCTTCCACGGAGATAGTCGTGCACCGCGCTATCTACGCCAAGACCAACGGGCTTGCAATCGTGCATACGCACTCGCCGCACTCGGTTCTGCGGTCGATGATCGAAGATGAGATCGTGCCGATCGATTCGGAGGCGAGCTACCTGCTTCACAAGGTGCCGGTCTATTCCCTGCCGCGGACGGCGGGCTCGAGCGAGGTGGCCGAGACGGTGTCTGCTGCCCTGCAGGAATACAAGTGCGTGCTGCTCAGGGGACACGGACCGTTCGCCATCGGCACGGTGCTCGAAGAAGGATTCCAGTGGGTAAGCTGCCTGGAGATGGCGTGCAAGATCTTGAACCTGCGCGACTCCGTCGGGGCCGAATGCAAGGAGTACCGCGAGCACGGCGGGGAGTACGGGAAGTGGTAGCGGTCGAGATGGGAGACGGGTAAGCCCCTTCACCAGCCTGCTGTTTGCCGGTCGCGCGTCACGGGGACACAAAGCACGTAAGAGGCACTGGAGACCCGCGGCCAAGCATATCGGGCAGCAAAGGAGGCATTTCGATGAGCAACAGCGAACGCGAAGCCTACCGTGCCAAGGCTGAGGCTAAGCTCGATCAGTGGGCAGCGAGATTGAAGCAGATTGAGGCGAAGGCGCGCGAGTCGAGCGCCGATGTCGCGATCGTTCTGGACAAGGCCGCATCTGAACTGCGCGAACGTATCGCCGAGTTGCGCGGGAAGTTGTCCGAGGAGCGCGCAGACCTCGAAGAGGAGATCGAACACCTCATCAAGTCGGTAGATGGCGCCTGGGAGGCGCTCAAGCAGCGCATCGGGATCGAGGAGTAGGCCGGTTGACCACCGAAAAGGACCCCGAATCGCCCGACCTGCAGTTAAGCCGATCTCTCGAAAAGCCGTCGCTTCTCGAGCAGCTGCAAGGCGCCGAGTCCGAGTTCTTGAGCGGGAAGCGCCAGCACGCCGACAACGTGGAGAGCGCGGTACGCTTCTTCCTGGAGTTTCTGCGCGGGTTCGAGTTCCTCTCTATCGAGGAGCCGACCGTCACGGTGTTCGGATCGGCGAGGTTTGGCGAGGGGCATCCTTACTACGATCTTGCCAGGAGGCTCGGTTCGGCTCTTGCCGCTGAGGGATTCGCGGTCATGACGGGTGCAGGCCCGGGCATCATGGAGGCCGCCAACCGAGGAGCAAGAGAGGCTGGCGGGCTGTCGATTGGCGCGGACATCCGCCTGCGAGACGAGCAGGTCGCCAACCCTTACGTGGATCGGATGATCCAGTTCGAGCACTTCTTCGTGCGCAAGGTGATGCTCGTGAAGTACTCGTGCGCCTTCGTCATCATGCCGGGAGGGTACGGGACCCTAGACGAGCTATTCGAGACACTCACGCTCATGCAGACCGGCAAGATCGACGACTTCCCGGTGGTAGCTCTGGGGTCCGAGTTCTGGGAGCCGCTCATCCACTTCTTCGAGGCGAAGCTAGTTGCCGAAGGAACCATCGACCCAGCAGACATCGAGCGGATATTCGTGACCGATTCCGTCGACGAGGCCGTGCGCTTCATCGGGGAACACCCGCGCAACTGCGCTCGTCGTGGGGCCGGTCGCGAGATCTGATCACGCTGATTTCCGCGTCGATACCTCCCTCTCATCCACCTATGAACGGTGTCGGCTTCTTGCTTGTGGTAACATAGAGCGCACATTCGTGGCACTAAGAATGCCTAATAGTGTGGAGTTTGCTAAGAAGGAGGTCGCGTGATGCGGAAAGAGGTACGTTGGGCCGTTGCGCTTGTGGTGTTAGCGCTGCTTGCGAGTGTCGCGATCGCCGGATGCGCTCCGGAAGAGCCTGTCGACGAAGAGGTCGAAGCCCCCGTGAGTGAAGAGGTCGGCGAAGGGACGCTAGTCTTCGTTGCCGACGGCGAGGAACACGCTCGCGATGGCACCAGCTCTAAAGACGGGTGGGACATCACTTTCGAGCACCTTTACGTAACTCTCGGCGATATCACGACATACCAGACCGACCCACCCTACGACACCGACGACGGTTGGGACCTGGAATATGAGCACAAGGTCGAGCTGCCGGGCGTACACACGATCGACCTGGCGGATTCCGACTCGGATCCCGCGATCGTGGGCGAGGTCGATGGGGCGGTTGCAGGGCACTACAACGCGACATCGTGGAGTATGCTTCGCGCCGATTCAGGACCCTCTGAAGGATACGCGATTATGTTCGTCGGCACCGCTGAGAAGGACGGAGAAGTCGTCGATTTCACGCTGCGTTTCGACCGGGAAATCGCCTACCAGGGCGGCGAGTACGTCGGTGATGTCCGCAAGGGCATCCTCGAAGGGGGCGGAGAAGCAGAGATAGAGATGACCTTCCACGTCGACCACTTCTTCGGCAGAGCAGACAAAGACCCCGATGACGACCTGAACGTCGCCGCCCTAGGTTTCGACCCGTTGGCTGCGGCAGCAGTGGGCGGCTCGCTCGATGTGAGCCTCGGAGATCTCGAGGACTTGCTCAGCGCGGAAGACTACGCCAAGCTCGAAGACATCCTCGTTCACTTCGGACACGTGGGTGAAGGACACTGCCTCGCAAAGCCCTTGAGCTAGATCGCAACTTCGGGTACCCGGGCGTGGTCGTGACTGCTCCCGGGTGCCCTCGAATCAGATCGGTCCCACGATGAACACCATACGGTTCTCTGTGCTGACGGTGACTGGACTGCTCGTCTCGATGGCCATGACTGTGGAGACCGCCATCGCTCATGGGGTCGACCTGACCATCGCGCCACGAGACGGGATCGAGGTTGTCGCGGCCTTCGAAGGCGGCGAGCCGCTCGCTGAAGGACAGGTTTCGGTGTTCGCACCTGGTGAGCCGGCCGAGCCCTGGCTGACAGGGTTCACCGACAGCGAAGGCAGGTTCTTCTTCGTTCCCGACTACACCCTTCCAGGACTCTGGGAGGTCCGGGTCCGTCAGGCTGGCCACGGCGGGATCATCAGGATAGAGGTTGAGGACACAGGCGTGGCCGAGGCCAGAGGGACCGGGTTTACCACGCTGCAGAAGGCGGTCATGGTCCTGGCCGCCGTCTGGGGCTTCATCGGCACGGCCCTCTACTTTCGCCGGAAGGCGGCCTGATGCACATCCCTGACGGAATCGTTCCGGTATCGGTCGCAGCAGGCGGATACGCACTCGCCGCGGGTATGACGGCGATCTCGTTGCGTCAGATCGAGCGCAAGCATGTCGATCCTCGGGAAGGCATACCGAAGGCTTCGCTGCTGACAGCGGTGTTCTTCATGGCTTCGCTCGTCCACATCCCGCTACCGCCCACGAGCGTGCATCTGGTCCTGTCAGGGTTGATGGGGGTGGTGTTGGGGTGGTATGCCTTCCCGGCGATACTCGTCGGGCTGTTCTTTCAAGCTGTCATGTTCCAGCATGGCGGACTGACGATGCTGGGCGTGAACGCCTGTCTTATGGGTATTCCGGCACTGCTTTCCTACGGCGTCTTCCGTCTTAGAAACATGCTTGGTGAAACCAGGCCGCTGCCCAACGCCGTACTGGGATTCGTAGCGGGTTTCATGGCTGTGGCAATAGGTGCCTTTTCGGCCGCTGTGCTACTGGTCTCCACCGTCCCGGCTTATCTCGACGCGAGTGTCGAACGGGCGGCGGTGACAGGACTGTTCGTGGCCCACCTTCCTCTAGCGGGGATAGAAGGGGTGTTCACCGCCACGGTCGTTCTATTCTTGCTGCGAGTGCAGCCGAGTCTTCTGAAGGAGAGCCTCTGATGCTTGTTAAGGCCGCCATCGCAACACCGAGCGGCAATTCGCTGAGCGAGTGGGAGACGCGTCTGAAGCTCCTAGGTCTGCTTTGCCTGGTGTTCGCCTTCGCCACCATCAACGACCTTCGCCTGCTCCCGCTGATGATAATCACGGCGCTCGCAGTCTATCGTCTGTCCGCGTTACCCGCGTCCTACCTCATCTCGCGCCTTAAAGTACCCGGCATCTTCTTGCTAGCCATGGCGGTGGTTCTGCCGTTAAGTGCCGGCGAGACGGTTCTTGCCCAGGCCGGTCCGGTTGCCCTGAGGCTGGAGGGGACGCTGGGACTGCTTTCGATAGCAGCAAGGTTCTTCAGCATCATCACCGTCGCCACCGTGCTCTTGGCGAGTACTCCCATGCCTACTCTCGTCAGGGCGATGGGTTCGCTCGGTATGCCCGATCTCCTCGGGGATATGCTGCTCTTCACGTACCGCTACATCTTTCAGCTTGCAGATGACTTGCATCGCGCGCGCGTCGCAGCCCGATTGCGCAGAGCAAGGCTCGGGTCGCTGAGTTCGATCAGGACGACGGCATACATCGTGGGCTCGCTGCTGGTGAGGAGCCACTGGCAGGCGGAAAGAGTGCTCGCTGCGATGACTCTGCGCGGCTACGGCAACTCTCGGATCGACGTTTCGCGTCCGGCGCCGGGCCTTCGCGATTTCGCCGCGCTTGCCGTCTGTGTCACACTCGCTGGTGGTTTCGTCGTGACCCAGACGTTCTTCCTCTAAAGGGTCTAGAGAGTCTATCCTTCGGTGGGTTCAGATTCAGAGGTTCGAAGCGCCCCGGGATACGCGTCCCGGACGAGGAGATGTGCAGTGACGAAGACCTTGAGAGCCAGCGGAGTGAGCTTCGGGTACGCCGAAGAGCGTCAGGCTCTCGATGATGTGAGCTTCAGCGTGAACTCCGCCGAGAGGGTGGGCATCATCGGACCCAACGGGGCCGGTAAGACGACGCTGTTCATGCTGATCTGCGGCGTGATCGCGCCCGCCGCCGGGACGTTGGAGGTGTTCGGGAGGCCCGTTGAACCCGGAAGCTTCCAGCCCGAAGTCGGCATGGTCTTCCATCACACCAACGACCAGCTGATATGCCCGACGGTTCGCGAGGATATCGCTTTCGGCCCCCAGAACACCGGCCTTTCCGAGGACGAGGTGCGCGACCGGGTGAACTCCGTGGCCTCAGCAACCGGAATCACGGCACTGCTCGACCGCACGCCGCACGAGCTGTCCAGTGGGGAGCAAAGACTCGTAGCCATCACCGGCATACTCGCGATGATGCCCCGGCTGCTCATACTCGACGAGCCGACCTCCGACTTGGATATGCGATACCGGAGACGGCTCATCGGGATGCTGAACGACATGGAAGGCCACACGATTCTGGTGGCTTCGCACGACCTGGAGTTCGTGCTGGAGACTTGCGGCCGTGTTCTCTTCCTTGACGAAGGACGCGTTCAGGCGGATGGGGAAGCTGCTGTCGTGATGTCGGACAAGGAGCTCATGGAGGCTCACGGTCTGGAGGTGCCACATTCCCTGGTCGCGCAGTGGCACCGGCACGTCGGCCCTGAGGGCTGCGAGTAGGGCGGCAGCGGCTCGCGAGGGTGCGGGATGAGCCGTGGTGCCCGGGGCGGGAATCGAACCCGCACGGCCTTTCGGCCACGGGTTTTTCGGAGCGGTCTGGTGCTGTTCGGAGCG
>PWVH01000051.1 GCA_003563465.1 Coriobacteriaceae bacterium | reverse complement strand
CTATCTGCCCTTCCCCTCGCATATACCAAAGCGTCCGAATCACTGCAGCGGAAAGGTAAGGCATATCGGCTCCGACCGCGAGAACCCACTCGCTCTCGGCCTCGGCGAGCGCGGTGACCAGACCGCCTAAAGGACCCTGGTAGGGAATCTCATCGCTCAGGACTCGCACTCTAGCCGGCAGGCCTGCCGCGGCAAGGGCCTCCGGCCTGTTCGTGACGACCATCGTGTGGGCGCAGACCTTACCGACAGTGGCAACCACACGAGCCACAAGCGTCTCGCCATCGACCGGCAAGAGCGTCTTGTCAACGCCCATTCGCATCGACCGGCCACCGGCTAGCACCGCAGCTGTCAAAGGTAGTTTGCCTTTCATCTTTGTCACGCTAATCCTGTCTGCCGCATCCGGACCGCCGAAGCCTTGAAGACGACCTGGACCTCACTGCCTGTCTCTAGACCCATCTCACGGACCGACGCCAGCGACACATGAGACGCAAGTCTCACGCCTCCGATATCAAGCACCACATGGTACATCACGCCCCAGCGCTCGACGCTGACCACGCTACCCGAGTAGTGGTTGCGCGCCGTCGAGCGCGGGATGGCCGCGTCCCCCTCGAAGAGCACCACGTCTTCCGGGCGCACGCCGATGCGGACTCTCGCACCCGTCTCGCTCTCCCCTACGGCGTGAACGACGAGACCGCCTACGTCCACCCCGACGAGACCTTCTTTCGACATCACCACCGTGCCTTCCAAAGGTGGCTCCGAGCCAAGGAAGTATGCGGTCCACTCATTGGGCGGAACTCCCATGACGTCGTCGACGTGACCCTGGGCTACCGCACGACCGTCACGCAGGATGATCATCGTGTCCCCCACCGCCATAGCCTCGTTCTGGTCGTGCGTGACGTAGACCGTCGTCATCGACTCCTCGCGAATGATCCGCGCGAAATCCTGTGTGAGGCGGCCCTTGATGAGCGGGTCGAGCGATGAGAGCGGTTCGTCGAGGAAGAGGACGCGCGGTTTGAGCACGAGCGCTCGGGCTAGCGCCACACGTTGAGCCTCTCCGCCTGACAGTGTGAGCGCCGAACGCGACTCCCATCCCTCGAGATCGACACGCTCGAGGGCCTCTGAGACGGCCTCGCGTCTGCGACCGACAGGAACCTTCCGCAGCTTCAGACCGTAGGCGACGTTATCGGAGATGGTCCCCTTGAAGAGATAGGGACTCTGGAACGCTGCGGCCATCTGCCTACGGGCGACGCGGTCACGCACGCTCACCGGCTTCCCATCCAGGTAGACCTGCCCTGCATCTGGTTTCTCGAGCAGGCCGAGAATCGCCAACAGCGTGGTCTTGCCGGCCCCCGAGGGACCGAGGAGCGCCAGGGTCTCTCCGGCCGCGATCTCCACGTGATCGACATCGACCACGACGCGCTTACCGTACTGCTTGCAGATCCCTTCGGCCCGCAGGGCAAGTCCCTTGTCGTTAGTGATGGCCGTCGTCTCACCCACGCTCGAACCGCTCGTTGGAGTGCTGGTACCAAGTGAGGAAACCGTTCATGGTGAACGTGATGAGCATGAGGATGATCCCCAACGCAAGCGCGAGGCCGAAGTCACCCCTGCGCGACTCCTGGACTATCGCGGTGGTGAGCACTCGCGTCTGACCTTCGATGTTGCCGCCGACCATCATGACCGCGCCTACGCCGCGCACTACCGCCCCGAATCCCGTCGCCACGGCAGCGAGGACGCCGAGTCGAGCCTCCTTGATGGAGAGCAGTGCCTCCTCGGTCTTAGACGCGCCGAGAGAGCGAGCCTGCAGCCTGAGTTTGTAAGGCACCGAGGCGACAGCCGCCGCCGTGAGCCCGGCGATTATCGGACTCGAGATCAGCGTCTGAGCGATGGCCATAGCATCCACCGAATAGAGTAGCCCGAGGAAGCCGAGCGGCCCCCGTCGGGAGAGAGTCATCATGACCACAAGGCCGATGACGACCGGCGGGACCGCCATGCCGGTGTTCGTGAGCGCGATCAACAGACGTCTGCCACGAAACCGTGAAGCCCCCATCACGAACCCCATGGGGACGCCGAGCACGAAACCGGCGATCGTGGATAGGATCGCGACCCGGAAGGTCACTACGATGACGTTCCAGAGTTCTCTCGAGCCCTCGAACAGGAGAGCGAACGCCGTGATGATTGCTTCGACGAACACCTGCATGGCGGCGATACCCGTCCAGCCTGGCCGGCTACTCGGCGTTAGGCACGAAGAGCGGCTCGCCGTAGGTGTCCACGCCGAACTCACCGATCAAGGCCTGTGCTGTGGGCGAAACGATCCAGTCCGCGAACGCTTGGGCCCCTTCGAGGTTGTTGGCGTCGGTCACCACTATGACCCCATAGGGGTTGAAAAGACGTTCGTCTCCTTCAACCAGCACGACAAGCTCAAGACCCTCCCTCATAGAGAGATATGTGCCGCGATCAGACATTGTGTAGGCCTCGCTCTCGGAAGTCATGGTGAGCGTGTCACCCATGCCCTGACCGATAGAGAGGTACCAGTCATGTGTCGCAGGCTCTGGCTCGATCCCGGCGGCTTCCCACAGGCTGAGCTCCTTCTTATGAGTGCCGGAGTCATCCCCACGGGAGATGAAGGTGTGACCGCCATCCGCGATAGTCGTCAGGGCCGCAACGGCATCGTCGCCGCCTGCTAGACTGGCAGAATCGGCCTCCGGTCCGAGGATGACGAAGTCGTTGTACATGACATCGCGACGCTCGATCCCATAGCCATCGGCCACGAACTCCTCCTCGGCTTCTCTGGCGTGCACGAGCAGGACGTCGGCATCCTTCGCCCGACCGATCTCGAGAGCCTGTCCGGTTCCGACCGCTACGACATCGATGCGGTACTGCGGATAGGCCTCCTGAAACGCCGGGACGATCTCGCCGAAGAGGCCGGAGTCCTCGGTCGAGGTGGTCGAAGCGAGGATGACGCTCGTGACCTCGACCTCTTCGGGAGCTGGGTCGTCAGGGACGGCGACCTCTTCCTCGGCGGCACATGCGGGAAGAAGCAAGGCTGCCACCAAGGCTGGAACTAAGAGGAGTGCCCGCCAGCGCAAGACGGACGATGCAAGATGCTCGAGCATGATCTGTTCTCCTTTCCACTGGGAGGTGAAGCGGTTTCCCTGCTCCGCCCTATCGGTCCGGCATCCGTGGCCCGCTCGGCTGGACGTTAGGAGATCCGGACTCGGAGACGTATGTCGCCGCAGTCATGCGCGGCGCAACCAGAAGATACCCCAGGAACCAGAAAGGTGGCAACTCGACTCGGAACGGTCCGCAGCGCCTTCCAACGCGAAACGCCCAGAACGTGGCGCGAGCGCTACCCGGCACGACGTCCACTGGCATGGAGTGCGCCAGTTCGGCTTCCACACCCGATCAAGACCCGGCAGTATCGACGTGTATCGGTGCCTTACCGATTGCGGCCCATCGACCTTCCCCGGCACACATGACCGGGATCACCGGCTGGCCGCCCCACAGACGCGGTCGAAGCCAACCGTACGTCGCCACCATGTCGTCAGGGCGCGGAGAGGCGACGTTGCGGTCGACCGGAGCAACAAGCATCCCCGCCTGATCCAGTACCTCGACCGCAACCGTGTCCGGATAGTCACGCAGGTGGTCGAACTCGATGAAGCGACCGGCCCATCCCCACGCCGTCAGACCGACTCCTGCAGCCGCACCGATGATCCCGTCGTTCGTCCCTCTGTGGCCGGACAGGTGAACCCCGTCGGCAGCAAGGCGGGCGTCATCCTGGCTGACCACCTCGATCGCAGCTCGACGACCGAACGCCATCAATCGCGGGAGCGCCCGATTCCCTTCAGCGACCACGCACACCCCCGGATTGCTACCAGGAAGCATGTGCTGCTCCACGTGAGAGGCCGCGCGCTCGATGAGTTCCGGCACTAACGTCACGTCAGACGTCTCGACGACCACGCATGCCGAACTGTTGTGCGACGTATACGGTATGTCCGGGTGTACGAGAAGCTGCTGCCGAACAACCGCCCATAGCGAGCACCCGTCAGGCAGCACGCCTTCGAACCAGCGTGCAAGCTTGCCGGTTCCTCTAGAAGCGTCAAGCGTGTCGGTGTCGTCGAACGCAACGAATACCCGCATCGTCTTTGCCTCACTCACTGGTCGGCACCCAGATGATACTGCCATCATCGAGTCTAAAGACGGTTCCGATGGCGGTTCCTATCCCCTCTCCGGCCACGTCCTGAGTCTTGAGGCGTTCCACCGTCCGGCCTTCCTTGCGTATCAGCTCCATATCCACCTCACCCGGATTCTTCACGATAGTGACATCATCGGAAGAGAGCAGCTCTTCGAGTCCGAAACCGGACAGCGCGACTATCAGGAACCCGACAGCGATCAAGACAGCGACGTCGAACAGACTGCTCATGGCTTCCATCGGGTCGGTGCTATTGTCGGGCACCAGCTGACTTTGGCGCCCTAGAAAGGAGATGCCTGATGGGGATCTCATTGTTCACATCACCGCTCGGTCGAGAATGTACTCGATATCGGATACGTCCTGCCGATAGTGACGCTCCCGGACTGTCGTGAGGACGTATGCAACGCTACCTATAAGTAAGCCGACCACCGTGGTCGAGAATGCGATCACGAGATTGTTCGAGAGCGTCAACACATCGCCTTGAGCGAGGCCCACGAGCGCCGGCGATATGGGTATGAGGGTACCCATGAGTCCAAGCACTGGTCCGAGACGTATGAGAATGCGGGTGCGCTCAAGCAGTCGATTCGCTTCGAACTCGCCATCGGCCAGTGCCTTCAGCACGCGATCGCGCACAAGCTCGACTCCCCCTTCGAGCGCGCGTCTGACACAACTCGGCACGGGGCCTGCACCTAGGGCCCCTATCGCCGTTACGATCGCGGCACTGTCCTCGTACACCCGAGTCCCGACCGCTTCCATATCCAGGCCGCGACGTGCCTGTCTCCGCCTAGCGACCTCGAGCGTGAAGCGTCCAGCCTCGTAGGATACGAGCACGAGTGCGACCACCTCGAACACGAGCACCGGGTAGAGGAGCAAGGTGGCAATGCCGTAGATGATCGCCTTGATTCCTTCGGTAAACAACTCGGCAGCCTCCTTCTCTCAACCCCGCATGCCAGACGCGAACAACCCTGCGAAGAAACGTTGAGCTCCCCGGGAGATTGGTGAGCCCAACAAGCCGATGGCATACGCACCAGCGACTAGCGCTAGCCCGACCGCAGAGCCCTCAGGATACCCAGCCCCAGAACCCCCAGCCAGCCAGGCAGGTACACTACCGGTCGCCGATTCGAGTAGGGCACCGTGAACGAATCGCGAATCGGTCGGATCGGCTTCCGGCGCCGTCGACAGGTCCGAAGCGATCGAACCGCCCACTTTCTTCGTTTGGGCAGAGGCAGCAGCCGATCCAGCCCCCGCTAGTTCGCCGTCAGAGCCGTCCGCGGTCGTAGGGCCCCCCGTCCCTCTACGGGTGACCGCGGACGGCTCTGACGGCGTACCGCTAGGTCGAACTGTGCCTTCGCCATCTCTCTCCTCCGGCCCTCCAGCAGTAGGTCCAGGGGTCTCCCCTGATTCTGCTCCGGGCGGCTTCCAGTCGTCAGGCACTACGTCATAGCTCACGCAGACTCTACGCACCACCGGAGTATGAGCTGCGCTCTGCGAGGCAAGCTTCAACCGGTAGCGGAACCGAGTCCCTACCTGGCCACCGCCCAACTCCGAAGACCCTTCGATGGCCCTCCACTCGGATCCATCAAGCGAGTACTCGAGAATGACCGAGGTCCCGGTAGGCTCCTCGCTGATCACGTCGATGCTCGTGATCACCTTGCGAACGCCGGGGAGGTCGAGAGACAGCTCATTCGATACGAACGTGCCGATAGCCACGTAGCCGATCTCGGCCACGCGCTGGTTCCCCTGGTCAGCGATGATACTCGTCCCTGATTCTGTACGCTGAATGCCTCGCGGCTTCAGCAGAGCTCCGTTCTCTGCCACTGGCTTACCACCACCGTACCAATCGACGATCTCGCCCTCGACACTCACCTCGATCATGCGATTAACGTCCTCTTCGACAATGACGGTGTTGCCATCGCCGAGTCGCTGCGCCGCCGATGGATTGTGCAGGCGTTCCTCGTCGACACCAGCTTCGCCAGCGATCCCGTGCTGCCAGACGATCTCGCCACCCGGGGTCACTTCGATGACTCGATTGCCGGTGTTGTTCCGGTCACTCGAATCCGTGATGAGTGTGTTGCCGTTGAGAAGTCGCTGTGCGTTTCTAGGAGACGCGAGTCGCCCTGGACCGATCCCGGGCACACCGGTCTCGCCGTACTGCCAGACGATGCTGTCAGCGGTATAGCCGAGGTTCGGTTGGTCGGGGTCGTAGTCGGACGTGCGCACCTCTATGACCCTGTTTCCCCCACGGTTGTCCACGATCAGTGTGTTTCCATTGGGAAGACGCGTCGCCGAGAACGGGTCCATGAGCGAGCCGGGCTCGAGCGAATCGGGATTCACACCATATCGCCACACCACTCGCTTATCCGGAGTGACCTCTATCACGAAATCGGCTCTGCGATCGGTGATCAGTGTATTGCCGTTGGGAAGCCTCTGGGCGGAGTAGACATTGATAAGGTCCGGGTTGTCGTTCAGCCGCGTGTAGGACCATACGATCTGTTTGGCCCTGTTCACTTCGAAGACCTCGTTGGTCCTAGACGCCATGAGGATGTTGCCGTTGGAAAGCAGCGAGGCTGAGAACGGCTCGAAGTAGCTTTCCCCAGGAGGTCGCCACTCCCAAAGAAGCCTGCGCTCGAGCGTGACACCCGGCTGCACCCCGACATCGCCAACATGCACGCCCGAGGACGATGCAACAGAATAAGCATCAGGGTCTGGCTCCTCGCACCAGACGCGTTGAGCATACGCTGACGCCGTCCCCGCGATGAACACGGTCGCAACAAGCAGCAGACTCGCGCAGAAGCGCACTGTGCCTTGGCCGACAGCGTGGTGCCTCAACTGGCCATCTCCTCTCCCTTCATCGGCCACAGACGCGACAGCGCCCCTGTGCTCTGCAAGTGATTGAGCACCGCAGAGGCCGCCAAGCCTCCGAGTGCCCCAAACACGAGATGTGTGGTCGAAGCCACGCCAAGCCCCGCGGCTAGAAAGCCCGCCGGAATGCCGAGAGTAAGTCCGACGAAGTAGTTCACTGCAAGTTTGGCCATGTTAGCGCTCGCTGCGATGATCATAGCCACCCATGCCCGGTTAAGCTGGCCTCCGAACAAAGCGAACAACAGGTCGGCGACGATACCCGGGATCAGATACCTCACCCCGACGAATATCCCGAGCCGCCCCGGATACATGACCGTGGCAAGCAACCCGGTCACTATTCCGATCATGGTCCCTGCGCCCGGTCGACGCACCACACCGATTCCGACGAGAATCAGGCCCATCCAGAGCAGACCCGAGTGCCCAGGAATCCGAATGGGTGGCCTGATCGCGATTCTGGTGGCAATGATCAAACCACTCACAAGCGCCAGGAGCACCTGATCTCGTACCGGTAGCGGCCAAGAACCGATGTATCCGTTCTTGTAAGTCATTTCACCACTATCCGCTCGACGTCACGAACCCGCTTCGTCCAGGCCATTTCTGGGCTGACAAGCTTGGTCGTGCCTCGGTTGTTGAAGTCGAGCAGCATGTCTTCATCGATCTCCTCGACGCTGAGCTTGATGTAGCCGGAATCCCTATAGCCCATACCGAACACCTCGACGTGTTCGAACTCGTCAACCCCGCACGTGGCGAGAACAGTCAGCAACGCAGGGCCCTCCTGCCGTCTACCCAAAGCGACCACGCTCTGTTGTTCCAGCGACCTCAAGTCCTCGAGTTCCAGGACACCGATCGTCTCTCCAGCCTGTTCCACTCGAACCGTATATGGAGCAGAGCCATCGGATCTGCGAGCCGATGCTTCCAGCAGCCAGGCGATACCGACAGTAGCGACAAGGACACCGAGTGTCAGCGCCGCAGCGATCCGCTGCTTCCGGCGAAGACCGTTTCTCACACCGTCTCGACCCTCTTTGGTGTCCTCACCGCCTTGTTCCATGATTCCGTGCCTGCTTCTCAGGGCGTCACGTCCAGCGCGTCGCCGATCGCGGTCATTACTCCGAGATTCACGCTGTTCGGTCCGCCGAAGACGTAGCACTCTTTGATGTCTGTCTTGTGGCTGATGAGCCAGGAGCGGGTGGCGGGGGTGAGGCTCGAGCCGTCGGTGAGAACGAGCACTCCTCCGCGCAGGCCGATGAACGCTCCTCCGGTGAGCGCGTCG
>PWVH01000054.1 GCA_003563465.1 Coriobacteriaceae bacterium | reverse complement strand
CCCTCTCGCTCAGCCGTGATGGTTCGCTACTCCATGACCCGCAGCGTGCTCGGAACGTCGATGCGCTTGACCCGCCGGTAGTTCGCCAGCGGTGCCAAGGCCACCACCCCCGCGCTCATCACCACGATGAGCACCACGGTGACGGGAGCGATGTTGACCACCAGGCCGATGTCTTCAAGCATGCTCTCCATGCGCGCGGCCATGAACTGGCGCAGTATCGGGTATCCCGCCGCCAGTCCCACGCCAGTAGCGAGCAGCCCCAGCAGCAGGTTCTCCCCCATCTGCACCCAGATGACCGTCCGCCGAGACACTCCGTAGGCGAACATGGTGGCGATCTCGCGCATGCGGTCGTCGATGTTGATGGTGGTGGCGTTGTAGGCGATTAGGAACGCCAGTGCGATCACCACGCCTTGAATGACCCGCAAGATGCTTGTGAACAGCTCGAGTATGTCGTCGAAGGCTTCGACGATCTCCTGCACCGACTGCACGGAGGCGACTCCTGGCTGGCCGAAGAGAGCCCGCCGCACTGCTTCCGGCTCGACACCGTCAGCAGGAACGACCATGAGGGTGTTCGTGGCGCCCTCCAGCCCGGTGAAAGGTTCTTGGGTGCGATCCACGTAGCTCACCGAGCGGACGGGGCTGTCGTGAATCCCGGCGATGGTGACCCGGCTCTCCGCGATGCCCACTTCGGCCACGCCCTCTCGTAGAGGATGCTCGAGCAACGCAGTGTCACCGACCTCGACTCCTAGGTCGGCGGCCATCTTCTCGGAGACGATCAGGGCTGGAGTGTCGCGGTAGGCAGCTGAGCCTCCCTGGTCGTCTTCCTCGTCGGACAGCAGAGCGGGGTGCCAAATGACGCTCTCGGGATCGAAGTACTCCAGCGTGGTACCGATAGCGTCGTTGCCTTCCATGCCCGGTGCCCGGAGCCTGCCGAGAAGCGACAGCCCGGCCTCTGTCTCGGCCAGAAGGGGACGGCCGTCGGGGGCCGTCAGGTCGGCGATCTCTCCCAAAAGGGGGTCATCGATCGGATGGAAGCCGGTGAGGTGAACCGTGAGCCGTTCAGGGCTCCGGTACGTGATCGAGCTATCCGCCTGGCCGAGGGTAGCCGAGAACGTGTCCAGCAAGCCGAGGAACAGGGTGAGCAGAATCACCGCCGTGGCGATGCCGAGGACCGTGAGGCCGCTACGGCGGGCGGAGCGCAAGGCGTTCTTCAGAGGCATCTGGACGAAGGTGTCGCCCGGCAGCGGCACCCCTTTGAGCCAGCGATTCAGGCCACTGCTTCGCGCGATCAAGTGGCCGTGGATGGCGTCGAGGGGCGGCGTTCTTACCGCGCGCCACACGGGATAGGCCGTGGCCAGCAGCGGCAACAGGACACCCAAGAGCCCTGCGGCGATGAAGCTGGGCCAGTGCAGCAGGGTACCCGACCAATATGGCAGCGGTGCGAGTTCGTCCATCAGACGGCCGAACCATCGTGTGAAGAGCACGCCCGCCACCAGGCCGAACGCGGTCCCTAGTACGCCGATCTGCAAGCCGACCAACAGCGGCCGTACCGCGATCACGCTCCGGGGAACGCCCAGAGCCATGCCGATGCCGATCTGCCGTCGCTGGGATTCGACGATGCGCCCTGCCAGGTTGAAAGCGGCCAGCGCCGCACCCGCGAGCAGCACGATAGCGAAGAAGTCCAGCATAACCTGGTCTTCGACGGCATCGCTGTAGAGGAGGTTGTGGACCGGGTCCTCCTCCCGCGTGTTGATCGAGACGCCCACACCCGGGAACGCACCTTCCGCAGTCCGCTCGATGTCAGAAGCGACCGCTATGGGATCTGCCCCTTCTTCGAGCACGAAGAGGACGTCGTTGATCTGGCCCGGCAGCTGGTAGTGCTCCTGGACGGTCGCGAGCGGTAACACGACCGCGGCGAACGAGGCTTCGCCCATGAAGAAACCGATTTCTCCAGCGGGCATCACCATGAAGTACTCCGGCATCTGGCCGAGTCCGACGACCTCGGCCTCAAGCCCGGCGCTGAGCCGAAGTCGGTCGCCAGGCTCGATTCCGTGATAGCGGCCGAACTTGAGCTCCAAGACCGCCTGGTTGCGGTCGGCTTCCGTCAGGTCCCGTCCACCCTCTTCGACGAACACCCGGTTGACGTGCGGCCCGCCGTCGTGTGTCTCGACCCCCATGATCTGCCCTACTACCAGAATCTCCGGGTCGCTGCCGACCGCTTCGACCTGCGTGTCCAGCAGCAGCCTCGGCTCGACGGTCTTGACCCCGGCCACCTGGCTGAACACCTCGACCGCCTCTTCTTGCGGGAGTCGGCTCCCCGGCATCAGACTCATACGCAAGTCGTACATGTCGAGCATCGAGTAGCTCTCGTCCATGGAGGCGATGCGCCAGCTCTCTTGGCCGCCCAAGCCGGCGAACACGCCGGTGCCCAGCGCGATAATCAGTGCTATCGCCATCACCTGCAGCCAGCGCTGGCGCAGGTCCCGTCCTGCCCACCGCATCAGGAAGCCGAGTCTCATCTCGCGGCCCTACCAGTGCAGTTCGTCGATGGCGGCCTTGCCACCCTTCGGCGGGCCGTCGCTCACGATGCGTCCGCTGCTGAGTTCGATCACCCGATCGGCTACGCGAGAGATCTCCCGGTTGTGGGTGACCACCAGGACGGTCCTGTCGTCGGCCACGTGGGCCCCCAGAAGCTTGAGAATCTGGACACCGGTCTTGAAGTCGAGTTCGCCGGTAGGCTCGTCTGCCAGCAAGATCGGATTGCCCGTCGCCAGTGCGCGCGCTATCGCCACGCGCTGCTGCTCGCCGCCGGACAACTCGTGAGGGAAGTGGTCCGCCCTCTCGGCAAGCCCGACGCTCTCCAAGACCTCCGTTGCCCTGCCGTTTGCGGACCGGGGGCCCCGGACGTCTATTGCGAACTGAACGTTCTCGAAGGCAGTCAACGCAGGAAAGAGGTTGAAAGTCTGGAAGATGAATCCGATGGTCTCGCGCCGGAATCTGAACTTCTCGGCCATGCTCGCGCGGGCGAGGTCCTGTCCGTCGACGACGATGCGTCCGCTGGTGGGAGAGTCCAGAAGGCTGACCATGTTCAGGAGGGTAGATTTGCCGCTGCCCGACGGGCCGAGTATGACCACGAACTCGCCGGTTCCCACCTCAAGACTGGCTCCGTCCAGGGCAGTTACGCTCGCCGGCCCCATCTCGTAGCGCTTGACCACGTCCTCGAGCACGATCATTCTGGTCTCCCCTCCCAAGACGCCGTGTCCATCCAGCGGCGCGACATCCGTTTCGCCACAGTGTACCCAACGTGCTTCACGGAGTGAGGGTGGGCGGCTCCATGGGTCGACCCGAATGGGACTTGATTGCCTGTTACTTGGACGAGTAGCCTCATAGCATGTGTGCCGACAGGCTCATAGGGAATAGTGTGCCCGAAAGCCGGAGGGGAATCTATCGCTACATGAGACTCCTGCTGCGCTGGCTCATAACCGCTATCGCACTGGTAGCGGCAGTCTTCATCGTTCCCGGCATCACGGTCGAAAGCAACGCCTACCTCGCCATCGGCGTAACAGCGATCATACTCGGGCTCATCAATGCATTCCTGAGACCTGTGCTGCATTTCGCCGCTTGCGGCCTCATCGTGCTCACACTCGGCCTGGTGCTGCCTTTCATCAACGGCGTCACCCTCTGGCTGGCCTCCCACATAGCCAGTGAGTGGTTCGGCGTGGGCTTCGTGGTCGACGGGTTCTGGCCGGCATTCTGGGGAGCACTCATAGTGAGTGTAGTCTCGTTCATCCTCTCGGTCCTCGCTCCGGACGACCAACCTCATGAGCATACGGTGGAGATTCGACGCATCGACATTTAAGCAGGAAATCCGCGAGCGACAGCCCTAAGGAAGCAGGCGAGACCGACCGCTTCGGCCGGTCTCGCCACAGGTATAGTCTGTTGCGTGAGTGATTCACACGACAGGGGGAGGGCTCATTCAGGACCAAGTCGCAGCGGGAATCAGAGCCGATGTCGAGCGGCTCTGTGCTCTCGGAGATCGGAACCTGGGCACGAAGCGCAACCGTGCTGCCACGGACTACGTCACCAAGCGGCTGCGCGAAGCTAGAGTCGACGTCGAGTCGATCGAGTTCGAGGTACCGGCATGGTGCTTCAGAGGAGCGAGTGTCCGGACCGCCGACATCGAACTGGAGGTGCACCCAGGACCCTTCTCCACGACCATCGCTGGGAAGGGTCCGCTGGTGGTCGTAAGGAGAGCCGAGGAGCTGTCGGCTGTAGACACGCCTGGCGCCGTACTGCTGCTCTGCGATGAGATTGCGACGACTCAGTTCACTCCTCGCGATTATCCGTTCTACGGCGACCCTGAGCACGCCGCCATCCTCGACGCGCTTGAAGCCGCGCATCCCCTCGCGGTTCTCGCAGCGACCGACAAGAGCGCGATGACCGGCGCGATGTCTCCTTTCCCACTGATCGAGGAAGTCCGTTTCTCGGTATCTTCGGCCTACATGACCGCTGAGCAAGGCACCGAGCTTGCCCGCCGGGCAGGCGAGGTCACATCAGTCTCGATCGACTCCGAGGTTCGCCCCTCGAGCGGCAGCCAACCGTACGGTCGCCGGATCGGAACCAGCGAGGGTCGGATCGTCGTGAGCGCCCACATCGACTCGAAACCGGGGACTCCCGGCGCCATCGACAACGCATCGGGCGTAGCGGTGATGCTGGCTGCCGCCGGCCTCCTCGGCGAAGCTGCCTCGAGCTGCACTATCGAGTTCGTACCGTACAACGGCGAGGATCACGCGCTCGCGCCCGGCGAGGTCGCGTGGCTTGCAGCCAACGAAGACCTTTCCGACGTCAAACTCGCGGTCAACATCGACGGGTCCGGTCTGCCAGGTGCGCCGAGTGCGTACTCGCTGTACGACGTCGACGAGGAGACGACTGCTGTCATCGATAGCCTGTCGGCAAACCACGCAAGCGTAGCCGAAGGTCCGCAGTGGCCAGCGGGCGACCACATGATATTCGCGATGCGCGGGATACCCGCCGTGGCAGTGACTTCAACGGACTTCGAGGCTGTCTCGGGCGAGTACGCCCACACACCCGAAGACGTCCCGGAGATCTTAGACTACGAGCTGCTGGCTGATACCGCGCGCTTCATCGCGGCAGTCATCGCCACCATGTACGCGTCACAATCCAACGGATAATCCCGACTGCTATCGCACCCGCGATGATGACGGCCACAGCACGTACGAGGTCCGACGGTGTAGCGACCGCGATGCCCGCGAAAGCCCACACGAACACACCGGCGAACACGCAGTCTCTCTCGCGCACGAGACCTGAGAACGCAAGCGCGGCGCCGACGACGAGCACGATGACGCCCCACCACTCGGCCGGGACGCCCCAGCCGTTCCAGCCTGCGGCTTGAAGCGCGTTTGAGACGTTGGCGATAGTGGCGACCGAGATCCAGCCGAGATACAGGCCGAGTGGTGCGCGCACAGCCCAGAGCTCGAGCACGGATGGCCGCTCGGGCCGGCCTCGGCGAGCGATGAGGTAGGCGACGATGAGCGAGACCAGCAGAACCAGCATGACCGGCACGGTCCAGTAGATATTGAGCGAGTGCCAAAAGAGCAGCCAAGACACGTTGGCCACGTTCGAGACGATGAGCGGCCAGGCGATGCGGTCCGGCAGTGAGTCGTCGGCCAGCGGGCTTATGAACTGCGCTGCCGAGTAGGCGAGCAGTCCGAGGTAGATCAGCCCCCAGATCGCGAAGACGTAGCCAGCTGGCGTGACGAGCGTGGGGTACAGTTCGGAGACCTCGCCGGTGCCGCGTCCGAACAGCGGCAGCGCGTTGGCGAGGATGTTCATGAAGATCATCCCGACGACCGTCAGCGCGGCAAAGGCACGCAGTGCTGTGTGGGGGCGAGTTGCAGGATACGCGGCGTCGGCACTTGCCATGGGCGATCCCTTCTTCTGGGCGATGCCGGTTCTCTGCATGCAACGTCAGATGAACGGAGCGTCGCCGGCGATCAGGACGTCATATACCACCTACCCGTGGTCGACAGGCGCGTCATCCCGAAGCGCAATATACGCATCACCTCATGGGTTGACGGATTACCGTCTTCCACTTCGCGGGATCGGCCCTCCTGATGTCCGAGAGGTAGATCTCGTGGTGCTTGCCTGTACGCTCGCGTCCCGCCTCCTCGATGAACGCGTGGAGACGCTCGATGACAGGACCCTCCTCCGAGAACGGTCCGATATGCATGACCTGGGCGGCCAAACCCTCAGCGAACGGTTCGAAGCGGAGCAGGGGCAGTGCGGCCGGATCCTTCTTCGTGCGGACGTCGACGATCGCCTCCTCGAGCATGGTGGGCGTTATGAAGTCGGGCTGCATGATCATCGCGGTCCACTGCCACCGCGAGCGCTCGCCAGTGACGAAGTCGGAAATGTCGTCTGCCCACCACAGCCCTTCGAGCGGCATCACCCCGTAGTCGATGGCGAGCGGCCCCCTCTTGACGGCGAACTTGAGGGTATACGACACCGCGAACAGCGCCTCGATGGCATCTGCGTACGCCTGCGAGGTGTTCGGGTCGCCCTGCCCGTCAATCATGAGGAAGTTCATGGTCGGCACATCGACAATCGAGACCTGCTTCGCGGACGGCTGATACAGGTGCTTCAACTCGCGCTTGAGATCAGTCTTCTCCACGGACCCCCCTAGGTGCATGGCTAACGTCGTAGCGCTTAACTCGCACGCCACCAGCTTACCGCGAAGCGCCGAGCGCGTGTCGCGTCAGCTTCATGCGCCTGTTCGACTGATCAGACGTCGGTCTCATCCGGCTCGACATCGCGAACCTTGCCCATGGCGCGCTCGAACTTGGCCTGGTCGCCACGGGCAGCACCATCCCCTCCGAACGACCGTCGCTACATTGGTACCCACAACGTGAGCGGGTGGCTCAAGCGGACGCGGCGACCACAATCACCGCGATGACCCAGGGCCACCACTTCTCACGCATCGGCTCCTGGGCCCCTTCCCTGCGGCCCATGTGCTACCCTGAACCGCGATACTACCGTCTGGAGCAGGGAGTTTCGTGGGCTTCTACTCGTTCGCCTACATCATCTACGGCGTTCTGCAGGCCGCGCTCGCGGTATGGGCATTCGTGCTATGGCGCAAGGATCGCACCGCCGGGGCGTTCATGCTGCTCCTGCCGATAGCGACGGTGTGGTACGACAACCTCATCCTCGGGCTCGGCAGTGCGATCGAAGCCGGACCCACACTTGAAGCGCTCACCGTGCCGAGATTCGTCGGGCACGCCCTCTTCACGCCATCGTGGATAGTCGCCTCAGTGATGCTCGCCACGAGATTCGGCGCGTTCGCAGGTCGGGAGCGCATCGCCGCGATCGGGTCGTGGGTGCTCTACTCAGCGATGGTCGTGGTCGGGCTGCTCAACGAAGTCGTGGCTTTCGAGGGCGAACTCGTCCGCGAAGCCGACGTGCTCTACTACACCAACGTGGGTCGCCTGTTCACGCCTCCCCCGCCCTCACTCACGATGCTCGTGGTCGTCCTGCTCGCCGGCATCTACATCGCTGTGCGGACGCGTGGCCGTTGGCCGTGGATGCTCCTCGGCGCCTTGCTCGTCCCAATCGGGCAGTTCCTCGGCGAGGAAGGGCCGATGTTCCTCATCATCAACCTCGGAGAGGGGTTGATGTCCGCGTCGCTCGTAGCTACGCTCGCGTACGTTGTGTGGCGGGAGCGCACGGGGGCGACGTAGGGACGGAGAGCAAGTCCGGTCGCCGACCCTACGTCTCCCGCCTCGGAGCGACAAGCTCAGGGCCGAAGCAGAGGGCTTCATGCACCACTCGACGAAACTTGGAGTCGATTCTCGCTGGCGGGGAGGGAAGGATTCGAACCCTCGAGACGGGGGTGACCGGACAGAAAGCTCTCGAAATCAAATCACTTCTGCTTCGACCGGGTCTTGAGTATCTTCAGGATGGCCCTGCTCGCGGCGTTGTGCCCGGGACCGCCTAGCTGGTTCGCGGTGCCCGTGAAGTACAGGTCGTTCTGGGGGTTGTGCCACGCGAACGCCGAGGACTGGCCCCAATAGCCGAGGATATCGCCGTACGGGTGGAAGGGCTTGAGCAGCCGAGGAACGTATATCTTCTCCAGCCCGATACCGTAGAGGAACATGCCAGGCCTCAAGAGCAGGTTCCACTGCTTGAGGCTCTCGATCTCCTCGGCCGGGAAGTACCGTCCGGCAAAGAACGCCTTGAGGAAGCGCATGCACTCCTCGGCGGTCGAGACGATGCCGCCCTCCGCGGTGACCGACGCCATGTAGCGCGGCAGGTGCACTGGGTTCGACTTGTAGTAGAGCTGCGCGGGAGTCGTGTCGGT
>PWVH01000129.1 GCA_003563465.1 Coriobacteriaceae bacterium | reverse complement strand
GCGGTGCAGGCGCCACCGAGCAGAAGAATCATCGCAAGCGAACATGTCAGGGCCAAACGCTTCACGAGGCATCCCCTCTACAGATGAGCCTGTCTCTTAGGATGAGCCTGTCTCTTAGGTACCCAACAGGCTCGAATCGTTTGCGTTGGACGCGTTGACGTCGAGCGAAGCGGTCTCACTCGGGTGCGGCCGCTTACTGGAACTCCTGGGCGGTCGCAGTGGTTTGAAGACCGCCCCCGCAGTCCGCTCGGTGAGAGGCCGCATCCTCGGCAGGAATGTGACGTCTACTTCCTCCTGTTGAATGAATCGGCCTGTAGCCTCGGCGAGATCGGCTATGGCCGAGATCCAACCTGCGCGAGTCTCTCCGAACAGGTGTAGCAGCACACGAGGTACCGGTTCCGTTTCGGTGTCCCAGACTCCCGCTACGCGACCGTCGATCAGAACAGCCGAGGTGGCGCGACCTGCGGTATCGAATACGAATGGACGGTGTTCGTCATCGATGAAACGCCCTCGGCGCCTATAACCCATGAGCAGGGGATCGAGACAAGGAAGCAGCGCTACGGAAGGACTGGGAGGTGCTCCTGTCGCAGCGAGTTCGTCGATGTCGGCTGCGTGCATGAGGAACTCGCCTGCATCGCCATTGAGCACTACGGTCATGATCTCGTCACCGAGCACGTCGAGGGCCCGACGGGTGCGCTTCTGCCCGATTCCGGTCCACCAGGACGTGTCTTCCAGCAGCACGGGGCCGAAAGCTCTGACATGCGCGCGGACCAAGGCCACATCAGCGTCTGACTCGCGGACCGAATCGAGTCGTAAGGCGGGGAGAGCAGCGGAGAGGGGGATGTAGGTCGTTCTACGGTCGCGCCAGTCGCGCACGGGTCGATCGCGCAAGAGTATTCCCTCGGCAGACATCAAGTTGACCGCTGCGGCGACATCGATGTCCAGCCGTACCCGCTCTCGAATCTCTGCGGTCGTGAGGGGCCCGTCGGCAAGTGCTGAAAGTATGGCTTCTCTCGCGTGCTCGTAAGTTACTCCCGCGACCCCTCGGAAAGCGGCATACCTGCGTGCGTAGTGCGACACTTGGCGATTCGTGGAGGCGAAGACGATAGGAAGCATGTCCGTCCTGACCGCATACACCATCCCTCGCATGCAACGCATCCTGGAGAGTGAGCGTCGCTCGTAGAGAGCCGAATCGAGACGTTCGACCGACACATCCGGGAGGCGTGCTTTCATCGCCAGGTAGGGTGTTGTGGGTGTTGTGAACTGCACCCCGATGACGTCGCCGATCACCGACTCTATACTTGCGGGCGCCCATGGCGTTGCGAGCTGATGACGAGCGAGCACCCGTGTCACCGCTCGCTCGCTCGGGAACCTGGGCATGGTGATCGGA
The DNA here is from genome assembly GCA_003563465.1 of Coriobacteriaceae bacterium. Taxonomy (GTDB): domain Bacteria; phylum Actinomycetota; class Coriobacteriia; order Anaerosomatales; family SLCP01; genus PWVH01. The sequence continues at coordinate 64,540 of PWVH01000129.1, read as the reverse complement.
AGAGGGCAAGGCTGTGCCTCGCGCTTACCGGGCGGGACAACGGGGCCACTCCCGCCCTTGGAGCTCGGGAGGGCCTCGACGTCTACGGCGAGGATCTCCTCTGTAAGGTCCAACACGCGTACGAGGGCGCCGAGCGAGCGAGCCGTTGCGAACGGAGAAGGAGATTGCTTCTGGCCGAAGGAGAACTCCTCAAACCCTTGATATGTCCGCCGAGGGGTCACGGTGCCATCACGATTGAAGTTGTACTCGATCAGGCATGCTGCCAGCTCTGCCACCGAGCGACGGTCTTCGCTGCGTGCACGCGGGCCGCGCCACAGCTCAGGATAGCGTCCGACCGTCTCCAGAACCCAAAGAACGTCGTAGAAGAAGTTCGGCCATCTGACGCTCTTGAACTGGTAGCCGTGTCCGAACCCGTAGGGCCGCTCTTCGGTGCGACGTCGCCAGGTTTCAAGTGGCGTACGTGCCGCGTCGGCGACAGCTGGTGGCCGCTTGTCGCGTGGCTTGTGGGAGAAGGCCCTGAGACCCTCCAGGGTTATCTGAGGGCAAACGTCGGACCTGCGGCCCGGTCCTCTGAACAGCGAGCGCTGTTCGGGAACGCACTGCCAAGCACGTCCCTGCGGGGTTGTCGCCAAATCGGCAGCCGTGCGTTCGAGCGCGGCATGAACGCGCGAGTCGCCGCCGCGTCCGAAACGTATCAACACGTCGGTGATGACGTTGGTGTCGCACAGCAAAGATCCCCGCTCGGGCTTCGGACGTCCTGCGGTCTCTTCCGGTGACCGAAAGCGTCCTCTCGAGTCCTGGTCTTCTAGCATCCGGTCGAGCAGCTCTTCGATGCGGCCGAAGTCGCCGGCTCCGACACCCATGTCGGCGAGAAGGTTCAGTCTGTTGGGCAGAAAGCCCGCGGTGTGGTGCCCCGCGGTCTGATCGGCCGAGCCCCACTCTGGCAACTCGGCTATCAGACGGCGCACCCCTTCGTCGTCGATTACCGCCGCATGCGCCTGAGTGACTTCGGAATCGTCGCGGCCCATGCCGAGGACATCCGTCAAAGTAGCCCAGACGGCATAAGGCTCTCCATAGCCCAGTAGCCACGGTACAGGGTCGACTCCGAGCAGCTCTGTGAAGTCGATCTTGCGCATGTCCGGTACCTATCGCATCGGTTGGTGGCAATCGGTTGGTGGCAATCGGTTGGTGGCAATCGGTTGGTCGTAGAATGAGTGTTCCCGATTCCTTCCTTACCGTGCGAATCGGTGCAGCCCGGCGACACGCGCGCTGTCGAGGGCAGCTTCGTACTCGCTTGCTGTGACAGGTCTGGATAGCTCGGGCGTTTCGTGAGCTCTGTGACAGGGGCGGTATTGGTCCATGACGTTTACGTACGTGTCGCTGGAAACCTCCTCGGCAAGAAAACGCATGACCTCGGCGGTCCCCGAAAGCTCAGCTGGTAGGACGAGGTGACGCACGAGCAAACCCCTGGTAGCGGAACCGTGCTTCCCGATCGCGAGGTCGCCGACCTGTCGATGCATCTCACGCACGGCAGCGAACGCCCGGTCGGGATAGTCGCTCGCTCCCGCGAGACGCAATGCGGTCTCGGCGTCGGCGTATTTCAAGTCGGGCATGTAGATGTCGACCACTCCATCGAGAAGCTCCAGTGTGTCGAGGGATTCGTAGCCGCCGGTGTTCCACACGATGGGGAGGGTAAGACCCTGTTCGGCTGCGATATCGAGTGCGGCGAGGATCTGCGGAGTGAAATGCGTGGGGCTTACGAGGTTGAGGTTCTCGCATTCAGCGGTCTGAATGCCGACGAAGACTTCGGCAAGCTCCTCGGCGGCCATATCCTCTCCGTGTCCGAACTGGGATATGTCGGCGTTCTGGCAGAACTCGCAGTGAAGGTTGCACCAAGCGAAGAACACCGTGCCAGATCCACGTCTCCCGACGAGGGGGGCCTCCTCGCCGAAGTGTGGTCCCGCGCTCGAGATGCGCGCAAGGGCTCCAGCACGACAAAGGCCTCGCTGCCTTGCTAGGCGGTCTACCAGGCACTCGTGTGGGCATACCTTGCAGTTCACGAGTTCGGCCCGTGCCCGCTCTGCTCGGCGGGCTAGTTCTCCGGTCGTACTTAGATCGGTATATCGAGTCATCATCGCTCCCGATTCATCGTACGGTGAGAGCATAACCAACCTTCATGCGCCTTGAGTCATGGTGTGGGAAGATAACAATCATGCGGCATGTGAGCGGGGCGCGTGGTGCGCATGTGCCGAGGAGGATGGAGCAAGACGATCCTAAGGAGGCTGCTGTGGCGACCACCGAGGCGCCGCGCAGTGGACGCGTGGCCCTCATCGAAGCCGGGTCACCCGGTCTCAATATCTACTCTCACGTGGCTATGGGCCGAGGGATTCCGCTGCTTGCCACGGTGCTGCGAGATGCAGGACACGACGCCAAGGCATTCATCGAGGACATCAGCGGCGAGGGTTCCGTCGACTGGGATTTCGTAGCCGGCGCCGATGTGGTCGGTTTCTCGGCGATCACTTGCACGGTGCCCAGGACGCAACGCTTGCTCGAGCAGGCACGGGCGATCAACCCGCAGGCGAAGATCGTCTTCGGCGGTCCCGAGCCTACGTGTGAACCTGAGCGGAGCATCCTTGTCGGCGCAGACTACGTTCTGCGTGGAGAGGCCGAGATAACGCTGCCTCGTTTGGTGGTGGCACTTCTGGGGCAAGACGGCGAATCACTTGAAGCCATTCCCGGGCTCGTCTGGAGGGAGGAAGACCGACTCCGCAAAGGGCCTCCACCACAGCAGCTGAGCCGGGAAGAGCTCGACGCGTTGCCATTTGTGGACAGGTCGCTCGTGCACCAAGCGCATCGTATCTCCGTGGCCGCTGTCTGGCGTTCTCGGGGATGTACACGCAGATGCGACTTCTGTGAGGTGTGCGAGATCTGGCCACGCTACGTAGTGCGTCAAGATGGGTCTAGCGTCGGCGAGATGGTGCGAGCCTGGGACGAAGGTTTTCGCACCACATTCCTGATCGACGACAACGCCGCGGCTAACAAACCCTCGTTCAAGCAGTTCCTGCGCTCGGTGTCCGAAAAGGGCTTCAGCCGCATGCTGGTCGTCCAGATGCACGCGAGCGCCGCACTTACGTCCGAAGGCCGGCTCGATCGCGAGCTCTTGCGTCTGCTGAAGAAGGTGGCGGGGGTCACTGTCGTGTGCGTGGGCGTAGAGTCTGCGGATGATGCGAACCTAGATCAGCTCCACAAGCTCATAGATAGCTCTCGCATGTCCCGCGCGTTACGCGCCATGCGACGCTACGGGCTAGTAGTGCACGGTATGTTCATAGCCTTGCCGAGTGATACGCGCGAGATCATCCGTCGCAACTGCGACTACGCGAAGAAGTGCGTCACGTCGCTGCAATACCTGTTCGAGACGCCCTTGCCGGGGACCAAACGGACGCGCGAGCATCTCAAGACGAACAGAATGCTGTTCTCGAGAATTGAAGACCTGGCGCTATTTGATGGAATGCATGTGGTCTTGAAACCGGATCGGATGACACCGCAGGAGATGCAGCGCTTCGTGACCAAGGAGTACCGACGCTTCTACTCCATCTGGCGGGTTGCTCTCTCCGCGCTGAGAGGCACGTTCTTCCGGCACAGGTTGCTGGGGAAGGGCCAACGTGCCTATCTGGCCGAACTTGCATTCCCGAAGCGGCTGTTCGAGTGGGTAAGGATTCACGCGGAGTACAAGTACGCGCCGACGAGTTTTCTTGCGATCGGCCGCAAACGCATCCGTGCTTTCATGCGCGATCCCGCGTACCTGAGTTTCCTGGACCGTCTGCGATTCCCATGCTCGTCATGAGAGCGAGACTCAGCCTTCGTTGCCGGCAACGGCTGATCTACACTTGTCTGCGAAGGTCGCCGAAGTGAAACCATGAGAGCGGATAGGCGGGTGTGCCATGCATGATACGAGACCATCACTGGACACTTGGCTGGCGGAGATCAAGGGTGGCGGGGAGGTCGAAGGTGTGGGCATGTACCTGGTTCACAACGGAGTCGTGCGTGGCCATTCACGTGGCGGAGATCCGGTGACCGGTATGGAGCTCTCGGTCGACCGTACGAGATTGGCTGAGGTGCTCGACACGGCTCGCCTCATGGAGGGCGTGAAACACGTGCGCGCCTGGGTGAACGAAGGCAAGCTGGCCGTGGGTGATGACATCATGTACGTGCTCGTGGCTGGCGACATCCGAGAAAACGTCGTGGAGGCCCTCCTGGCTCTGGTCAAGATGCTGAAGACCGAAGTGGTGAACGAGCTGGAGCTGCCGGACTAGCCCAGCCAGCCCAGCCCAGCGCCAGTCGAGAACCCATGCCGAAGAGACTCGGCGGGCGTCCGCAATCCCAGCGCAGTAAGAATCAAGCAAGAAACAGACGTTGACATCTAGATGTGAACCGCATATAGTTGTTTTGGACATATATCTCGCGCTAATCAGAGGAGGTCGCTTTCTTTGCGCGATTACGGGCCAGGCCATAGACGCTGTTGCGGCGTCGGGCGCGGTCGAGGCGGAGGCCGAGGCGCTCTCGTTGAGCCGGCTGCCCTTGCGGCGCTAGTCTCTTCGAGCGGTCACGGCTACGACCTCCGGAGAGTGATCGAAGAACTGACAGACGGCGAGATACTTGTCGATGCTGGCGGTCTCTACCGTGTTCTCAGGCGGATGGAAGAAGAGGGCTTGGTCACATCCAATTGGGCCGAGGGCGAGTCCGGACCACAAAGGCGTGAGTACCAGCTCACCGAAGACGGACGCGAGTTGGCAGCTCACTGGGTCGCCCATCTTCGAGAACGCGAGAGGCTTGCCAGCGTGCTCTCCGATGCGCTGGAAAGCGCGCTCGGAAGCGAGAAGACAGAGAAGTAGGACCTTACTGGAACGGAGGTGCAACGATGCCTGGATTCGATAGGACAGGACCGCTCGGCGAGGGAGAGATGACCGGTGGCGGTCGCGGCTACTGCATAGAAGACGCGGAAGTCTTTCGCAGGCGCGCTACAGGCTTGCGAAGATTCGCTGCTTTCGGCAGAGGGCTTCGACCGGGTCGCGGCATGAGATCGCCCGCCGAAAGGCGGCACCTTGGCCTCGGATATCGACGTGGATGGGGTCGGTGGCTGTGAAGGTCGCAGTCGCCGCCCTCGGCCCCACGTTAGACGATCAGGTGGATGAGCGCTTCGGCAGAGCGCGATACCTCGTGATCGTCGACTCTGAATCGATGTCCTTCGATGCTGTGGATAACGCAGCGAACGTCGATGCGCTCCAAGGAGCCGGCATAGGCGCTGCAGAACTGGTCAGCGAACGCGGTTCCGATGCAGTGATCACGGGTCATCTCGGTCCGAAAGCCTACCGTGCACTCGGCGCGGCGGGAATCACAGGTTACAAAGGGACGGGACTTACTGTCCGAGAGGCAGTGAAAGCGCTCGCTGAGGGGCGTCTTCCTGCTCTTGACGAAGGAACCGCTCATGCTGGCATGCGATAGAGCGTTGGCAAGCTGGGAAATGGTTACCGAAACGGAATGGAGATAGGCATGCCAGACAGCATTCTGCTTGCGGTCCCCTCTGTCGGGGAGGGCGGACTCGAAGGCGAGCGGTCGGGTCACTTCGGCCGTTGCGATAAGTTCACTCTCGTAGAGATCAGTGACGGCAAGGTCTCCGACGTCCGGGTCATTGACAATCCACCGCATGTCGATGGTGGTTGTCTTCAGCCAGTCCAGCTGCTTGCATCGCACGGAGTGAACGCTCTCGTGGTTGCTGGCATGGGGGCTCGCCCGCTTGCGGGGTTCAATGAGGTCGGCATCGACGTATACTTCGACAACGTCACGCCGGGAATCGGCGATGTGGTCGACCTCCTTTTGGCTGGCGAGGTCGAGCCCATGGATGACAGGTTCGTGTGCGGAGGCCACTAGGCGTGAGATCGAGAGCAGCTGCTGATCGTTGCGAGCTGGCAGACGGATACGCCCCCTTCATCCTTGCGGTCGCTTCAGGTAAAGGCGGTACAGGAAAGACGTTGGTGGCCACCAACCTTGCGGTTCTCTGGGCCGACGCCGGTCTTTCTGTACTGCTTGCCGATTGCGATGTAGAAGCTCCTAACAGCCATCTCTTTCTTCCCGCGCGTACGGACAAACTCACGTCTGTCGAGTCGAAGGTAGCTCGGCCGGATTCCCAGGCGTGCAACGCTTGCGGCACGTGCAGCGATCTTTGCGCCTTCGGTGCGGTCCGTATCCTCGGCGGAACACCGGTGGTCTTCGAGGAGATATGCCACGGGTGCGGTGTTTGCGTGTCTTCATGCCCGACAGGGGCTATGGGCGAATGCTCTCTACGTGTCGGAGAGGTATCCACCGGCGTCGCCAAACGCTCACAGCGTCTTCGACTCGTGACGGGTAGGCTGGATATCGGCCAGGTTAAGGCCCCCTCTTTGATCGGTGCGACTCGCGAAGAGGCCGAGCGGTGGGATGCCGACATCCTGGTTCTCGACGCTCCACCTGGTGTGGCATGTTCGGCGGTGGCCGCCGTGCGCCATGCTGACGCACTGCTTCTGGTCACGGAGCCGACTGCTTTTGGCCTGCACGACCTGGAACTCAGTCTGATGCTCGGAAGCGACATGGGTCTACCGATCGGCGTTGTGGTGAATCGCGATGGCAGTGGCCCGACGGACATCGCTGAGTTCGCGACGGCCCAGCGTGTAGATGTGGTCGGACGGATTCCCTTCGATCGCAGGATAGCCGAGGTCTATGCTCGGGGAGGGCTGATAGTGGACGAACTACCCGAGGCGACGAGCTGGCTCCGGACAATCTCCAGCTGGATCGAAGATGTCGCCGAAGGAAGTGCTCCGAGTGCGGCCGACGGTCTTCGAGAGAGAGCGGGCCGATGAAGAGTGTCGTGATCGCCTCCGGCAAGGGAGGCACCGGAAAGACTACGCTGACGGCACTCTTTGCCCACCTCGCCGCGAAAAGCTGTTGTACGGTCTTGGTTGACGCGGATGTCGAGGGCTCCAATCTACCTATCGCCCTCGGAGTCGAGGAAGCTTCGTGCGAGGACTTCAAAGGTGGCGCCAAGGCAACGGTCGATACGGAGTCCTGCAAAGCCTGTGGAGCCTGTCAGACAGTGTGCCGCTTCGGGGCGATCTTGCGGGACGAAGCGGGCGTCTACGTTTTCGACCAGCTCTCCTGTGAAGGGTGCGGAGCGTGCGCTCGTGTCTGCAAGGCCGGTGCGATCAAGATGGAAACCGGTGCGGCGGGGAGCATGTGCGCCGGGACGAGTTCGGCAGGCCGGATGTCGTTCGGCAGCTTGCTGCCTGGCGAAGACCTGTCCGGTAAGCTGGTGACCGAGGTGCGTCGCCTCGGCCTGAAGGAAGCCGATGACTGCGATGCGGATCTGCTGCTCATCGACGGCCCGCCGGGTGTGGGGTGCCCGGCTATCGCTGCCTTAGCAGATACGGACCTGCTCGTAGCCATAGCAGAACCTACCGTCTCCGGGGTCCACGATCTGGCCAGGCTGGCGGAGTTGGCCTATCGCTTCGATCTTGGGGTGGCAGTCATTCTGAACAAGGCGGACCTTTCAGCCGAGGGAGCCGACTGGATACGCGAGTTCTGTGCCGAAAGGGGTCTGCCTCTGATCGCCGAGATACCGTACGCACCGGACATAGCCGCTTTACCTACCATGCGATTCGGATGGCGGGATTACGAGCCGGGCACCGCCTCTCCGGGCATGGCCGCGGTCGTCTCCGCATGGCGTGCCGTCGGTGGGCTTATCGGCGTCGACTCGCGGGCGTGAAGCAGAAAGCGGAGCGTTCCGGGTATCATCTGTCGGGACACTTGAGCGTTCCGTTCTTTGAGTGGGAGGCGGCACATGGTTGACATGCGCGGAAAGCGAGTGCTCATAACAGGTGCCAGCAGGGGCATCGGTCTGGTCGCGGCCCGCGATCTTGCGCGAATGGGCGCCGATGTGGTGATGCTCGTGCGCAGTGCCGAGCGAGGTGAGGCAGCATGCCGTGCAATCGCCGAGGAGACCGGCAACGAGCGCACCGAGCTTCTCATCTGCGACCTGTCCGACCTTTTCTCCGTCTGTTCCGCGGCAAACGAGTACATTCGGAGGTATGACCGTCTCGACGTGTTAATAGCCAACGCAGGGGCGATCTACCCGGAGCGTCGCATAACCGAACATGGCAACGAGATGACCTTCCAGGTCAATCATCTCGCTCACTTCATGCTCTGCTCCATTCTGGAGCCACTCTTGCGCGCATCGGCACCTGCACGAGTGGTGACTGTATCCAGCGATTCCCACTACTTGGCGTGGCGAGGTATACGCTTTGACGATCTCACGTTCGAAACGGGATGGTGGCCGTTCGGTGCCTACGCCCACTCGAAACTGGCGAACATCATGTTCTGTTACGAGCACGCACGCCGTGTGGAGGGCACCGGTGTTACGAGTACGGTCATGCATCCGGGTCGGGTAAGGAGTGATTTCGGTAAGGAGGGCTACGGCCTGTTCGGAACGGTCGTCGGTCGAGCGACCGAGTTGATCGCCGTCAGCCCTGAGCAGGGTGCCGACACTCTTGTATGGCTTGCATCATCGGAAAAGGTGGACGGGATCAGCGGAGCCTACTTCTTCAAACGGCGAACCCACCGTTCGCTGCCAGTGAGCATGGATAAGGAAGGACAGCGTCGGCTCTGGGAAGTGAGCGCGGCGTTGACAGGGGTGGGCGTCTAGTCTCCGTTTCTTGTGCTGCTTTTCATTCCAGATTCCGCAGCGGCTCGCATATGAAGCGTAGCGCGACCGGAGAGCCGAGGCCGTTCAAGAAACCGTGCCCGTCAGCGTCTTTCAGGTCCGCGGGGCAGCGCGGGCGCCGAAGCCGGGGCTTGCGGGCGTGCTCAGGCCTCTGCACCACTTGGCTGCTTGCTGAACCGTGCGATTTCGCCCTCTGCCACCTCTTTGAGTACCTGGGCACGAGCAACCGGATCCAGTCGGTCGAGTTCTTCACGGACCACTTCCTCAGCTTGCAGGATACGGCCCTTGCGTTGCTCCAAGGCCGCCGCGACGAGCAAAGCTGCTCCTCCGCTAAGCAGGACGGCAGGGAGAGCCCAGGCCCACGCGCTGCGACGTTCTGCAAGAAGATTCAGTGCAGCTACAAGAGTCCCGAGGCCGAAAAGCGCAGCACCTGCGGCGGCTTCTGTGGTCTGGGTCTCTGGAAGGTTCTCGCGCCATGACTCTATGCGTTCGCGAACCTCAGGCAGGCGTTCTCGGACATCGGGAATCCGGTCCTTGAGTTCTTCAATCTTCACCTCGGTCACCCCGTCAATTCGATCTGCCATATGTCAAGTACATTCCACTTTCGTGCTATCTCGCACTCGGGAATCTGCGATAGCCGAGGAAACTAGCATTCTCGCGTGACGCACTCTAGCTGGCTGGGGGAGCGGGTGACTGATATCTCTTGACCGTCCGTGCGGGAGGGACTGCGCACGAATACGGCGGATATCAGCCCGCCGAGCCCCACCAAGGCAGCCGCGAGCAGCATTCCGTTACGGAAGGACCGGCGGGCCACCTCGCCCGCCAGGCGAGTCGCCTCGGCTGCCTGCTGAGCTGTTAGCTCGCTGGTGTCGGGCAGCACGAAGGCCTGGAATCCGACGGCCTCCAGAGCGGTCGCGACCGCTGGGGAGGCACTGGCGCTCTCCACGGTGATTCCGGTCTGCCAAAGCTGCACGACTATCACTCCCATCGCCGCGATTGCCAGCAGGCCAGCGACGCGTGAGACCGCGTTGTTGAAACCCGAGGCCACTCCAGAAAAGCGTTCTTCGGCGGCGCCTATGGCGGTTGCGGTCACGGGGGCGACTGTGAATCCGAGTCCGATGCCGAAGAGAACGATACCCGGCATCAACACAGTCCAAAGCTGACCAGGTCCGGTAAGGCTGGCAACCACGAGTCCGGCTGCGGCGACAAGAGGTCCGAAGCACATGAGCCACCTCGGCCCGAAACGGTCGTTCAGACGGCCTGCGTATGGCGAGAGGAAGAAGAGCAGCACTGTGATCGGGACGAACATGCCTCCGGCGATCGTTGCGGATCCGGCTAGAGTCGTCTGGATGTACAGGGCGACGTAGAAGAAGGTTCCGTACAGGCCGGCGTACACGAACAGGGTGACCGCGTTGGCCGCGACGAGGTTGCGGTTTGCGAACATCTCTAGCGGGAGCATCGGGTCGCTTGCACGTCGCTCCCACATCACGAAGATCGGAAGCAGCAAGAGGCCGATCGTCCCGGCAGCGATTACCTCGGTGGAGTCCCAACCGGCTATCGGACCTTGGATGAGGGCGAACACGATGCCACCGAATGCGGCACAGGACAGCAGCACGCCGAGGAGATCCGCGGCGCGAGAGGCGTCTGGGTCGCTGGATTCGGGCACCCTGCGCGACAGCGCGAGCGCCACCAACGCGACCACAGGCGTGATGAAGAAAGCATAACGCCAAGATAGATTGTCGATCACGAATCCGCCCAGGACAGGCCCCAGAATGGTCGTAATGCCGGACCAGCCCGCCCAGATGCCGATTGCTCGCCCTCGTTCGTTGACGGGATGGGTCGCGTTGATCAACGCGAGTGTAGTCGGAACCAGCATGGCTCCGGCGATGCCCTGCACGGAGCGCACTCCGGCCAGCGCCAGACCGTTTGGGGCCAGTCCTGCCGCTGCGGCAAGCAGTGCATAGAAGGTCAGCCCGGCGACGAACATCCGTCGTCTGCCGAACACATCCGCCAATCTACCGCCGACGAGTAGAAGGACAGAGAGTGTCAGCAGATAACCCGAGGCGACCCACTGCAGAAGCGCTGTTGACACATCGAGGTCGCGCTGGATCGCAGGCAAGGCGATGTTGGCGACGCTCGAGTCGAGAAAGACGACGCCCGCCCCAAGGATCGTGACAACCAAGACCCGGAATCGCGTGGCTTTGTCTATCTCGGAAGTGCTGAGTCCGTCCATGCCGAGTTGGTTCCCACGTACAGTGAAGCGTAGTCAACGGTCTCGAGAAGACGCCAAATGCGTTCTCCCGCCCCGTTGCCTCACGTAAGAATGTCGTCGAAGGACACATTCGTTGACTCATCATAGATGTCGTCGAGATCGGGTGTCTGCACCTCCCTTCTCCTGATCGATTCCTTGAGCGAGACGAGCTCGTAGAGCCGCTTCTGTGAGCCTGCGATCTCACGCTTGAGCGCAACGGGGTTGAGGGTGTCGTAGCGCGCGTAGCCGACATTGCGCCGCACCACCGACCAGTTCTTCTGCTCGACGTAGCAGCTGTCGTTCTTGCGGTAGGCGCGCGAGCGGGTGAACGTGATCCGCTTGTCTTGGCAGTAGCGGTAGAGTTCATGGTTGATGAACTCGCTGCCGTTGTCCGAGTCGATGCCGAGCAGCGGAAAGGGAAGGGCCGCGCGGATCTCCTTCAGTGCGGCAAAGACGTGGACCTGCGCTTTGTTGCGCACCGCTCGCGTCTTAAGTCCAGCCTGTCGCCACGTCGGTGACGTCGAGGGTCTGGCAGTGCTCCCCGCGCAGAACACCTCCGTCGTGGCCCACCAGATCGATCTCGACGAAGCCCGGACGCGCCTCGTCCCACTCCGCAAACGTCTTGACCGGGATCTGGTGCTTGAGCAGCGTGCCGGGCTTGGTCCCGACACGTCCCTTCAAGGCGAGCTTGGCCCTATCCGGCGCGAGCATACGGTCGATCGTGGCCGCCGATACGGCAAGGAGCTTTGCGCGGGCCTCAGAAGAGATCATGAGCTCGCCGTGGCGCTCCATCGCGCCGACGGTCTGCCCCATGACCGCGGCGACCCGCTTGCCGCATGCGCCGTCCAGTGTGGCCCACACCCGTCTCAGCGCGAACAGCACCTCGGCGTCGTAGGTCCGTCTGCGCACCCTCCGGCGTTTCGCCGGCCGCTTTGCGGGCGGGCCTGCGCGCAGCAGGCGCGCGGCGTGGTCCCGGCTGTATCCGGTCACCTCGCAGCACATGTCGATGAGCGCGCTCTTCTCCAGCTTGCGCGCCCGCCGGTACCTCTCGGAAAGCTTCCTCGTCACCGCGTGCTTCTCCGCCATCGTCATAGACACCCTGGTTGCGCCTCCCCGCCGTCTGGAACGACCGACGGATCGACGCTAACCGTTCGGCGACATCCTTACGTGAGGCAACGAAGCGGTTTCGACGACATTTCTGGTGAGGCAACTCGCTGACTGGACTTGCGTGGGCGAATGCGTATAATGCCTCGGTGAGGCCACACGTAGTGGCCCACGGATTCGCGGCGTGACCCCTCCACCCTGCGTATCGTGACATCGCAGGGAACGGAGAACAGGGCACGTCGCTTTGTTTTGCCCAGTAGGGCGGAAGGATGAATAGGAATGGCTGAAGGTACTGTGAAGTGGTTCAACGCTGACAAGGGCTACGGCTTCATCTCGCACGAGGATGGAGACGACGTGTTCGTCCACTACAGCGAGATCCAGGGCGAAGGCTTCAAGAGTCTCGATGAGGGCCAGGCTGTGGCATTTGAGATTACTACCGGCCAGAACGGCAAACTGCAGGCGAGCAACGTCCGCAAGCTCTAAGCACCTGAGCTGTGGCGGGAGGTCACGTCTCGCCTCTCATTGCTTGAGATGAAAGCCCCGGTCCCAGCAAGGGACCGGGGCTTTTCTATTACATGGCGCTTCGTCAAGAATTGCGTTCGGCGTGTTTTCGACAGAGAATCGTGTTCGTATTCGTGTCTCACACTTCCCGCACGCTTCCATCAGAAAGGATTCGCCGGTGGTCGAGGTTCTCGCGCCCGCGCACGCATCCTTTCTAGTGCGACCCTCTCTCGTCTGCCGTTCGCTGGAGCTGCCCCTGACTACCGTGCGTGTCTGCACGTGCGGGGAGGGGCCTCCACTGATAGCCGTTCCGGCGACCATCTCGCTGATCGACGAGTGGGAGCCGCTGATACGTTTCATCGGTCAGCGCTACACCGTGCACTTCTTCGAGCTTCCGGGCTATGGAGGCAGCGTCGCTTTCGAACAGCCGTACCACAGCGAACTGGTCGCCAGGCTGGTGGAGGAACTCGCCGACGCGGTCGGGGTGCAACGATTCGGTCTCGTCGGCTTCTCGTTCGGCGGGCTGTTCGTCCTACGCACTTTGCAGAGGTGTGCCGAGCGTGTGGATCGCGTCTGCTTGCTCGCGCCTTACGTGGGGCGCGAAGCACTCAGGCACTCCCGACGCGATCTGCTGAGCCTGAAGGCTGCCATCGGGGCACTCAGGCCGGAAATCGCTCGACGGGGGATGATGACAGCTTTGCGCTCGCCGGCCGGCTCGACCTTCGTTTCGTGGTTCATGCGTTCGGCGGGAAGGTTCGAGTCCCCTTCGGATTTGCGCGCCCGGCTCGCGGCGTTCACGCCGCAATCACTAGACGTGCTCTTGGCTCAGACCGAGGAGCTTCTGACGATCAGCTCGGATGATCTCACCGGTTCTTACGAGGTGGCCTGCCTTTTCGGAATGTCTGTCTTCGACACGATGATGGATTTCGTCACTACACGCCGATTAGTGCGCACGAGTTTTCCCAGTTTGACCGAGGACCGATGGGAGTTCCCGTACCATGCGCCCCCCGCGCCGCTCACTCTTGAGGACTACGAGCAGGATTACACGGCGTTGATCGAGTGGGATCCGCCTTCAGACCCGGACATCCTGCGTAGAACCTATCCATAGTCTGGGCCCGCTCGCACTCCTCTCCCTCACAGCACACGAAGCAGACGCGCTTTATCGCCCGGAAGCCTTCAAGCACCACATCCGGGGATAGGAAATCGGGACCGGGCGTCTCTTTGCGCAGCAGATCGGTGGAAAGGTACTTCTTGTTGTCATCGGGAAAGACGGTGACTATCACAGAAGACGGACCCATCTCCTCGGCGACGAGTAGTGCCCCCAGCAAGTTCGCTCCACTCGATATGCCGACAGCCAGCCCGAGTTCGGCAGCCAGGCGCTGGGCCATCAGTATGGCGTCGCCGTCGTGCACGGCTACCACGGCATCGAGGGAATCGAGATCGACTATGGGTGGAATGAACTCATCGGAGATTCCCTGGATGCGATGAGAGCCCGTGCGATGGCCGGTGGACAGCGTCGGCGAGTTAGATGGCTCCAACGGATGCACTCTGACTCCATCGACGCGTTCGCGCAGATAGAGCCCGACGCCCATGACGGTGCCGCCGGTTCCCACGCCTGCCACGAATGCCGAGGGCGAAAGACCCTCGAAAGCCAGCTGCCACATGAGTTCCGGTCCGGTCGTCGCATAATGGGCGCCGGGGTTGTCATCGTTGGCGAACTGCCTCGGCAAGAAGCAGCCCTCAGTGGAGGCGGCGAATTCTTCGGCCAGCGCTATAGAGCCGAGGAAACCACCCTCCTGCGCGCTCACCAATCGGATGTCGGCGCCAAGCGAACGCATCAGGTCGCGACGTTCTCCGCTCATCCAGTCGGGCATGAAGATTGTGACCGGATGGCCGAGAGCACGGCCGATAGCCGCGACAGCTATGCCGGTGTTGCCGCTGGTGGCTTCGGCGATAGGGGAGGCCGGGGCGAGCTCTCCGCGCTCTGTAGCACGGCGCAGGACATGGAGCGCCATACGGTCTTTGATGGAGCCGGTGAGATTCAGGTGCTCGGCCTTGGCGAACACGCGATAGCTGCGGCCGCGCAGGAGCACGTCGATCGCCAGCAGCGGCGTGTTCCCGATCATGTGCGCGAGGCTTGCAAGGGACGCGGGTCGGCTCATAGGCGCTCCGGGTCTGCAGGTCCTGATGGCGGGTAGTATAGACCAGGCCGAGTATCTAGTGTCCGCTCACCCCATTACCGTGATGAGTGCCTGGACTGTCCAGAGCACGGCCATTCCCGTGGCGAGAGTGGCGAGCACGTTGCGAGTTCGTACCGCGACGAGAAGTGCTGCGACTGCGGCGGCTGTGCGAGCGGGCGCGAAGTCGTAGGAACCGTTGGCCTTCACGTAGAGCGAGCCGGGAATCACCAGTGCGGTTAGCGCTGCGGCGGGCACATGTCTGAGCAGCCGCTTCAACCACCTGGGGGCAGGTCCGTGTCCGTGCAGCCACAGAGGAATGCTCCGCAACAGGAAAGTGCCCGCAGCAAGCGAGATGACGACCACCCAGAATGCGACCGTGTCGTTCACCGGGCCGGCTCCTCGGAAGTCCGCTCGCGGTACCGGGCTGCTCCCCAGGAGATTCCGATCACGATTGCGACGATCAGCCCGGTCTGCATCGGCATCAGCGGTACCAGAATCGCAGCAGCGACGGCGGTGGCCACGGCCGCTTCGACGTCGGCGCGACACTTCAGCGCAGGTACGAGCATCGCCAGGAACACGAGAGGCACCGCGAAATCCAGCGACCACGATGAAGGCACGAGGGCCCCACCGAGTGCCCCGATGACGTTCGAGACCTGCCACGTCACAGCTAGCAGGAGCCACGAACCTACGTAGTACGGCACGATGTCGACGTCATCGCGGTAGCGGCCTCGTGTCATCGTGATCGCATATGACTGGTCCACAAGTGGATGTCCGAGGAGAAGGCGAGACCACCCCACTCGCGGTACCAGGAGCGGGGCGATAGAGGTGCTGTAGATGAACAGGCGAGCATTGATCACCAATGCGGTCCCGACCACCAAGAGAAGAGGTGCTCCTTCGGCGAAGAGTGCGGTCGCTGCAATCTGTGACGCCCCAGCGTTCACCAGCAGGGACATACCGATGACTTCGGCCAGTCCGAAGCCCGCGCTGATCACCGCGGCTCCAGCCACGAGACCGAACGGGATGATGCCCACCATGATGGGTGAGACCTCTTTGGCTCCGGCGAGCATGCTTCTGGCTGTACGTGATGTACGGGACAAAACGCCTCCGGTTTCAGCATTCGAAACGGATACGCGATGGTAGCATGGTGGGCCGCATGAGGCTGGAACCATGCAGATAAGCTAGGGTGAATGATCGGACAAGCGCGCAGAAGGGTGGCGCTCTGTGATCACCGCCTTGATGGCGACCGCTGCTGCAACATGTTTCGGAGTTGCGAACTTCCTGGGCGGACAAGCGAGCAAGCGCGACACCGCGCTCGCCGTGACCGCAAACGCGCACATGCTGGGAGCGCTGATACTCTCTTTGGCAGCGTTCGTCTTTCCCGCGCGTGCCGTCGAGGCTGCAGACGTGGTGTGGGGCGCCGTGGCGGGCGTGACTAGCGGTTTCGCCGTGGTCGCCCTCTACGCAGCACTTGCGATCGGACGCATGAGCATCGTGGCTCCGGTGACGGCAGCCATATCCGCCGCGCTGCCGACCCTCTACGATGTCGCCCAAGGCACGGTGCTGCGTCCGGTCACCGGTGCCGGAATCGCACTAGCGTTCGTTGCGGTGATAGTCGTGAGCGCAGCTTCCGACGAGGAGTCCCGCAAGACGATGTCCGTGCGTGCGACCGTGCTCGCCGTCGTGGCAGGCGTGGCCTTCTCCGGCACGCTGCTTGCGTTCTCATTCAGCGGAGCGGAAAGCGGATTCGTTCCCCTTGCGTCAGCACGTGTGACTTCTGCCGTCATCCTCGGCGCGCTTACCGTCTTGCGCAGTCGCCGGTATGTCGTGAATCGTGCCGCGCGCGGTTTCGCCAGCGGCTCGGGTATGTTGGATTCGTTCGCTAATGTCGCACTGATCACTGCCCTTAGAATCGGGCCCCTCGCTGTGGTCGCTGTTCTCGGTGCCATGCACCCCGTGGTGACGATTCTGCTCGCCCGCACGATCCTTGGCGAGCGACTTCACGGCATGCAGCGTGTCGGGGTCGCAATGGCCCTCGTCGCCGTCGTGATGACCGCGCTTCCGTGAGCTGCCATATCCGGTATCGTAGGTCAGAGAGTGTAAGATTGAACATGCGGAAACGTCATGAGGCCCGGGATGAGTACGCGTTCTCTAACATGGAGGGCCTTGCCGCTCCGTCGCCTTAGCGATGAGGCGGTGCTCGAGCGCGCCTTCATAGGTCAAGATGCCGCTTTCGCAGAGTTGTATCGTCGTTTCCACGGGCTCGTATACGGTTTCTGTCTTGCTCGCTTGTTAGACGTGCAAGCTGCAGAGGACGCGACCCAAGAGGTCTTCCTGAGGGTTCTGCGTGTCCAAGGTCAGCAAGTGGACAGCGCCCGGGCATGGCTTTTCACAGTCTCGCGTAACGTATGTGTAGACCAGTTGCGCGCGAAAGGACGTCGCAAAGAGACGGAGCCGGCTGCCGAACTCGAGTCGATTGCCAGTAAGCAGGCAGATACGGCCGAGGAGCTCTTCAAGCGCGAGGGAGCGCGAAACGTCTTCCTGGCTCTGCGGAAGCTGCGACCTCGTTACCGTTCGGCGCTGATACTACGCGAGATGCATGGACTCTCATCGGTGGAGATCGGGGAAACCATGGGTATCAGCCCCGGGGCAGTGGACACGCTCGTGTCGCGGGCTCGCGATGCTTTCGGTGTGGCTTACTCGCAGTTAGGCGAAATGCCGGTCGATTGCCGTCGGGCGGTCGAGGACATCTATCGTTCGCTTGGCAGCGGTGTTTCGCGCAGTGAGCAGGTCTGGTTGGAGGCCCATCTGCGGTCGTGCTCCAGCTGTGCGGCGGAGATGCGTCACGCGAAGGGCCCACAACACCTGAAGGTTTTCCTGCCTTTCCTTGTGGCCGAAGGTTCAGCCATGGGCATCTTCGTGCGGGCCATGGAGGCTGCGCGTGTCTCGCCCGGAGTTCTGGAAGGAGCTGGGCGCGGCGCTGCCGTGGCTGCCGGGACGGTGCTAGTGCTTGCTCTGGCGCTTCTGCCTGCGGGCGACACCACGTCCGACAAAGGCCTTGCTCAGGTCCGTGCCCAGCGGGACGCTCTCCGGGGGAGTGCGATGACAAGGACTCCCCTGCAGCGGGTTGAGGCCCCGACAGTATTCGATGCCGTTCAGAGCCTTGCGACCGACGGGATGCACGTAGAGATCGGCCGGGCACCCGCGCTGCGGGTCACCGGCGCGGACGTTGTTTCCGTTCCCGTCCCCGACGCCGCGTCGCGCGCGATGGGCGAAGAAGTTCATCCGATTTCCGGCAGCATGCCGCCCGAGGGCTCATCACCAGGGAGCGCACTGCAGGATGAGCAGATTCCACTCCCGGACTTCACTGCGCCAGCTCTTCAAGATGTGGACCCGCTCGACATTCGCGGCCGGGACGAAGCTCCGACGCCTACGAGACAGGACGTTATTCCTCAGCTTGGCGAAGACGGCTCGTACGGCTCGGGAATGGGACAACCGCCGAACTAGCTCGTCCCGATGATGTTGGAGCCGAGCTGGATGCCGCCGGGCGTGCGCTCGTCCAAAACGGCTATCAACGACATGGAGATACACGCTGACGAATCGGTCCTCGGCACGGATACACGGTCGTCTCGCAGGTGAACGCAGGCGGCCGTGTGATATCGGGAGTTCTCTTGCAGAACGCCGATGAGTATGCGCGAAAGCCAAATCATGTATATTGTACCTTCGAACTATGCGTAGGAAGCGCGTAGTCGGAGCGTGAGCGTCATTGGAGGGAGGCTGATCTGTGTGTTCAGCAAGCGAATGAGCAGTAGAGTGGCGGCGATTCTCGTCGCGGCCCTGCTGCTGGCGACCATGGGCCTCATCGGTTGTGCAGAGCCCGAGGAAGTCGAAGAGCCTGAAGTCAGCGAGCGCGAGACCGTGAAGGTCGGTGTGCATACGTCGCTGACCGGAGGTCTGGCCGACTACGGCTTCGCTGCACGGGAGGGAATCAAGCTGGCGGCCGAGGACTTCTCGGGTTTCGTGGTCGATGGTGTGGAGTACGACATCGAGCTTGTCATCCTAGATGACAAGGGCGAGCCGGCCGAGTCGCCGGTCGTGGCCCAGAACCTGGTGGATCAGGGCGTTGTCGGTGTCATAGGTGCTCTCACGTCTGGAAACACGAACGCCGCTCTGCCGATCTACGAAGAGGCGGTCATCCCGATGATCTCGGGTTCGGCGACTCTGCCCGATATCACCGAGGAAGGCTTCGACGTGTTCTTCCGGACCTGCCTGCGTGACGATTTGCAGGGCGCTGCGCTCGGAGAGTGGGTAATCGAGCTCGGGTTCGAGAGAGCCGTCGTGATGGACGACCGCGGAGACTACGCTGTCGGTCTCGGTAACGAAGTGCAGGCGACGCTTGAGGCCGGTGGCGTGGAGGTGCTTCGCGAGGAAGGCCAGGAAGGCGACACGGACTTCTCAGCTCAGGTGGCCAACATGCGCGCCTTCGATCCTGACGTGGCCATCTTCACCGGCTACCACCGCGAGGCAGGTCTCGTGCGTAAGCAGATGGTCGAAGCCGGCATGGCAGACGTGCAGTTCATGGGCGGCGACGGCATCAAGTCCGACGAGATCGTCGATGAGGCCGGTGGCGTGGAGAACGCCGATGGGATGCTATCGACGTTCAGCGGGTTCAGCCCAGACGACATGCCTGGTTTTTCTGAGTTTGCCGATAGATTCGAAGAGGCCACTGGCCGTCCCGCCGGCCCCTACGCCGAGAACAACTACGATGCCCTCGGTGCGCTGATCACGGCCATCGTCGATGCACAGTCCTTCGAAGGAGCCGACATCATCGCTGCGCTACACGAGATCGAGTATCAAGGCGTGATGGGGAGCTTCGGCTTCAACGAGATCGGTGACATCGAGGCACCCGACAAGACCGGCATAGATCTGATTCCCCGCTTCGAGCTCAAAGGCGATACCTGGGAGTACATAGGCTAGCAACGCTTTCGAGCCAGGTAGTACCCGGTTCACATGGGAGGCGCAGGTTGACCTGCGCCTCCCTACTGTGCGCATCGATGTGATAGGTTACGTGACGATTTGAAACCCGGGTTAGCCGGGTGAGGATATCCCGAAAGGAGTCGATGGACACTGGACCACCTTCTCAGCCTCACTGTCGGAGGCCTGACGCTCGGGATGATCTACGCGCTGATTGCGCTCGGGTATACGATGGTCTACGGCGTACTGGAGTTCATCAACTTCGCACATGGCGAGGTATTCACTATCGGAGGCTTCATCGGAGCCACCTTCCTTATCTGGGTGGGCGTGGATGACGGCACGCCTCTGTACGCGAAGGTCCTCTATCTGGCCGCTGGATTCGCTATTTCCGTGGTGTTGACAGCAGGGTTGGGCTGGCTTCTGGAACGGGTGGCTTACAGACCGTTGCGCGGTGCTTCGCGAATCATCCCTCTTCTGTCGGCGATTGGCGCCTCGATATTCCTGCAGAATATGGTCATCGTGATCTTCGGCTCTCAACCGGTGATCATGCCGACGGCTGTGATACCGAGCGGGTTCGTGAGTCTGATGGGCGTCAGAGTGCGGGTGCTGGCCATCGGGATAATCGTACTGTCGATAATGCTGATGGTTGGCCTCACCTATCTCCTGAAGGCCACCCGCATCGGCAAGGCCATGCGAGCTACATCGCAGGATCGCGAGGCCGCCGAGATGATGGGAATCGAGACGAACCGCACCATTTCCTTCACGTTCGTGGTCGGTTCTGCGCTCGCTGCAGTGGGTGGCGTGCTGGTGGCGATGTACTATGGCTCGCTCAAGTTCGACACAGGGTTTCTTTATGGGCTCAAGGCCTTCACAGCGGCGGTGCTGGGCGGCATAGGAAATATCCCCGGTGCGGTGACCGGCGCGCTCGTCTTGGGCTTGGTCGAGAACTACGGTGTCGGGCTGACACTGGGTTGGCTCGCTGGTCTGGTCGCTGTGGGGCTGGCGGTGGGTCTCTACATACAGTTGTGGAGAGCGCCGAACAAACGGATCGCGATTCTGGCTGCCGATGGTCGTGCCGAAGAGTATCGCGAGCGCATCTTGCGCCTATACCGCCTGGCTCCGTACCACGCAGTGAAGACAGTGCTCACCGAGCGGCGCGATGCCGTCTTGCGCCTGACTGCCAGACACGCTGTCCGCCTTACGCTCGGGAACGTGTTTCTATCGGGGATGCTGGTGGCCTTCGTGCTCAACGCCGGTTATCAGTTCTCGTCGAAATGGCAACATGCGATTTCTTTCATAGTGTTGATGCTGGTGCTTATGTTCCGTCCGTCAGGCATCCTAGGCGAGCATATCCAGGAGAAGGTCTGAGCATGAGCCGGATACGCAACACATCGAATGCGCCTGCTCTTCCGTGGATCCCCAGATGGATGCTGGCGCTCGCCGCATTGCTGGCGGCGGCAGCATTCCCCCTGCTGGTCGAGTATGGGGTTATCCAGACCGTATGGATTCGTGTCGGCACACGTGCACTGGTGTACGTCCTGCTTGCCGTGGGCCTGAATCTGATCATGGGCGAGACAGGGATGCTGAATCTCGGCTACATAGCGTTCTTCGCGATAGGTGCGTACACGACCGCCTTGTTCAGTTCGCCTCGCTTCGGATTCGAGGTCCCATTCTGGCCTCTTCTGGTCATGAGTGCCGGACTGGCGATGCTAGCAGGCTATCTCGTGGGGTTGCCGAGCTTACGGTTACGAGGTGATTACCTTGCTATCGTGACGCTGGCATTCGGTGAGGTCACACGGTATACGTTCAACAATTGGGAGAGCGTGACGAACGGACCTGGCGGCATCCCAGGAATCTACCGGCCCACCGTCTTCGGGTATCTGGTGGAGCGGCCGATCGAGTTCTATTACCTCATCCTGGTGTTCGTCGTCCTTGCAGTGCTGCTTGTGGCGAACTTGAAGAACTCGCGAGTGGGGAGAGCGTGGAACGCGCTGCGGGAAGATGAAATCGCCGCCGAAGCTGCGGGGATACACGGGATGCGTGCCAAGATGGTCGCACTCGTCATCAGTGCAGCCATAGCCGGTGTGGCGGGATCGCTTTTCGCCTATTATCAGCAGTTCATCAACCCTACGTACTTCGTTTTCATGCAGTCGGTCATCATCGTCTGCATGATTGTGCTTGGAGGCCTGGGATCGATCCCTGGTGCAGTGCTGGGTGCCGTCGTGCTCGACTCTCTGCCGGAGTTCACTCGCCAGTCCTTTTCCTCATGGCTTCCGGCGATTTTCGGTCGAGACTTCATGGCAGGATGGCCGGATTTCCTGCGAACGTTCTTCTTAGACTTCGATCAGTACAGGATGCTGATCGTCGGCCTCGTCATCGTCGTCATGGTCATCTTCAGGCCCGAAGGTCTGATACCCGACGCGCTATGGCGTCGCGAAGTGCATCAGGAGGATCCTCGCGAGCAGGAACACACCTTGCAGACCCTTTTCGATATCGAAGAGGGCAAGCAGGACTTGGAGGTGTGACACCGTAGTGACTCCGATCCTTGAGTTCAAGAACGTGACCAAGACCTTCGGGGGTCTCAGCGCTGTCAAGAATCTGAGCTTCACGGTAGACCGTGGAGAGATCGTCAGCATCATCGGCCCGAACGGCTCGGGCAAGACCACCGCTTTCAATCTGATCACGGGAATCTACCAGCCTGACTACGGTGACATCCTCTACGAGGGCCAGAGCGTGGTCGGTCTGCGCCCGGATCAGGTGCAAGGGCTCGGTATCGCAAGGACCTTCCAGCTGCTCAGGTTGTTCTCGAGCATGACCGTACTCGAGAACGTCTTGGTGGGTATGCACGGCCGTATGCGCACCGGGGTGTTCTCGGCGATACTGAGGCTTCCCTCTGTTGTCAAGGAGGAGCGGAAGGCGAAGGCGAAGGCCAAGGAGATACTCGCGCTGTTCCCAGGACGTTTCTCTGAAGGCCGTCAGGGCCAGCCAGCCCAAGCGCTGTCCTACGCGAACCGTAGGCGTCTCGAGATAGCGAGAGCGCTCGCCTCTGACCCCAAGTTGTTGCTCCTAGACGAGCCAGTAGCAGGCATGAACCCTGCCGAAACCATGGAGTTGATGCATCAGATCCGCGATCTGCGCGAAGCCGGACGCACGATCTTGCTGATCGAGCACGACATGAAAGTGATTATGGGAGCCTCTGACCGTGTCATCGTCATGGACCATGGCGAGAAGATCGCCGAGGGCATACCAGACGTCGTGGCCAAGGATCCCTTAGTGGTGGAGGCTTACCTTGGAAAGCGCGCCGCGAGCATTGCTTGAGTTCCGGAAGGTCCACACCCACTACGGGCGGATCGAGGTGCTCAAGAGTATCGACTGCAGAGTGAACGAAGGCGAGATCGTGTGCCTGCTGGGTGGCAACGCCTCGGGCAAGTCGACCACTATGAAGACCGTTCTCGGCATCGTGCGCCCGACGACAGGCGATGTGCTCTTCGACGGGAAGGTCGTCAACAACGTACGGACTTCCGAGCGCATCAAACGTGGCATCGCGACGGTACCAGAGAATCGCCGACTGTTCCCGCATCTCACAGTGTTGGAGAATCTGGAGATGGGTGCCTACACACGCTCGGACAAACAGGGCATCGCCGAGGACCTCGAGCGGGTCTTCGAGTTCTTCCCGAAAGTGCACGAGCGTCGTACACAACGGGCGGGCACGCTGTCCGGCGGTGAGCAGCAGATGGTTGCCTTTGGCCGGGCGTTGATGTCCAAGCCGAGGCTCGTGATCATGGACGAACCGTCCATGGGACTCGCGCCTGCGCTCGTAGAACAGGCATTCGAGATCATTCAGGCGATCAACGAACAGGGTGTCACCATCTTCGTGGTGGAGCAGAATGCACACGCTGCGCTCTCGATCGCGAATCGGGGCTACGTGCTTCAGACTGGTCGCGTCGTGATAGAAGGCGACGCGAAGGACCTTCTCGCGAACGAGGAGCTGCGCCGAGCCTACCTGGGCGAGATGTAGTCTGCCACTGTCACTCCAAGGTCCCGGGGTCGAAGATCACGCCATCGCAGAGTTCGTCGGCGCGAGCGAGCTCTTCAGGGCTGGTGGCGGTCCAGCCCAATAGCAGCCACCCTCTCGTACGCTGCAGAGTCGTTCCCCATGTGGGAAGCGCATCCAGCTCGTATGCGATGAAGACGGGACGGCTCTTCCAGTTCATGAGCAGGTTGCGCAAGACGAACACCTCATGCAACGCGAGGTCCTCGCCCTCGAAGCTTCCGGATAGCTGTCCACGCGGAATCTCCGGCGCCGCATCGCGGACTGCCGCCAGGGAGAACGGGTTGAACGACTGTATCGCGACCTCTCCCCGGTAGTCCTTGAGCTCATCTACGACTGCGTTCTCCAGAGGCCCTACCGTATCACTAGGGTTCTTGACTTCGACGAGCAATGGCACGGCGCCGTCAACGAGATCGAGTACTTCACGCAGAGTGGGCACGCGCTCATCCGTTCCGAGAAGTCGCAATTCGCGTAGCTCGCCTAGTTCGATTTCGGCAACACGTCGTGGATCTCCGGTCATCCGCTCCAATGTGTTGTCGTGCAGCACCACCACGACACCGTCGGCCGTCAGGTGGACGTCCAGCTCGATAGGGTAGCCTTGTTGGACCGCCGCCCCAAAAGCGGCAAGCGAATTCTCGGGCCGCCGTGCGTCGTCTGTATGGAGGCCGCGATGAGCGATTCGGGCGCTTTCCAGCCACGAAGGTGGCGCATCAGGGGGCGGAAGACCTCCTGTTGCGAGCCACCAACCGCCAAGAACCGCAGCGAGAATCAGGAATGCGCCGATCGGAAGATAACCTCGCACCGCTGTTCACCGGCGTTTCAGGTCTTGGCCCACTGCCACACCTGCGCGAGCACCCTCACCTGCGGCGATGATGACCTGTTTGCCCAGGCCGTCGGTCACGTCTCCGGCAGCGTAGATGCCCTGATGACTCGTAGCACACCGCTTGTCCACGATGACCTCGCCCTTTTCGTTCGTCTCGACGAGGCCGCCCGTGAACTCAGTCGCGGCGATCGCACCTGTCTCTATGAACACACCGCTGACAGACAAGGTCTCCTCGGTATTCGAATCGGTGTTGCGTATCCTGATGCCTGTGACAGCGTCGGCTCCCTCTATGCCGAGGACTTTCACGCCGGTGCGTATCGTCACCTTCTCGTCGCGCTCTAAAGCGGCGAGCACGGCCTCTTCCACCTTGAGCGCGCGTTCGGACATCAGAATGGGATGTGCGCCCAGCTTTGAGAGCTGCAGGGCCGCATCAGCCGCGGATTCTCCTGGACCCACTACCGCTACGTCGGACCCGACGAAGAACGCCGCGTCACAAGTGGCGCAGTAAGAAACTCCCTTTCCGATGAGTTCTGTCTCGCCGGGTACCGAGAGCCGGTTCGGGGCTTTCCCGGTCGCGACGATGACCGTCCTGGCCGATAGCACCGTGCCCTCACGAGTGTAGACTTCGAAACGGACGTCTTCAGTAGGAACTATCGCATTCACGAGCTGTCCTTCGAAGCAGACGACATCGAACTGGGACACGTGTTCGCGAAAGCGCCCTACGAGTTCGGGTCCTGTCACAGCTTGCCAACCCAGGTAGTTCTCGATCGTGCCCGCCCATGCCGCTTGGCCGCCGACCTCACCAGCCACTACAGCAGTAGTCAGTCCCTGGCGCGCGCAGTACATTCCGGCAGTCAGGCCCGCCGGACCGGCCCCTACGATCAGCACGTCGTAGACGTCTTGCGGTTCTGTGGCTGTCGCCATCGATCATCCCTTCGGCCCAACGACTCTTGCGGTAGTTGTTACCCTGTCTGAAAAGGTTTAGAAGGATAATGATAGCGCCACCCTTCGAAGGTATCGACATAGCTCTCTGAAAGTAGGGGGCGACGCTTACTAGGCCAGATGATCTAATCTTGAGGCCTGAAGCGGGCCGACTTGGAGCTGACGCATGACCGTGCGCGAACAAGACGAACTCACGATAGCATCGATTCGCGAGCATCTGGGGGCTCGCCGTCTTCGCGAAGCCCGCAGTGTTCTCGAGCCGATGTCGGTGCCCGAGATCGCCGACTTGCTGGTCGAGCTTTCGCTCCCGGAGCGTGCCGCTTTGATGCGGATTCTGCCGCGGCAGAAGGCTGCTGATGTCTTCTCGGACCTGACTCGTCACGAACGTGACGAGATACTGCACGCACTCACGGACACCGAGACCAAGAACCTGCTCGCCTCACTTGCTCCCGATGACCGGACCGACCTGTTCGAGGAGCTACCTGGCGAGATGACGCAGAAGCTGCTGAACCTGCTATCCAATGAGGACTTGGCGGAGGTGCGTCATTTCCTCGGCTATCCCGAGGAAAGCGTCGGACGCTTGGCCACACCGGACTACGTGGCAGTGGGTCCAGACTGGTCGGTCGAAGAGGCGCTAGAACACTTACGCCGCCGCGGGAAGGATTCCGAGACGATCGACATCATCTACGTTGCGGATCGCGGCTGGCGTCTCGTAGCCGTGTGCGAGCTCAGACGCCTCATCCTGGCCGACCCAGGGAAGACGGTCGAAGACATCATGCAGCCCCCTTTCGCGACTCTTTTGGCGTTCGACGACCGGGAGGAAGCCGTGCGCCAGATGCGTCGCTACGACACTGTGGCCCTTCCCGTGGTCGATTCGGCCGGCATACTGATCGGCATAGTGACGGCCGACGACATCTTTGACGTCTTCGAGGAAGAGGCCACCGAGGACGTGCACAGAACGGCTTCGGTCTCCCCTTTGCGGGCAAGCTACAGAGACCTGTCTTCGTTTCGGCTCTATAGGAAACGAGTCGGGTGGCTGATGGCATTGCTCGTGTTCAGCCTGGCCTCCTCGGGCGTTATAGCCGCGTACGAGAGCGTGCTGGCTTCGGTAGTCGCGCTGGCCTTCTTCATTCCCTTGCTGGCTGATACCGGTGGCAACACCGGGTCTCAATCCTCGATGCTCGTGGTACGTGCGCTCGTGACGGAGGACATCGAAGTCAAGGAGTGGCGCAGCACTGTTCTGAAAGAGGTCGGCGTAGGAGTGCTTATAGGCCTGACTCTAGGCGTGGGCGCCTTCCTCCTCGGCCTGCTCCGGGCCGATTCTGTCGTAGGGGTGGTCGTGGGTCTGTCCATGGCTTCGATAGTCATCTCGGCCAACCTTATCGGGACCCTACTGCCCTTCATACTCGTGCGCCTCGGTCGCGATCCGACGGTAGCTTCGAGCCCGCTGGTGACTTCGATAACCGATGCCGTCGGCCTGATGATCTACTTCGCGATAGCGAGTGCTCTGCTCTTCGGCGGGATGACTCGCTGAGGTTGTGCTCCAGCACGAGTCATCGACAAGGCTTGACACTGTGACGTGCTCTTTTCCTATCTTCACGGTACGATGGACGGGCGGCCGGGTACATTAAAAGACAGGCATGGTTGGTGGTTTGTATCCCGATATGAAAGGGGGATGCTATATGGCCTGGTTCAAAAAGACCTCGCTCCTCGCCCTTTCGCTGGCGATGATAGTCGTGCTTGCTTCGTGTGCAGCGGAAGAGCCGGAGCCCGTCGTCGATGACGAGGACCCCATCGGCACGGTTACAGTCATGGGCGTCTGGGGAGGCGGCGAGATCGAAGCCTTCGAAGACGTGGTCGCAGGTTGGGAGACCGATACCGGCGGCACCATGGAGTTCGAAGGCACTCGGGACCTCTCCGCGATCCTGAGAGCGAGAGTCGCAGGAGGGAACCCGCCGGATCTGGCGATCCTGCCCAACCCGGCTCTGCTTGCAGATTTCGCACAGACGGACGACCTTCTCGCTTTGGACGATGTTCTCGACATGTCCCAGATAGAGAACGACTACGGCGATGCCTGGATCGATCTCGGCACCGTAGATGGCGACCTGTACGGCCTGTTCATCAAGGCCGCCACTAAGAGCACGGTATGGCACAGCCCCAAGAACTTCGACGAGGCAGGTTACGAGATCCCCGAGACTTGGGACGAGCTGATGGCGCTTTCCGACCAGATGCTGACTGATGGAGTGGCGCCATGGTCTATAGGTATCGAGAGCGGCGGGGCCACTGGTTGGCCAGCGACCGACTGGATCGCGGAGATCCTTTTGGCCGAGTCGGGGCCCGATGTCTACGACCAGTGGGTCGACCATGAGATTCCGTGGACCGATCCCGCAATCAAGTCCGCTTTCGAGAAGTTCGGTCAAGCAGCGCTGACTGAAGGCTACGTGCCCGGAGGCGCGGACGCGATTCTGTCGATCAACTTCGAAGATGCGTCCTATCTGCCGTTCGAGGATCCGCCTCAGGCGCATATGTACTTCCTCGGCGCATTCACTCAGGGTTTCATCGAAGCACAGTTCCCAGACCTCGTGCCAGAGGAGGACTACGACTTCTTCAAGTTCCCGTACATCGATCCGGCCTATGAGGGCGCGGTTACAGGTGGCGCGGACGTCGTGGTCATGTTCAACGACACTCCCTCTGCCCGCTCGCTCGTGAATTATCTGGCCACTGCTGACGCTTGGATACCTTGGGCTGAGGCCGGAGGCTACTCGTCACCCAACCGTTCACTCGACCTGTCGGTCTATCCCGATCCGCTGTCAGCGAAGGCTGCGGAACAGCTCACCGAGTCGGAGATCTTCCGTTTCGGTGCCGGCGACATGATGCCCTCTGAAGTGCAGAACGCGTTCTGGACGGGTGTTGTGAACTACCTGCAGGATTCCGATCGTCTCGACGCCATCCTCGAAGAGATCGAGGCTGTGGCTGTTGAGGCATATGCGCAATGAGGTAGGTTCGTTTCGCAAGGATCCGGTCTTATCTGAGACCCGGCGAAACCGGGGCGGCCCGCATCTGAGGGTCGCCCCGTCCGCCGGGTCAGCGGTGTAGGAGGGGCGGATGAGGACCAGACTGGTCACAGCCGCTTGGCTGTGGGTGCTGCCGGCCTTCGTGTTGCTCGGCGTCTTCTTGGTCTATCCGGTCGTGAACACGGTCTATCTGAGCTTCTTCAGCGGACGTGACATGTCGACGTTTGTGGGATTGGACAACTACGTCTATCTCGTCACCCACCCCGAGACGATAACCGTCTTCCGCAATAACCTCCTTTGGTTGGTGCTCTTCACTGCCACCACCGTCGCACTCGGGCTGCTCTTGGCGGTTCTTTCGAATCAAGTGCGCTACGAGGCTCTCGCGAAGGCCATCATCTTCATTCCTATGGCTGTCTCGTTCACTGCTGCGGCGGTCATCTGGCGCTTCATGTATATCTTCAGACCGCCCCAGTTCGAGCAGACCGGAGTCGTCAACGCCGCCTTCACGGCGCTGGGTTTCGACCCCATTCCCTGGATTACGAACCCGAGTGTCAACAACTACGCTCTCATCGCAGCAGGCATCTGGATGTGGACAGGCTTCGCATTGGTGGTCATCTCGGCTGGTCTGAAAGGAATATCTGCCGAGGTATTGGAGGCCGCTCGCGTCGACGGGGCCAACGAGATCCAGATATTCTGGCACGTGATCCTCCCGATGCTGCGGTCGGTTCTAGTAGTGGTCGCTGTGACTCTCATCATCAACTCGCTCAAGGTCTTCGACCTCGTCTACGTGATGACATTTGGCAACTTCGCGACGGATGTTCTGGCGAATCGCATGTTCAAGGAGATGTTCACCTTCGGCAACTTCGGCAGAGCCAGCGCGGTGGCTGTCGTGCTTCTGCTCGCCATCGTGCCGATGATGCTCTCCAACGTCCGGCGCTTCAGGAGGGAGTGAGCGATGGCCAAGCAAGTCATAGCATTGAGCAAGCGGGAACGGCTTCTGCGTGCCGTCTCGCGAGGACCACTGCACGTGGCGATCATTGCAATCTGCCTTATGTGGATGGTTCCATCCACGGGCCTTTTCGTAAGCTCGTTTCGCCCCAAGGATGCGATTGCGACGACTGGCTGGTGGACCGCGTTCTCCACGGCGTCAGAGTTCACGCTGGCCAACTATCAACAGGTGCTGACGGCTCAAGGCATGGCGCAGAGCTTCATGAACAGTCTGATCATTGCCCTTCCCGCCACGTTGCTCACCGTTGCAGTGGCGGCGTTCGCGGCTTATGCCTTCGCATGGATGGATCTTCCCGGCGGAGAGATCATATTCCTGGTGGTCGTCGGGCTTCTAGTGGTCCCGATCCAGCTCACGCTCATCCCGGTGCTTCGCATGTTCGCATCCGCAGGACTGACGGGTACGTTCCCGGCGGTCTGGCTCGCACACACCGCGTATGGATTGCCGTTCGCAGTGTTTCTGCTGCGCAACTTCTTCATCGCGTTGCCGAAAGATCTTCTGGAGTCGGCCTTCCTCGAGGGTGCCGGGCATATGCGGGTGTTCTTCCGCATCGTGATGCCGCTCTCGGTACCATCTTTGGCGGCGCTTTTCATCTTCCAGTTCCTATGGCTCTGGAACGACCTCTTGGTGGCGCTGGTCTACTTGGGCGGTTTTCGCAACGTAGCGCCGATGACTGTGACTATCTCCAACCTTGTCAGCTCCTTCGGCAGTGAATGGCATCTGCTGACCTCTGCCGCATTCATATCGATGATGCTGCCGCTAGTAGTCTTCTTCGCCCTGCAGCGTTACTTCGTCCAGGGCATCTTGGCCGGTGCGGTGAAAGGGTAGAGAGATGGCTCGAGTGCTTTTTGATCACGTGACCAAGCGATTCGGCGAGTTCACGGCCTTGCGCGACTTCAACCTAGAGATCGCCGACAAGGAGTTCCTGGTGCTAGTCGGGCCGTCCGGCTGCGGCAAGTCTACCGCGCTTCGCATGCTTGCCGGACTCGAGGACATCACTGAGGGCTCGATCTTCATCGAAGAGCGGCGGGTCAACGGTGTTCCCGCAAAGGATCGCGACATAGCGATGGTGTTCCAATCCTACGCCCTTTATCCGCATATGACGGTCTACGACAACATCGCCTTCGGCTTGCGTTTGCGCAGGATGCCCAAGGACGAGATGGACCCGAAGGTCAAGGAGGCAGCCAGCATACTCGGTGTGGACACCTTGCTCGACCGCAAGCCGGGGCAGCTCTCAGGCGGGCAACGCCAGCGTGTCGCTGTGGCGCGCGCGATAGTACGAGAACCCAAGGTCTTCCTGCTCGATGAACCGCTTTCCAACCTCGATGCGAAGCTGCGTGTCCACACGCGTGCGGAGATTAGTAAGCTCCACCAGCGCCTCGGCACGACGTTCGTGTACGTAACGCACGATCAGGTCGAAGCCATGACGATGGCCGACCGTATCGCAGTGATGAATGAGGGGATAATACAGCAGGTCGGGAGCCCTCAGAAGCTCTACGACGAGCCGGTGAACGTATTCGTCGCAGGGTTCATCGGCTCGCCGTCGATGAACTTCTTCGAGGCCGAAGTGGTCGAGAACGGTGAAGGAGTGCGCCTTGAGGGTGAAGGTTTCGTGGTGGATGTGCCTGACGATCGTGCCGACGATGTCCGTGGATTCCTGGGACGCCGGATGGTTTTCGGTGTTCGTCCCGAGAACATCCACGACAAGGACTACGTTCCTGCAGGCATCACAGCCGCCCCGACGGCGGTTAAGGTGGATGTCACCGAGCCGATGGGTAATGAAGTGTTTCTCCATCTCATGGCGGGAGATACCAAACTGCTCGCGCGGGTGGACCCGCGAACGGCCATGCGTGCAGGAGATCGGGTGGAGGTCGTCATCGATATGGAGCGCATGCACATATTCGATCCAGAGACCAAGGAAAGCGCGTTGTCGTGATAGACACGCCGTTCGAATGCCGAGACTCCCGCGCCAGCCGCGCTGCTATAGGGGTAGCTATCGCTGAGGCAGCAGTTGTGTTTCGGTCAGAAGTGCCGCGAGCGACTCGGCTGTCACGGCTCTGCTGACCAAAAAGCCTTGCATCTCATCGCACTTCTCGGCTCGCAGGCACGCGTGCTGTATGCGGGTCTCCACTCCCTCGGCCACTATGGTCAAGCCGAGCTGGCGTCCGATCGAGATTACGGCGCGACACACTGCAGTCGACCGTGGACTGCGGCCCAGGCCCCTGATGAACGCACGGTCGATCTTGAGCGAGTCGACTTCGAAGCGCAAGAGCTGCTCGAGGGAGGAGTAGCCACTTCCGAAGTCGTCTATGGCGATGCGAACTCCGAGGTCGCGCAGATCGTTCCAGGTGGTGTGGAGTCCCTCGCCACGCATGAAGGTTCCCTCGGTGATCTCGAGTTCGAGTATCGAAGGGGGAATGCCGTTCTCGTAGATGAGCGTACCAATCTTCTTCGGAAGCTCGGGATCGGCGAATTGCCTGGCCGAGAGGTTGACTGTCAATCTGACGTCGGCCGCCAAGCCGTTCCTGCGCCAGACCCGGAACTGCTCGCAGGCTTTGCGGACGATCCAGTCACCGAGAGTGACGATGAGCTCCGACTCCTCGGCCAGAGGCAGAAAGGTGGAAGGCGGTACGTAGCCTGAGACCGGGTGGTTCCACCGCACGAGCGCCTCTACCGCGGTCAGTGCGCCATCGCTGACTCCTACGATGGGCTGGAAGGCAAGCTCGATCTCTTCTCGGGCCAGCGCACCGTGCAGGTCGTTCTTGAGAGTGAACAACTCGCGCGAGTCGTCTTCGCAAATCGAGTCGTGCAGGCAGAAGGTGTCGCGGCCATCGTGCTTGGCGCGATACATAGCTGTGTCCGCCCTGCCCAGAAGCGTGCCGACATCCTCCTTTGCGTCAGGGGAGCCGATCGCGACGCCTATACTGGCGGTCACGTACACTTCCTGCCCGCATGCAATCACCGGATCACGGAAGCACTGAAGTAGCTTGTGGGCTACTCGCTCAGCGTCTTCGGCCGAACGGATTCCCGACATCAACACGGTGAACTCATCGCCGCCGAGGCGCGCGACCGTGTCGGCGTCGCGCATGCGCGCCTTGATTCGGCTTGCGAGTTCGATCAGCACCGCATCTCCGGCCGAGTGACCGAGACTGTCGTTGATGGACTTGAAGTGGTCGATATCCAAGAACGCCAGTGCAATGCGCTCACCCGAACGACGGCTCGCTGAGGCCGTGTGACGCAGGCGGTCCAAGAACAGGGCGCGGTTCGCAAGTCCGGTGAGCGGGTCGTAGAAAGCCAGACGGGTCATTGTCTGCCCGGCACGTTTGCGTTCGGTGATGTCTCTGGCCGCCGCTACCACGACCTCTCGTTCACCGACGGTCGTGACCTTAGCGTGAACCTCTACAGGCAGGCGAGTGCCGTCACTCGCGAGGAAGAGCGTCTCGAAGATGGCGGCACCCGTGTGCGAGAGCGCTTCTCGCACAGGCTGATGCACTTCTCGGTGCTCCGGGTCGAGCCAACCGAACGGGGGCATGCCGAGGAACTCCTCACGCGTGAATCCGCACATCGTGCATACGCGCTCGTTCGCATAAACAGGTGTTCCATCGAGCTCGTGCACGACCACCGCGTCGTTGGCTTTGTCGAGCACGGTGGAGCGGAAGCGCAACTCAGCTTCGACATCCTTGCGCCTGGTCACATCGATTCCGGACGCCAAGATGCCCGTCGTGTTCCCGTTCTCGTCGGTGAACAAAGTGTTGTGCCACTCGATCACAAGTGCCGTCCCATCGGGTCTTGCGATGGGGTGCTCGCACGGCGGGAACACGGGGCCGCTTTCATCGAGCGCGTACTCGAAACGGCTCCTGCACTGTTCGCGGTAGCTTTCCGGCACGAAGTCCCGAATCCAAGATCGGCCGACGACCTTCTCTTCGGGAAGTCCGAGGAGTTCGAGCGCCTTGTGGTTGACCAACGTGACCCGGCCGTTGAAGTCGAGCACCAAGACGGCCGCTGCTGCGACGTCGAGCAGCCGCTGAGTCCGGTTCCTGTCGAGGCCTTCGAGCCCGGAGTCATCTGCCCAAGATGAGCCTTTGGCGGCCTTCACATCGGGAACCAGCTCGAGCGACTCCCTGACGACACATGCAATGGCACCATCATGGTCGCGGATAGCATGCCATTCCTGATCTATCCAGCGGGTCTGTCCGGCCGAGTCGACCGTTCGGAGCACTTGGTTGCGCGGAACTCCGTCACGGAAGATCGACTCGAGCGGGCAGGTTTCGCAAGGAGCAATGTCCCCTTCGGGATCATCGGCATAGTGGACGCACTTCGTAGATCCGGAGTGATCCCGAACGAGCTCTTGTGCAGGTGGGTTGTAGTAGGCGACGGTACAGTCCGGCAGGAAGCACACGACCGGATGTGACGCGCTCTCATGGGCACGCCTGACCAGTTCGATCAATCGCTCGTCGATCGCCATTTCGGTCCCTGCCACCCCCTCCGGTGCGGGAGGCCTTTATCCTTGCACCGAAGCAAGTCCTCTTTTCGAATACGCCCCTAGACTCTCTAATCGGCATCTTCGGCGAGCTGCTCAAGGATGTTTCTGCAGAAAAACCCAACAGTCGGAGCTTCGCGTACGCGTGGAGATGCAGCTTGCCCGGTGATGGCTGAGTGGGCCTGGCTCGACTAGGCTCCGTCCCGGCCGAGTCCCATAGAAGGCCGGATCACGGAGGGGCTTCACGCATGCAGGAAGAGACACGGTCTCAAACGTTGAGCCAGCGCGCTATCTGGTGACTTGCCGCGGCCACAGTTCCCGTCAGGACGGTTCCCCAGAGTATGTCAACGACCGCGACCTGCCACGGCCATCCCTTCAGAGTGGAGAGGTTGGTCAGGTCGTATGTAGCATAAGCCAGTGCGCCGAACAGGGCTCCGCGCCAGACCGTTTCGAGCAGAGACCCCCTGTCGATACCCGGCAGCACGGCAAAGACGATGATTCCGACTATGTAGAACAGGTAGAATCCTGCTGCGACGGGCCAGTTCGGAGGTGACTTCAGCATCGGACCTAGCTGGTCCTGATAAAAACGGTTTGCGACCGCCCCGAGCCACACGATGTCGATCACGAAGAACACCACTACTGTCAGAAGATAGAGCTGCAAGAGTTTGGCCATGTGATTCCCGCCTTCCAGCGACGTCGGGTCTGCTCCAGGGTTTCTTCCCTACCGAAGGCTCGTCGCAACTGGCGCTTCAAGGTTTTGGCATCTCGCTGCAGTGCGGGTTACTCGATAGGTCATCGCCAAAGCCGTTCATGCCCGCAGAAGGATGCCTATCCCTACCAGCGATACCAGTAAGAAGAATCCCACGAGCAACTCGAGTAGCCAGACGGGAACGGAGGAGATGTCCTCCGGTTCGAGACGTTTTCGCAGAGCACGATATCGTGCAAGACCAGCGACACAGATCAGTCCGCCTGCCGCGATGAGAATCACCCCGAAGCTGCGGGCGGGACCGATCTCGCCCTCTCTTCCTAACAGCAGACCAAGTGTGAATCCGGCTGCCACGGTGGCCAGCCCGGTGCGCAACCACGAGTTGAGGGTACGCTCGTTCGACAACACGGTGCGCTGAAGGGCCATAATCGTGCGTTCTTCGGCGAGTTCTTGCTGGATGTCGACGGGCCTTAAGTCGTTACATCGATTGTTGGGCTCGACCGGCTCCATAGCTCCTCCATGCCCTAAGCGATCGCGCGAACGCTACTTGCGTTCTTGTCGGTATCGTGATCGCGCCGTTCGAGTCCTTTTGGGCCGCGGCGCTGTTTCAGTAGCGGAAGATGGCTGCCGCCGATGCTCCGACCTCGGTGACGGCCTCCTCGGGTGTCATGACGTAGACCGAGCCTCCGTGCAGCAAGGTCTGCGAAGCTGCCAAGTCGAGAAGATCGTGGTCTTGGGGCTGAGGCTCGTCACGAATCTCAACCTCGCCTGTTGCGGGCTCGAATCTTCCCCATGCACCGTTGTCGTCGCTTACGAACAGAGTGCGCACGCGGCCTACGTGAGCAGCAGCGATGATGTCGGCGATCTCCGTGGAAGCCATAGGGCCTTTGTGCGCTTCTGCCAGTGCGGCAAGGTCAGATTCGAGTTCGTGTCGGAGATACGGCTGGAGCAGGTCTAGCGCCTCTGCGTGGATCTCGCCTGCAGGCTGCTCGTCGACGTTTCCCTTGATTCCCTCGGGGACGAGCCGAGGATAGGTGTTGGCCTCCCCGTAGATAGGCAGCAGATAATCCACTCCTGCGAGCAACAGCGATGAACTACTGTCGCCGAGGAGCTCCTTCAGACCACGGTCTACCTGGCGGAAGTATCGCAAGAGATCCTCTTTCGCCGTATCCGCGGTCCCTCCGTGCCCGTGGAAGACGGCAGCCCGGCGTCCACGTCCTGCTGCGGCTGCCGGTGTGCGCGAGTGGAACTGAACCTGCTTCTCGTAGTCATCGTATTTGAGGGTCTCGGCCAGGCCCTGAGGGATGCCTGCGGGATCCATCTCTCGTATCTCGTTGGTACTTCCCTCGAACAGCCGTATCCGGTTCTTGCTCAGGGCCAGCACGTAGAAGTGCACTTCTGGAGCGAGCGCAGTAAGCAGAGGACGGATGAGGAACCGCTCGCCAACGCGAGTAC
Organism: Coriobacteriaceae bacterium; assembly: GCA_003563465.1. Taxonomy (GTDB): domain Bacteria; phylum Actinomycetota; class Coriobacteriia; order Anaerosomatales; family SLCP01; genus PWVH01. Next base: position 28,307 of record PWVH01000129.1, on the reverse strand, counting down.
GCTCCGGGAGCGTCCGAGAGGTACGGACTGCGCGAAACGACTGCTCTCCGAGGAAGAGCGCGAGACCCTCGAATCCTTCCCGCCATACAGCAGGATCCTTCTGAACGCCCCACGCCGGTGCCAGAAGTGTGGTGACTTCGGGCGTCCGGATGCCATGCTGGGCGAGAACCTCCTCGGCTTGTTTGAGGAGGTTCTTGAGGCGAATCGGGTCCTGCTGTTTTTCGGTGCCGGCCCGGTGAGCGGGGAGATAGATGGAGATTGCGGGCCACTCGTCATGCTGGGCCAGCGAGAGAACAGTGTCACGATCAAGAGCTTCCATCATCTGGCCTCCTTCCCGTGTAACAATAGTGTTCCCCGGAAAGGCAGTGAACGAGCGGATGTGTGGCCGAAGACAACCGCCGGGCATATACTGTACGCTCGCGCATGGACGCCCCCGAGCGGGGTCCGGACGGCGGTAAGGCGTGAACCTGGTCAGATCCGGGAGGAAGCAGCCATAAGCGTCCTCTGCCGGGTGTTCGGGCCCCGCTCGGGGGCGTTGCATGTCCGATGCCCCATCGGTGCGTCCCGCTATACTCGGGGTCTGATACGCAAGCTGTCGGAGTGTGGAAGGGATCAGATGAGTCACCAGTCCCTGTATCGCAAGTATCGTCCTCAGAGTTTCGATGATGTGGTCGGACAAGAACACGTCACGCGCACGTTGCGCAACGCGGTGGCCGAAGGGACGGTGTCGCACGCTTATCTTTTCACAGGTCCTCGCGGCACTGGAAAGACCACCACTGCACGAATCCTGGCGAAGGCTCTCGAGTGCGAGAAGGGCCCCACGCCTGACCCCGACAACACTTGTGAACAGTGCAAGGATGTGGCCGAAGGACGCCATCCGGACGTACACGAACTCGATGCGGCATCGCGCACGCAAGTCGACAACGTGCGCGAGGAGATCATCGGGCGTCTCGCGTATGCGCCCACACGAGGTCGTTGGAAGGTTTACATCATCGACGAGGTTCATATGCTCTCGACGCACTCCTTCAACGCACTTCTGAAGAGCATCGAGGAGCCACCATCTCACACCCTGTTCGTGCTGTGCACCACACATCCGCACAAAGTGCCCGAGACGATTCATTCTCGCTGCCAGCGTTTCGACTTCCATCGCATCGGAGTGGACCGGCTTGTCGAGCGTCTCGAGCGCATCGTCACCGATGAGGGCATGGAAGTGGCCGAGGGGGCCCTAGCACTCGTGGCCAAGCACGCAGGTGGGGGTATGCGCGATGCCATCTCCACTCTTGAGCAGCTCGCAGCCTTCACCGGGAGGCGGATCTCACTCGAAGATGTGGAGAGCCTGCTTGGCGAAGTGGACAGCGCCCTTCTTTTCGAGGTAGCCGACCTGATAGCCGCCCGTGATGTAGCCGGTTCGTTCCGATTCGTCGCGCGGTTGAGCGCAGCCGGCGTCGACATCCCCGAGTTCGTGCGTGAATTGGTCGGTCACATTCGCGATCTGTACGTTTTGGCAGCCGTCGGGGATGCTGCGGAAATCGTCGACATGACCGGTGAAGAGGCGGTCCGCTCGTCAAGGCAGGCGGCCGGGTTCGGGCCGGATCGCCTCGCTCGTGTGCTGGACGTTTTGGGCGAAGTGAGCGGCGAGCTCAGATGGAGCCCGGATCCACGCCTCGTGCTGGAAGTCGCGCTCACCCGTCTTGCGCGTCCGCAAGGCGAACTGACCTTGGAAGCAATCGCCGAGCGTGTCGCCGCACTCGAGTCAGGGGCTGCGCTAACGGCGCCACAGTTCCTGCCCGCATCTTCGGAGGCGGACTCCGATTTCGAGGAGCCGTCAGCTCCTTCACCCGGCGAGCCTGTTCACGAAGCTTGCGAGGAACTCGTCTCCGAGCCCGGCGAAGAGGCTGCGGCGACACCCGAGACGACTGAGACCGAAACCGAGGGCATCAAGTCTGCTGCGTCGACCGGGCAGCTCGACCGAGCCCACATGAAACGGTCTTGGCCTGCGGTAGTGGCGGAGATACGCAAGCTCAAGGCGGCACGAGGGGCGATATTCGACGGGACGGAAGCCGATGTCGACGTCGACGGGGAGACTCTGGTCGTCGAATTCCCGGCAGGTGCGAAGTTCCCCATGAAGCAGGCAGGCGATCCCGACAACGTAGACTTGGTGCGACGGGCCTTGGCGACCGTACTGGGAGGGACTCCGCCCTTCCGCTACCAGCTTGGGCGCGGAGCAGTGCGATCTGCGGAGTCCACACCCGAGCCATCAGAGCCGAGTGCCGAGGTTCTGCCAGTTGTTGACGACGACGAGACGCCCCCACAGTCCCTGACAGAGCCGTTGTCCGAACGGGCGGATGCCTCAGCCAGCGACGAGCTAGAGCGCTTGCTCGTCGAAGGTCTCGGGGCAGAAGTGATTTCTGAACAGCCGCATCAACCCGAGAGGAAGGATTGATAGCGTGAAACCCAACTTCGCCAACATGATGAAGCAGGCGCAGAAAATGCAGGAGGAGATGGCCCGCGTTCAGGCCGAGCTTGCCGAAGAGCGCGTGGAAGCCTCGGTCGGTGGCGGTGCCGTCAAGGCCGTGATGACTGGAGACACAAGGCTGGAGCGGGTAGTCATCGATCCGGCGACGGTCGATCCAGATGACGTCGCCATGCTAGAGGACTTGATTGCAGCTGCTGTGAACGAGGCCATCCGACAGTCTCAAGAGATGGCCTCCGAGAGGATGGCAGCCGTAACCGGGGGTATGGACATCCCCGGCCTAATGTAGCGGGCGCAAAGTGCGATATGCAGCCCCGATAGCGCGACTGCTCGATGAACTCGAGCGGCTTCCCGGCATCGGTCCGAAATCAGCTCAGAGGATTGCCTACTTCGTCTTGCGCTCCGACGAGGAGGTGGCCGAACGGTTGGCCGAGGCGCTTCTCGACATCAAACGAGCGATTCACTTCTGCCCGCTCTGCTTCGATTTTGCTGAGGGTGAAGTGTGCGAGGTCTGCGCCGACTCGGAACGCGATGTATCGATCATCTGCGTTGTCGAGGAAACAAGAGATGTGGCGGCGGTCGAGCGCACAGGCGAGTTTCGCGGTCTTTACCATGTGCTGGGGGGCGTCATCTCGCCGGTGGATGGGATCGGTCCGGAACAGCTTCGCGTACGCGAGTTGCTAGACCGCCTCGCTCAAGGAGAGGTCACCGAGGTTATAATCGCTACCAATCCGACGGTTGAAGGGGAGACCACGGCGCTGTATCTCGCCCGTCTTCTCAAGCCACTCGGAGTCCAGGTGACCCGAATCGCCTCGGGCTTGCCGGTCGGAGGAGACCTTGACTACGCCGATGAAGTGACCCTGGGGCGCGCCTTGGAGGCGCGTAGAGAACTGTAGACGTTGGGAGTTTCCATTATTTGTTCACCGCTTACCGATTTGTGAAAGCCGCTGACCGGCCCTGCGAATCCGCTTGCCGTCGTCACCCCCGTATCCTTGGGTGACCTGCCCGCATATGTCGCGCCGACACCGGCTCCAAAGCTCAAGCCCGGGCGGCGGTGAAGCGAGAAAGGGAAGAGAATGGAGCAACTCACCGAGATTCGCTGGCATGCACGTGCCGGCCAAGGAGCAGTGACCGCCGCCAAACTGGTGGCCGAGACTGCGCTTGCAGCAGACAAGTACATGCAGGCGATGCCCGAGTATGGCCCCGAGCGTATGGGAGCTCCGATCAAGGCGTTCACCCGTATCAGTCCCGACCCCATCGACATCCACTGCAACATCGAGCACCCCAATGTGGTTATCGTCCTCGATGATTCCCTGCTCGACGTCGTGGATGTCACCGAGGGCCTGGTCGACGATGGAACGGTCATCATAAACACCTGCACTCCCCCTGATGCGGCGAAGCGCTCTTTAGGGGTGGCGGATGGCGTCACCGTCGCGTGCCTGGATGCTTCGGGCATCGCTCTAGATACTATCAAGCGCGACATCCCGAACACTCCGATGATCGGCGCACTCGCCAAAGTCACGGAGGCGGTAGACATAGACACGGTGAAGTCGCTACTTGAGGTGACCTTCGGCAAGAAGTTCGGCCAGGAGATCATCGACGCCAATATTGCATCAGTGGATCGCGCATACGAGGAGGTGGTCGTAGCATGAGCAAATGGGATATCTCGAAGATGAACGCCTGGAAAGCGGAGCAGTTCCCCCTCCGCGGTGTCATTCCGGACGCTGGCAACTCGCGCGACTATGTTACCGGTGGCTGGCGTAGCGAGCGTCCCGTCCGTGATGTGGAGACGTGCACAGATTGTCTTCTTTGCTGGGTGTTCTGCCCGGATACCGCGGTGCGGGTTGAGAACGAGAAACTGGCCGACGACACTTTCGATCTCGACCACTGCAAAGGCTGTGGTGTCTGCGCCAACGAATGTCCCGTGGAGGCCATCACGATGGTGCCCGAGGGCTGCGAACTCCCGGAGGTGAAGTAGCATGGCCGAGCAGAAGACTGTAGCCACTACGGGCAACTCCGTTGTGGCCGAGGCCTTTCGACAGTGCGCCCCCGATGTGGTCGCTGCATATCCGATCACCCCGCAGACCACCATCGTCGAGGAGTTCGCGAAGATCGTCGCCCAGGGGCGGGTGCACACAGAGTACGTCACGGTAGAATCCGAGCATTCGGCCATGAGTGCTTGCATCGGCGCTGCGGCTGCGGGCGCCCGCGTGATGACCGCCACTGCGAGCCAAGGCCTGGCTCTGATGTGGGAGGAGCTGTACATCGCGAGCGGGATGCGCCTGCCCATCATCATGGCGAACACGAACCGGGCGCTTTCCGCTCCCATCAACATCCACTGCGACCATTCAGATGTCATGGGCGCTCGCGACTCCGGCTGGATAATACTGTTCGCCGAAACCGCACAAGAAGTCTACGACAACACCATCATGGCCGTGCCGATCGGCGAGGATCCAGAGGTGCTGCTTCCAGTGATGACCTGCCTGGACGGCTTCATCACAACGCACTCGATAGACAGGGTACAGCTGATGGACGATGACTCGGTGACCGCGTTCGTCGGTGACTACGAGCCCCAGAACGCACTGCTCGACACCGACAACCCAGTAAGCCACGGCAACTTTGCCGGTCTAGGCGGCCCCTACTTCGAGTTCAAGAAGACCCAGCGCCTTGCCATCGATTGCTCGAAGGGCGTGATCGAGCGGGTTGGCGAAGCCTTCTCCAAGCTTTCCGGCCGGCCGTTCGGCCTGATCGAGACCGACATGATGGACGATGCGGAAGTCGCGATCGTCGTTCTCGGTTCGACTGCCGGTAACGTGCGTTACGTGGCCAAACAGATGCGTGCGGAGGGCGTGAAAGCGGGTCTCGTGAAGATCCGGTGCTTCCGGCCCTTCCCGGTAGAAGAAATGGTAAGCGCGCTTTCTGATATGAAGGCCGTCGGCGTTCTCGACCGCGCCGATTCCTTCGGAGCCGAGGGCGGGCCCGTTTTTCTCGAGACGCGCAGTGCGCTGTACGATCTCGAGAGCCGTGTTCCCGTCGTCAACTACATCTACGGTCTTGGCGGAAGCGACGTGCGGCTCGACCTCATCCGCACTGTCTACACCGATCTGTCCGACATCGCCGCGGGTTCTGCATCTTTGCACGGCATGCAGTATCTCGGTGCGCGGTAGGAGGGAGCGGAAATGCCTACACTGCGTGAGCTTACTCACCGGGAGGATCGCCTAGAAGGTGGTCATCGGTTGTGTGCTGGCTGTGGCGCCTCGATCGCCGTCAGGCAGATTCTTCTGGGTGCCGGAACGGATCCAGTCATCGCCGGGTGCGCGACCGGGTGTCTGGAGGTCTCCACCACCATCTATCCCTACTCTTCGTGGAAGGTTCCTTTCATCCATAACGCGTTCGAGAATTCCTCGGCTACGATTTCGGGCGTCGAGGCTGCCTTCAAAGGACTGAAGCGAGCCGGGAAGATTCCTGCCGACAAGAAGGTCAAGTTCGTCGCGTTCGGCGGGGACGGAGGCACCTACGATATAGGTCTCCAGGCGCTCTCCGGGGCGATGGAGCGAGGGCACGACATGGTGTATGTGTGCTACGACAACGGTGCCTACATGAACACTGGCATCCAGCGCTCTTCGGCCACACCAAGAGGCGCTTGGGCCACCACCGCAGAGGTCGGCAAAGCCCAGCAAGGCAAGATCGAGAAGCGGAAGGATCTGACTTCGATCATAGCGGCTCATGGCATTCCCTACGCGGCGCAGGCGTCGATAAGCCACTGGAAGGATCTCACCACGAAATCCGAGAAGGCGTTCGCTGTCGAAGGGCCGGCTTTCCTGAACGTCCTTGCAAGTTGCCCTCGTGGCTGGCGTTGCGCCTACAACAAATCGGTCGAGATCGCGAAGGTCGGAGTACAGACAGGATACTGGCCGCTGTTCGAGGTTGAGGACGGTGTGTGGCGCATGACCGTCAAGGTGCGCGAGCGCAAGCCGATAGAGGAGTTCCTGAAGTCCCAGGGCCGCTTCCGCCATCTGCTCAAGCCCGAGAACGCCGAGTTGCTGGCAGAGATACAGGCCGAAGTGGATGCCCACTGGGAGTACATCCTCGGTCGCTGCGGAGAGTAGCAGTATCCGGCCTTGACTCGTAGTAATGCTGTCTTTGTCTCGGAAGGCCCCTGATTCGAATCCGGGGCCCTCCTTGGTTTTCGCGGATGCTACACTATGCGCGACTTTCGGGGCTCATGGCGGCCCCGGAGGGCACGGAACCGGAGGCAACTCGATGTCCCTCGTAGTCATGAAGTTCGGCGGTACATCTGTCGTCAACACCGAACGGATCATGCGGGTCGCGCAGCGTCTCATCGCTCTGAAGGAGGTCGGGAGCGGCGTTGTAGCGGTAGTTTCCGCAATGGGAGACGTAACGGACGAACTGGTCGCAATGGCCGAAGAGATTTCACCCTATCCTCCCGAGCGCGAGATGGACATGCTTCTTGCGACTGGGGAGCAGGTCACGATCGCCCTGCTAGCCATGGCGATACACTCCCTGGGCCACCAGGCGATTTCGTTCACTGGACCTCAGGTAGGGATAGTCACTGACTCGGGGCACACCAAAGCAAAGATTCGCGAGGTTCGGGCCGAGCGCGTGCGCGCAGCACTCGACCAGGGCTTGATCGTGATAGTAGCGGGTTTTCAGGGGGTCACTGAAGATGGCCACATCACGACATTGGGTCGAGGCGGCTCGGATACGACCGCGATAGCCGTGGCGGCGGGTATAGGAGCCGAGGTCTGCGAGATCTACTCGGACGTCGATGGGGTCTATACTGCGGATCCGAGAATCGTGCCCTCGGCACGCAGAATCGACGTTGTCTCCTACGAGGAGATGCTCGAGATGGCTGCGACCGGAGCACGCGTTCTACAGCTTCGAGCGGTGGAGTTCGCACGCAATCACGGTGTGGCGATACACTGCCGTTCGAGTTTCGAAGACACACCCGGCACGATCGTCAAGGAGGCGGACGAGAGCATGGAACAGGCGATCATCTCCGGTGTCACCCACGACATATCCGAGGCCAAAATCACGATCCGCGACGTGCCCGACCGTCCCGGGGTGGCCGCATCGGTCTTTGGCACGCTCGCTGACGCCAACGCGAACGTGGACATGATAATCCAGAACGTTTCTGAGTCGGGTACGACAGACATATCCTTTACGGTTCCCAAAGAAGACCTGGCCCGAGCCAAGAAGGCAACGGAGAAGGTCGTGCTCGAGCTAGGCGCACGCCGGTGGAGCCTCGACGAATCGGTGGCGAAGGTCTCGCTCATAGGTGCAGGGATGAAGACTCACCCGGGCGTCGCTGCACAAATGTTCCGTGCACTTGCCGACGCGGGTGTGAACCTCGACATGATAGCGACTTCGTCGATACGCATCTCTTGCGTGATCTCTGCTGCTGAGGTCGAACGAGCGGTTCGGGCGCTGCACAGCAGTTTCGGGCTCGACAGCGAGGAGATTAGCGCAGAAGCTTCGCCTGCCTGCGGGGAGGGAGCTGACGGTGGTGTGGGATAGGCCTCTGCCGGATTGGCCGGTGGTGGCAGTGGCGGGGGTTACTGGCGCAGTCGGGCGCGAGATGCTCGAGGTCCTGGAGCAGCGCTGCTTTCCAGCGGAGCGGGTTGTGGCGCTCGCCTCCAGCCGCAGCGCCGGCATGCGTCTGCCCTTCCGTGACGGTGAGCTGATCGTCGAGGAGATGACTGAGCGCTCTTTCGAGGAGGCGGACATCGCACTCTTCAGTGCCGGAGCTTCGGTATCCAGGCGCTTTCGCGAGACGGTGGTATCTTCCGGTTGCGTGATGATCGACAACTCCTCGGCATTCAGAATGGAAGACGACGTGCCGCTGGTGATTCCCGAGGTGAATCCGGAGGATGTCGCCTGGCACTCCGGCGTCATTGCGAACCCCAACTGTTCTACGATCCAGATGGTCGTAGTGCTCAAACCGCTGCACGACCTCGCCCCGATCCAACGGGTGATCGCTTCCACATACCAGGCGGCATCAGGTGCCGGTGCTGCGGCGATGGATGAGCTCTACAAGCAGACCCGCAGTTTCCTTCTGGGCGAGGATTACGAACCCGAACACTTCGCCCATAGAATCGCGTTCAACTGCATCCCCCAGATCGATGTCTTCCTCGATGACGGTTCCACCAAAGAAGAGTGGAAGATGGTCGTCGAGACAAGGAAGATCATGCATGCTCCCGATCTGGCGGTTAACGCTACATGCGTGAGAGTGCCCGTGCTACGCTGTCATTCCGAGGCGCTCAACGTGGAGTTCACACGCGAAGTCACCTTGGCCGAAGTGCGCGCGGCGCTCGAGGTGGCGCCAGGCGTTGTGGTTATGGACGAACCCTCCGAGTCGAAGTATCCGATGCCGGCAATGCTGGAGGGCACCGACGAGACATACGTGGGACGTCTTAGGATCGACCCGACCGTGCCGGGTGGCGTTTCGATGTGGGTTGTGTCAGACCAGCTGAGAAAGGGCGGAGCCCTGAACGCCGTGCAGATCGCGGAGACTCTGATGGGGCTGGTAAGAACCTGACAGAAAGCGTGTATCATCGACTGGGAGGCTCGACCACGACAGCGGGAGGCGTGATGAGTGGCGAGAAGATACTGGTCGTAGAGGACGACCGCACAATAGCCCGCTTCGTTGAACTCGAGCTCATGCATGTGGGATATCAGGTCAGCAGGGTTGACGACGGTTCCTCTGCTCTAGAAGCCATAGCCGCCGAAGAGCCGGATCTGCTCATCCTCGACCTGATGCTACCGGGCTTCGACGGCATCGAAGTGGCCCGAAGGTTGCGGGACTCCGAGAGCGCGGTACCCATACTGATGCTCACCGCAAAGGCTGAGACCCATGACGTGGTCGAAGGGTTCGATGCGGGAGCGGATGATTACCTGAAGAAGCCCTTCGAGATTCCGGAACTGCTCTCTCGGGTCAGGGCACTGCTGAAGCGTACCGAGCGGGACCGGGGCGGCCAGAAGCTAGTGGCTAGCGGTATCGAAGTCGACATGCTATCCAGACGGGCGGCGCGTGACGGCAATCCCCTGGACCTCACCGCCAAAGAGTTCGATCTGCTTGCGTATCTGGTACGCAACGCAGGGCGAGTTATCCCTCGTGATGAGATTCTGGAAGCGGTGTGGGGATCGGGGAACGCGACGGGCAGCAACGTCATAGAGGTGTTCGTCTGTCATCTGCGAAACAAGATCTCCGATCGTGAGAACACCATCATCCAGACCATCAGAGGCGTAGGGTACTTCTTCGCAAGGGGTTAGATGCGCCGTTCGTCATTCAGTACGTGGATGCTTCTCGTTTCGCTCCCGCTCGCCTTGCTTATCTCAGGTGGGTTTGCGCTTGCTCTCTATGTGGTCTTGGACGGGATGGCTGACGCCGCGAACGAGCAGGTCACGGCGTTGGCCGCCAACGCCGATAAGGTCGCTCGAGCACTGTCATCAGAAGTCTCAGTCGAATCGAGCGCAATCGGACTGACAGGCGACGACTGGGACCGGGAGACGGAGGCTCGCTTCTTTGAAGAATTCCCGCTGGCCCTGCGCATCGCTTACCCATCGACGGGCGAGTTCGCCTTCTACTACGGCGACAGGATTGAACCGGAGTGGTCCAGCAGCGGACGAGCCGTAGTCGACGGCGTCCACGAGCGGGAGCGTGCCCTGTCGTTAGGTCAGCCGTTGGAGCACACGGTCGAGCGTCGCAGCGTGTTTTCGAACATGATCGGCCCGGCTCGGCTGGGAATCTACGCCGTTCACGTTCCTGTCGATGTTCCCGGCGGAGTTCGCGGTGTGCTAGATGTCGTCTACCTGCCCGATCGCGAGGAAGCGGTCATCGACTCTGCTCGTGCCCTGATGGCTGCACTGGCAGTCCTTGCCGTATTGATCGTTTTGGTCGTGGTGCGAGTCGCTGTGGGATGGGCTCTGGGGCCGGTGGGAAACCTGCGCAGGGCGGCGGACTCGATTGATGCAGGACGGCTCGACGTGAGGCTTCCCGAGGAAGGATGGCGCGAGATCGTCGAGCTCGCTCGATCGGTCAACAGGCTCATCGATAGACTCAGCCGACGGGCGGAGATGCAGACCAGATTCATGGCGGACGTCTCTCACGAGTTGTCGACGCCAGTTGCTGGAATCAGAGGGTATACGAACATCTTGAAGGCCTGGGGAGGGGACGACGCTGAGGTTCGAGATGAGGCAGTGTCTGCAATCGATCGCGAGTCACGCCGAATGGCCAGGCTCTGTGGCGATCTGCTGATTCTTTTGAGGAGCGAACAGGTCGCCGACTTGGGCCGGGAGTCTCTCGACGCGAATGCGCTCTGCCGTGAGGTCTTGGCGATGAGTGCAACTCGTTATCAATCCAAGGGGCTGGCGTTCGAGGGACCGGATGAGGGCACTATCGACATGATCGGCAACCCGAGCCGCATCGAGACCGTGCTTTCCGTCCTGCTCGACAATGCCTGTAAGTACACGCCTCCCGGCGGTCGGGTCTCGCTATCTACACGCGTCAAGGGTGACGTGCTCGTCTTCGAGGTAGAAGATACGGGAATCGGCATTCCTGCCGAGGAGATGGACAGCATCTTTGAGCGCTTCTATCGCTCGGAGAGTTCACGCTCCGACTCTCACGGTGGTTTCGGGCTGGGTTTGGCTATCGCGAAGGCGAACGTGGATGTGATGGGCGGGAGCATCGAGGTGCACAGTTCGCTGGGCGAGGGGACGACGTTCACCGTGAGCCTTCCCAGAAACAAGCTGTCCTGAGCAGCCATCTCGGATGGGGAGCGAAGCACTCGACCTCTCGCTCGAGCGCACGCCCGTTCCGGCCGTATGCTAGAATCCGCGAGCATCCGCACATGGGAGTCCGCCGGTGAACAGGACGCGCTACATCGCCCAGGCGGGAGTCATCGCCGCAGTCCATGCTGCAGCGACGCTTGCCGTTCTTCAGATGCCCGCTCAATTGGGATGGGGTCCGGTGCAGTTCCGCCTGAGTGAAGCGCTCACCGTGCTCGCTCTGTTCACTCCAGCAGCGGTTCCGGGTCTTGCGATAGGCACGGCTGCCGCAAACGCGACCCTCGTCGGGGCGGTCGGCCCGGTGGGACTTCTTGATGTGGTCTTCGGATCCATCGCGACCCTGCTCGGCGCGGCATGGACGTGGCGCTTTCGTGAGCGAGTCGGATTTGCGCTTGCAGGCCCCGTTTTCAGCAACGCGCTGATTGTCCCAGTGTATCTCCCAGTGCTTCTGGCGGCTCTAGGCCTCGACCAGCAACAGTTCTTGGGTCTGGATGTCGGTAGTGGACGGGTTGTCATATACCTGCTCGGAGTGGCTACCGTGGGCTTCGGTCAAGCGGTCGTCGTCTACGGTTTGGGGTTGCCGTTGGCCACGCTTATGAGGCGCTTGGATGCAGCGGGGCTTCTCGGCGGAAGAAACCACGGCTAGTCTAGAGAGTGAACAGCGAATAGAGCTTTGATTCACGGCAGACGGCAAGACGGATGTCTTGCAGGAGGTGTTGATGGGCCGTCCAGTACATCCGCCGTCCGAGAGCGGCCTACTCATCGAAGGACCGGGCGAATCCTGTCGGGAATGCTGGGGCTGCGTTCGGGTCTGTCCTGCGGGAGCCATCCGTGTCGTGGACAGGCGATCGAAGGTCATCCAGGAGCGTTGCGTCAAGTGTGGTGCCTGCGTGACAGCGTGCTCGCGAGGAGCGCACACGGTCCGTGACGACCTGCCCCTGGTACACGAACTGCTGGCAGGAGAGCGGCCAGTCGTGGCGTTGCTTGCCACGGAGTTCATCGCTGCCCTGCACCCGATGGGTCCTGCTGAGGTGGAGGCGTCTCTCGAGGATGCAGGCTTCTTCTCCGTGGAGACCACCCTGCTTGGCGAAGAGATGGTGGCGTTGGAGTACGAGCGCTGCCATGATCAGCGGACGAAGTCTATCGTCTTGCGCTCGACTTGTCCGGTGGCTGTCGCATGGGTGCGCCGATTCCATCCCGCACTCGTCCCGGCGCTGGCACCAATAGTTCCGCCATATGTGGCACAAGCAAGACTTATCAAGGCGCTGTATCCCGAGGACGTGGCCGTCGTGTACGTCTCGCCGTGCTTCGCTCGCAAGGACGAGGTCGACGATCCAGCTTTCGATGGCTCGGTGGATGTCACAATCGATTTCGGAGAGTTGAGGGACATGCTCTCGGCGTCTTCGAGCCAACGCTCGTCTCCAGTGGGTGTTGAGCTTGGTTCTCGCCGCCCTGCGCCGGTGAAAGAGCTGTCGCTGATCGACGGGTTTCCGCGGCGCACACTCGCGTCGTACGACATGACGTCTCGAGACGTGGTGACCGTGCGCGGCCTGAAGGAGATAGACGATCTTTTGGGCGGCATCCAGAGAGGAGAGACTGAGCCCTTCGTGGTCGACATGCTCTGTTGTGACGGATGCATCGACGGTCCGGCAACGGGTTCCGAACTATCGGTGTTCGCGAAAAGGGCGATCGCCTCCTCAGGCTCGCAAGGGCCATCGATCCCTTTCGATACGACCTCACTGCTTGCACACTTGCCGCGGATCGAACTTGCTCGCTCCTTCACGGCCGCTCCCGTGCTCAGGCGGGTGTTCACCACCCAGGAGATCGACGCTTGCCTAGTCGAAGGAGAATTCGATCGTCAAACCGTGCTGGACTGCGGCGCGTGCGGGCATGATACGTGCGTTGAGCACGCGGAGGCCATACTGGCCGCCGATTCGACTTGGGATATGTGTTTCCCGCTGCAACGAAAGCGTCTCGAGGAGGCCAACAGCATTCTGAAGGAGTCGGCGACGCTCGATTCGCTGACAGGGCTTTGGAACCGGCGTGCGTTTTCTGAGAGGTTGGCGAGCGAGTTCGCACGTTTCCAGCGCTATGGCACACCGCTGACGCTGCTCATGATAGATATCGACGGCTTCAAGGCGGTAAACGATCGATACGGGCACGTCACCGGAGACGCGGTCCTCTCGGCCACCGCTGAAATCATGAAAGAGGTGCTGCGCGAGACCGATATCCCCTCCCGCTTCGGAGGCGACGAGTTCGCTCTGATCCTGCCCGGCGTCAGCAAGACAGCGGGCTATGCTGTAGCTGAGAAGCTGAGAGCGGCAGTCGCTGAACGCGAAGTGCCTTTGCCAGGACCCGATCGCACCGGAGACGTCGCGGTGACCATCTCGATCGGCTTGGCATCGGCAGGCCCCGGAATCGCGGATGCCGACGCACTGCTCGAAGCGGCTGACAGGGCACTGTACGGAGCCAAGGGACGTGGACGCGACCAGGTGAGGATCGCCCCAGGCTGACGGGAGGCCGCAAATGCATGTCGCGCGAGTCTGGCACGCCGAGGGCGAGCGCGTCCGATGCGATCTGTGTCCGTGGAGATGCTTGATCGCTGAGGGCAAGACCGGCGTGTGCGGAGTCAGGCGGAACTCGGGCGGGACACTCGAGGCGGCCACGTATGGTGTCGTCTCCTCGGTGGCCGCCGATCCCGTGGAAAAGAAGCCCGTCTTCCACTATCACCCAGGGTCTCTAGTTCTATCCCTCGGCAGCCTGGGCTGCTCCATGCGATGCGGGCACTGCCAGAACTGGCAGATCAGCCGAGCCGATCTCGAGGATTCGACCGTACACACGAGGCGTCTTTCGCCCACGTCAGTGGTCGAGCTTGCTCGCGAGAACGGCTGTCCAGGCGTCGCCTTCACCTACAACGAACCGATCATCTGGGCCGAGTTCGTCCGCGACTGCGCTGAGAAGTGTCACAGCGCCGGGCTGTTCACGATCATGGTCACCAACGGTTACATCACAAGGGAAGGCATGGACTTCCTCGGCGAACATGTCGACGTGTGGCGCGTCGATGTCAAGGGCGCTACCGACCGCGCTTACCGCGAACTATGCAAGATACCCTCACCAGCCCCTGTGTTCGAGGCTGCCGAAGCTGCGAAGCATCGCTGGGGCATGCATCTCGAAGTGGTCACGAACGTCGTGCCCACGATAAACGACTCCGCGGAGGAACTCAGAGCCGTCGCGTCCTGGATAGCGTCAGGACTAGGGCCGGACACGCCATGGCACGTCACGCGTTTCTTCCCGTATCTGGACTTCTCTCATCTCGAGCCGACACCGGTTGCGACTTTGCGTGAGGCGGCACGTATCGGGAAGGAAGAGGGGTTGAACTTCGTGTTTCTGGGCAACGTGGCCGAGAAGGGTGGCGAGGACAGTGTATGTCCATCGTGTGGCTCACGCGCGGTGGTACGGGAAGGGTACACCATTGTCGAGAGCTCGCTGCGCAACGGCGCCTGCTCCCAGTGCGGGCGAGAACTCGGAATCGTCGAATAGGGGGGCTTACTTCAGATGGCCGAGAAGCACGCACCCGAGCAGGAGCGAGCAGTCCCGGAGCGTCCGCGAGTTCTCGTCTTCTTCGACTACGCCTGTCCGTTCTGTTACGTCGATCAGAATAGATTCGACGTTTTGGACGAGGAACTCGAATTCGATACTGTGCTCGTGCCCTTCGAACTCAGGCCCACTCTGCCCGAGGAAGGTATCGATCTTGATGAGACTGGATCGGGTCACTCCGAACGGGTGGACGAGTATCTGAAGCGGATCGCAGAAAAGGAAGGCTTCCGCTTCGTTCAGCCTGGCCTGCTACCGAACACACACAAGGCACTGGTCCTCGGCGAGATTGCTCGGGATGCAGGCGACTCCATCCACGAAGAAGTACATCGCGCAATCTTCAGTGCCTACTTCGCCGAGGAGCGGGACATCGGCTCGCGAGAGGTTCTGCTCGATATCGCCGAAGGAGTCGGAATCGAGTCCGACCACGTGAGGCGTGCATGGGATGAAGGCATCTACGACGAGCGGCTTGACAGTTTCCGCCATGTCGCGCTGCACCTCGGTCTCGACGCCACGCCGGCTGCATTAATCTGCAACGAGCTCTTCGTCGGGTCGCGGCCGATGGGAGTCCTCCGCGATGCCCTTGAGCGATGTGGCTCGCATGCTGAAGCAGGAGATGCCGACACAATCGAGAACGACACAAGGGCACAACCCGCTGAACTAGCGGACGATCAGAACGGCACTCACACCACTAGTGCCGAAGGGGTAGAATCGTAGCTGCGCGGCAACGGCCGAGCATACTCCGCAATCAGAAAGCGACCGGCACGTGACACCCTGTGTGATAATACCCACATTCTGGACGGGCCGCCGTGGACGTGTCTCAGACAATCTGCTATCGGTCTACGACCACCCGACACCCATCGACTCCGATGGCACCCTGCCGGACTGCCTTCGCTCACTCGAGCAGCTCGAAGGCCTTGGACGCGTGTGCGTGATCGTTGCGTCGGCCGACCCGTCCGCTGAGCATGCGGCCGAAGACCGAGTACGCCGGATTCTTGCAAGCTACCCTGGCATCGACGCGTTCGTTTTCGGTCCTGCAGAGCTAGGCTCGCTTCACCGTCGTCTGGAGCAGCTCGAGTTCGCAGACATGATTCCAGGCGTGAGTCTCGTGGGCTACGGGGCACTGCGCAATGTCGGTCTCATCGCTGGCGCGATCCTCGGCTCCGAGACCGTGCTGTTCATCGATGATGACCAGGTCATAGACGATCCGACATTCCTCAAGAGATCGATCGAAGGCGTAGGAGAGTCCTACGAAGGCGAAAGGAAGGTCCTGGCGAAGACTGGTTTTTACACCGACGAGCAAGGCAACTACCAGCGACACGACGATCCGCACTGGGCCGATGTCTTCTGGCGCCGTAGCGACCTGTTCAACGAGACTCTTTCGATCGTCGATAGGCCACCGCGCATCACTCCCACACCCGTGGCCTTCGGCGGCTGTCTGACCCTGCATAGGGATATGTTCTCCAACGTCTCGTTCGACCCCTGGGTGGTTCGCGGAGAGGACGTCGACTACGTCATCAACGCACGAATGCACGGTGGGGACGTGTTCCTCGACGGCGAGTGGTCCGTGATACACCGCCCGCCGCGGCTTTCTAGCGAGGCGTTGCAGTTCAGGCAAGATGTTTACAGGTTCATATACGAGCATCGTAAGCTTGAGTTCGCGAAGTCACAACTGGATCTGCGCCAGGTGACTCCGGAGTCTATGCAGCCCTACCCAGGAATCTTCATCTCCTCCGCCGTGACATGGCGGGCCGTGGCGACCTCGCTGATGCGTGGCGTTTCTCGCAAGGAGGGGGGGCGCTATCTTCGAGTCGCGCGCGTGGCCCTGAAGGATGCATCGGAATACGCTCGCGAGAACTGTCAGAACTACTTCGATTTTCAGCGTCGATGGCCGCTGCTGATGGACAGGATCTGGAACGATGTCGCGTTGAAGCCCCTTTTCACCGGCGAACGTAGTCTGGACCGAAGCGCTATCACGGGCCGTTTCCCCGTAGCGCAAGGCGATTCGGAGTTGTGACAGCTACTCTGCTCACGGCAGCGGTCGGCTTTGGGGCTGGCGTGCTTTCGGGGGCGTTCGGAGTGGGCGGTGGTGTGGTGACCACCCCGGCGATACGTCTCGTACTCGGCTATCCGGGGCTGATCGCGGTGGGCACTCCGCTACCTGTTGTCTTGCCAGCGGCTCTGGCTGGTGCTGCGACCCATGCATGGAGCGGGTCGGCCAGAGTCCGGAGCGGTCTTGTCCTGGGAGCATGGGGAATCCCGACTGCCGCTCTCGGTGCCATGGCGAGTCGAGTGGCTGGCGGCACCGTGGTGCTGTTGATTACGGCGGGCCTGATAGTGTTGGTGGCTATCGACCTGCTGCGCGGTCTTACGGGTTCTCCCGGCGAGTACGGAGGCGAGGCGCGGCGGACGTGGCGCGGCTGGGCTCTCTTCGGGTCTCTCGCAGGCCTCTACTCGGGTTTTCTGGGTCTTGGAGGAGGATTCGTTCTCGTGCCGGTACTGCACCGCTTCTTCGGCTTGCGTCTTAAGGAGGCCATAGGAACCAGCCTGGTCGCCATAACGGTGATCTCGGTCCCGGGCTCGATCACGCATTGGGCGATAGGCAACGTAGACGTACCCCTGGCCTTCGCCCTCACGATCGGCGCTGTGCCGGGAGCCTTTTTGGGCGCTCGATTGACGGGCGTTGCACGAGAGCACCATGTGCGACTGGCCTTCGCCCTCTTCCTGATCGTCTTGGCAGCGATACTCGCTTTCAACGAGGTGGGCGAGGTGGGCGTGTGGTGAGCGAGCACGGTCTTCATCCCGCAAGAGACGAAGAGGTCCTCAGGCTTTGGCCCGTGGTCCAGGGTGCCGGACTCTTTGACACGCTCGAGGGCCTCGAGCGCTTTCGGGCAGATGCACCTTGGCGAGTGCAGGTCACCGAAAGTGGCGAGTTAGCGGTCCTTGAACGGTGGCGGAGCCATCTGGATGTGCTGGCCGTGAAGGGGCTGTGGTGCTCGGCACGGCGCATCCCTGCTCTGGTCGGGCAGCTAAATCGGATTGCGCGCCAACAAGGTTTCGGCCGTCTACTCAGTCCGCTGGTGCCTACGGGGGCTGCTTCGCCTTACGAGCGTGCGGGGATGACTCCTTACTGCACGATCGTCGTGCTTCGATACGATCACCGCTCGGCACAGCAAAGCGGCCGAGCGCTGCCGACGGGCGTGCGGTTGCGTCTGGGAAGCCAGGGAGACTTAGACGAGCTGATGTGTATAGAAAACGAGTGCTTCGATTCCTTCTGGCGTTGCGATCATGAGCGTCTGAATAGTCACCTCGCGGAGGATCGCATCGTCGTTGCCGAGTCCGAATACGGGGTCATCGGCTATACTCTGGCGACAGTCATGGGTGATAGCGGGACTCTTGGGCGGTTGGCGGTGCGGCCTTCGCAACGGCGACGCGGTATAGGCGAGGCACTTCTTGTCGAGGCGGTAGCCTACCTGCTTCGAGCCGGTGTCGGCGACGTTAGTATCTGCACCCAGGAAGAGAATCTGGCGTCGCGTGCTCTCTACCGAAGAGCTGGCCTCAGGGAGTCCCCCGGTCGTCTCCTATTCCTGGTCGGATCGACCGAAGCTGAGGATATGAGTTGAGATGGTGTCGATGACTCAGAGGCGCACTATCCTCTTCGACTCGCTTCTTCTCTTTGCCGTCACGGTGCTTGCGGCGGTTGTGGGATGGGTGCTCGTAGGCGCGGATGTGCCACGCTGGGTGCTCTACGCATCGATCAGCGGTCTTACGCTCATCGCGATGGGAAGCGTGATTGCTCGCTGGATCAGTCGCCCAGACCATCTCAAAGCGATGCATTCCGATCAGATACTGCAGATCGCCAACGAGAGCCTCTCACACCTTCGCAAAGGATTGACACGAGAGACGGCTGGAGCCGTGTGCCAGCTTGCGCTTGCACAGACCGAGGCAACCGCCGTGGCGATCACCGATACAGAGCGCGTGCTGGGTTTCGCCGGGCTTGGGGAGGATCACCATTTCGCGGGAGGACCGATTCTGACTCGTGCCACGCGCGAGGCTGTCGAATCCAACGAGCACCGTATCCTGGAGAACAAGGCAGCAATCGGCTGTCCCGAACGCACATGTCTGCTCAAGGCGGCCATCGTAGTACCGCTCGAGATGCGCGACCGGCCTGTGGGAACGCTGAAGTTCTACTACACGCACAGACGGTTGCTGAACGATACGCAGATCGCGATGGCCGAGGGCCTGGCAAGATTGCTATCCACGCAACTCGAGCTCTCCGAACTCGACCGGCAGACCGAACTCGCCTGTCGCATGGAGCTCAGGGCACTTCAGGCGCAGATTCACCCGCACTTCCTGTTCAACACAATAAACACCATCGCGATGCTGGTACGCACCGAGCCGGAGCAAGCCCGCACGCTTCTGCGCGAGTTCGCCCGGTTCTACCGGCGGACGCTGGAAGAGACTGCAGAGCTTGTGGCGCTCGAGCAAGAGATCCAGTACGCTCGAACGTATCTTGCCTTCGAGACGGCCCGCTTCGGCGAGCGTCTCATCGTCGACGAAGACGTGGATCCTTCGCTGCTAGACGTTCAGATACCGGCGTTCGCCGTGCAGCCGATTGTCGAGAATGCGGTTCAGCACGGGATGAAGTCTGGGGAAACACTGCGCGTCAGCATCTGTGCATGCCATGTTGACGATAGATTGGAAGTAGAAGTCGTCGATGATGGGGCCGGCATGTCCGAAGAGGACGTGAAGCGAGTGCTGGAACCGGGTTTCGGCAAGGGACTAGGAATAGCTTTGAAAAACGTGGACGATAGACTCAAAGGGCACTACGGTCCCGAATCAGGACTCACAGTCGCCAGCGAACTCGGAGTCGGCACGAGGGTGCTGATTACTATCGCGCCGGTAGGACTTGCCGAGGGAGATGCTGATGGTACTGAAGGCACTAGTGGTAGATGATGAGGCTCCGGCCCGCTCCGAGCTGCGGTTCTTGCTCGATGAGGCGGGAGGGGTGGAGGTGGTCGGCGAGGCATCGAACGCCTCCGAGGCGTTCCAGCTCATCAAAGCCATACCCTACGATGTCGTCTTTCTCGACATCGACATGCCGGGGCTCTCGGGGGTGCAGCTTGCAGAGACCCTTTCGAACCTAGACCGCCAGCCTTCGATCGTTTTCGTCACCGCACATAGCGAACATGCGGTCAAGGCTTTCGAAGTCGCTGCGACCGACTATCTGGTGAAGCCCGTCGAACTGGATAGACTACGCACTGCGATCGAACGCCTGGTGCCAGCTCAGCAGGAAGGTGTGCGGGTTGAGCGCATACCCGTGGAGAAGGCGGGCAGGAAACTGCTGCTTCAAGTCGAGGACATCTTCTACGTCATGGCCAAAGACGACTACTCATACTTGCACACCGATGGCGAACGCTATCTCTCCACCATCTCGCTTGCACAGCTCGAACGACGTCTGGAGCCTAGCGGTTTCTTCCGAGTGCACCGGCGCTACCTGGTCAATCTGGCTCAGGTCAGAGAGGTGGTTCCGATGTATGGCGGCACTCTGCTGCTCACGCTTACGGATGCCGAATCTACGCAAGTGCCAGTCTCGCGTCGGCGCGTGCCCGCACTCAAGAAAGCAATCGGACTGTAGGATGCGCATAACGCTGACGCTGAGAATCGGCACCCTTTCTGGTATCGCGTATCTCTAGCCACTTACCTAGTCCGTCGACGACGCCGTGAACGGGACGGCCCGTTCTCTGAACGGCCGTTTGGAGGCGGTGAACGGACTGGGACTTTCTTGAAGTGGCAGTCTTCTGCCGTATGCTGCCGTCTCACCCCCTCTTGCCGAGACATCGCTCCCGTACGCGGCAACCTCGTCGCATTGGAATCCTTGCAGCGATACGTTACCCGTGGGACATGCGGATCCGGGGGGCGAAGCGCGCTCCTCGATGGATGGAGGTGAGTCGCATGAAGGTCTGCATCAGAGGTGCTGCCGAGGATGTGAAACTCGGTGATATCCAGGAGGTTTGTGTCGAGATCGACCGTATCCTGGTTCCTACCGACGGTTCCGAGCCGTCGGTTGCCGCAACCGAGTTCGCAGCGGTCATGGCCAAGACGTTCGGAGCGAAGATGAAGGCGATCTACGTGGATACCGGCTATGAGCAGCTTGAGTATCCCGAGGAAGCGATGGACGAGGCATTGTTCGAAGGCGTTCACCCATCCATCAAAGGGCTTGTCATCGCGAAGACCATGTGCGAGCGCAACGGTGTCGAGTGTGAGGTCGAAGTGGTCCAGGGCGGCGTGGCGAAGCGTATCGTAGCCACCGCGACGGAGTGGGAAGCCGATCTGATCGTGATCGGTGATACCGGTCGGACCGGTCTGAAACGCATCGCGCTTGGTTCGGTGGCCGAGACAGTGGTCAAGGCCTCACCGTTTCCGGTGCTGGTCGTCAAGCTCGACTGAGACGAAAGGGTCGGGATGAAAGCGATTCTCGGCCATCGAGTGGCTGGATCGCGACAACCAACCCCGGTCGCCGCGCGCGGCCATGACTATGTAGGGAGGTGCAGGAGATGGCGAGCAATGCCGGAGGCAACGCTGCGAACGCCAAGAAAGCGTCAGGCGTCCAGATGCAACATGGCGATCACATCGACACCATCGAGAGCGTAGACGTGGTCTTTCGTGAGCAGCGAAAGCTGAGCTTCACATTCGCGGCTGTGTTCTTCATCGTGACGCTGTCTATTCCAGTCATGACGATTTGGTGGAAGGCATGGTATGCCACCCCCATCTGGGGTGGTTTCACCATGAACTACCTGGTTGTATCTCTGTTGTACTACTTCTTCTTGTGGATGTTGAGTTTCACCTACATCAAGAAGGCGGACAAGCTCGACGCTAATCTGGCGCATCTGGCTGACGAGATCGCCGCCGCTACTGCTCGGGAGACTGATGAGGTCGCCACCATCACTACCTCTAGCGCTCTCGAGTCAGAGGGAGGTGAGTAGCATGGGAGGCGAACTCAACGTCTTCGCGATCTTGATGGTCGTCATCGTAACGGTCTTCACGGTCGGGTTGGCTATACTCGTCCGCCGTTTCACACGTACGACCGCTGACTTCTATCTTGCGGGACGCAAGGTCGGCACACTTGCGAACGCCTCGGCGATCTCGGGCGATTATCTCTCCGCTGCCTCGTTCCTGGGTGTCGCTGCGGCGGTCTACGCTTCCGGCCTCGACGGTGTCTGGTATGCGGCCGGTTTTTGCGGCGGCTTCATAGTGGTGGTCCTTTTCATCGCTTCGGCATTGCGCCGATTCGGCGAATACACCGTTGCGGACTTCGCCTACGGTCGATTCGGTTCGGACCGCATCAGGCTCTTGACCGTGCTCATGGTGCTTGTGACAAGTCTGTTCTACATGGCTCCTCAGATGTATGGCGCGGGCACCACGTGGACCGTTCTTGTCGGTGCCGGTATCTTTGGCTTGTCGCCCTATAACACCGGAGTCTTGGTCGTCGTAGCGATCATCATGTTCTACGTGGCCGTAGGAGGCATGAAAGCCACCACGCTCAACCAGATCTTCCAGTTCTGGTGGCTTTTCGTAGCGATGTTCCTTGTCGTCATGTTCGCCTTTTTCGGCAGTCATAGATTCAACTATCCCGCAGCGCTCGAAGAGGTCACCGCCGAGACCCATCTCGACGTGAAGACGATGACGGTCGCCGAATTGACCGCCGAGGATCCGGAGACGGGCCTTGCCCCAATCGACGAATTGCGCGAGCAGATGAGTCCCAGGGGGCTGGAGGACATTGAGGCTGCCATCGAGGCAGGCGATCCGGAGGCGAGTGTGCCCGTGACCGTTCCGGCGACGAACAAGCTACACGAATTGCGCGATATGTTCTTCAACGAGCCTGGCCATCGCTACAATGCGTTCGACCAATTCTCGATGGTGATGGCGCTAGTGCTAGGGACCGCTGGTCTACCGCACATCCTGAATCGCTACTACACGAACCCTTCGGGTGCGGCAGCCCGGCGCTCCACCTTCTGGGTGCTCGTGTTCATAGGATTGTTCTACATCATGGCGCCGATCGCAGGTCTGGCAGGTCGCTTGATCATCGATGACGCCTGGCGTGCGGGCACGGCTCCGGCCAATGCTGCCTACGTCGACGGTATCCTGGTCAGATCGGACGCCATCATGCCCACGATCGCACAGATCATTGGCGGAGAGTGGCTGATGGGCGCGGTGGCCGCCGGCGCGTTCGCGGCCATGTTCTCCACGACCGGCGGTCTGCTCATCGCGTCCGCTTCGGCGGTCGGCCACGACGTCTACGAGAAATATGTCAACCCCGATGCGCCCGAGCTTAGAAGGGTCATCGTAGGGAAGATAGCAGTCATGTTCTTCTCCCTGCTGGCGTTGGCGATAGGCATCGGTATTCCGGTGATCGGCTTGGATCAGGCCTATCCCGCACTCATCGCCATGATGGTGACGTGGGCGTTCGCTTTTGGGGCTGGCGCATTCGTTCCACTGTTGCTCACAGGTATATGGTGGAGGCAAACCACCGAGCTTGGCGCGATATCGGGGATGGTGGTCGGCGGCGGCGGTTCGCTCCTCTTCATCTTCCTCAACGTCCTCAAGCAGCTCGGTCATCTTGGGGACACGGGAGTGCTCGCCTTCCTTGGCAGCCTGACCTTCCCGACACTGTTCACGTTCCCTGCCGCTATACTCACGGTCATCATCGTGAGCAAGCTCGACGGAAGGCTTCCCAAAAACGTTGACGAGATTTGGATGCGGATCCATGGAACCGCGAGCGAGCGTCACGAGCGTGACCTGGGTCTGCACAAGGTCGGCGGGATGCTCTCGAGCACCAAAGACGAGTAATCCTTATCAAGAGGCTTCTCCCCGGAGGGCTTCTTGGAATCGCGGACCCGGTCCCTGAAGTCCCAGGGACCGGGTCCGCGCCTTTTCGACCGCTGGAAAGTCTTCGGTCATGTGTCTTCTCGAGGCTGCTCGCTTCACGGACCCTTGGCGACTCGCGTGAGCGCCGTCGTGACCGCCGACAGGGCGGTCGTGTCATCTCCCGGCAGGTCCAGACGCACTATGCGACGGCC
Source organism: Coriobacteriaceae bacterium (assembly GCA_003563465.1). GTDB lineage: Bacteria > Actinomycetota > Coriobacteriia > Anaerosomatales > SLCP01 > PWVH01. The sequence goes on along the minus strand of PWVH01000129.1, from coordinate 4,352 downwards.
CAGTCCCGCCAGCGTGACCAGGTCGCCCTCGGCTTGTGCCCGGAAGAGCTCGGCGAGCGAGAAGGGCCGATTGGGAATCTCGAGATTCGCCTGCTCTCGATTTGTGATCATCAGGAACGCGCCCGTGTCGGGACCACCCTTGTGGAGTTGTCCTGTGGAGTGCAGGTAGCGGGGCCCCATCTCGACGCACACGGGTACGCCTCGGGTAGCTGACACCGCGTAAGCGGCGCGCCGGAGAGGTACGAACAACGCCTCGTCATCTGGTAGAAAGGCCAGGATGGCAAGGTAGTTACCAGGCGACAAGGGCTTGATCAGCGGCGCAATCGCATCATCGAGGTTCTCCGGAGCGGGCAGCTCAGAAAGCGCACCGGCGGCTGTGGGCCAAATGCCGCCCAAGTCCGCAGAGGCCCTCGGCACGTTGATGGTTCCCTCCAGCACTTCGACAGTCGCCTGTTTGGCCTCGGCGACGTTGGGCTCGTCGAACGGATTGACACTCATCAGATGTCCGGTCAGCGCGATGGCAAAGGTCCATCTGACGAATTCCGCTCCGATGGCTCCGGCGCTGTCTAACAGGCTCTCGAAGACTGGTATTCCTTCAGTGCGAGCCTCCTCGGCATACGATGCGATCGCGGCATCGTCCGGCTCGCGTAGCACGAACATAGCCCTATCGCTTCCGTAGGATTGCACGGGAACGCTTGCGTCTTCTATCACGGGGACGATTCCCTTGCCCTGCTTGCCGGTCGACTCGGCGACGAGCTGTTCGATCCACAAGCCGAAGGCCCTATAGCGTTTGGAGGAGACCAGCGTGAGCTTGTCGCGTCCCGATTCGAATGCGTCGACCATCCAGGCCGCCAGCACGCATCCGGGGTTGGACTCATCGGGGACGTGACACCGCCGTTCCATCTCGAGAGCGTGATCGACCACGGCCTGGACGTCGAGTCCCGCCAGCGCGGCGGGAGCTATTCCGAACACCGACAACGCCGAGAAGCGTCCACCCACTGTGGCGAGGGCTTTGACGGCGACCCTCATCACGTCTTGCTGGCGAAGGTCTTCGAGCGGTGTCCCGGGATCGGTTATGACGACGAAGCGCTTCCCGGCACCCACGTGTCCGAGGGAGTCATCCATCCATTCACGGAAGACACTGTAGAGGGAGAGCGGCTCTACCGTCGTCCCTGACTTGCTTGCAACCACGAACGCGGTTCTCGAGGGGTGAAGAGTGGCCATCAGGGTGGTCGCAGACGTTGGCGAGGTGGTGTCGAGAACGTGCAGCCGGGGTGATCCCGGCACGGGACCCAATACCTCGTTCATCACGAGAGCCGCAAGCGATGATCCGCCCATGCCCAGCAGCACGACATCAGTGACGCCCTCGTCGGAGAGACCCATCGCGATGTTTGTCACCAGAGGCAGACGTGAGGAAGCCTTCTCGGCGAGGTCGGTCCATCCCAGCCGCTGCATTATCGGCTGGCGAAGGTCCACGTCTGATGAGAAGAGAGTGGGGTCGCGGTCCACGAGGCGCGCGATCGCATCGGCTTCGATAAGCCGCTCCATGGCGTTCATCGGATCCCCCTCGGTTCAGCCGGAATGCTTGCCCAATTGAGAGTATAGCGTCTCGGTAGCAAGAGCTCCCGGCGTGCCTCTCGGCGTGCAGGCGGCTGTTACCTGCCACGCGGTCAACGCTAGCAGATTCTCGGCAGCTGCTCTCCGACCAACATATCCATGATGCGCGTGGCACCGAAAGACGTGCGGACGTAGGCCTTGCCTGCGGGTGACTCGCCGACCTCTCCTATGATGGCCGCTTCTTCACCATATGGCGCCGAACGCATCGCGGAAAGCGCAGCCTCTGCTTGGTCGGCGGGCACCACTGTCACCATCTTGCCTTCGTTGGCCACCTGGAAGACGTCGTATCCGAGCATCTCGCATGCACCGCGAACCTGGTCGTGCACTGGAACTGCCAGCTCGTCTACGGTGATGGAGACCCCAGATGCGGAGGCGAGCTCGTTGAGGGTGGAGGCGAGTCCGCCGCGGGTGGGATCACGGAAGCAGCGGGCGTCAGGTGCGGCATCGAGCGTCACCGCCACCATGTGGTTGAGAGGGGCCGCATCCGAGCGCAAGTCGGTCGAAAACTCTAGACCCTCGCGAGTCGAGACCACCGTGATTCCGTGGTCTCCCAAAGTCCCGGACAGCAGCACGACGTCACCTGGTCGGCAGTGGGAGCCGGACAGGTCGACTCCTTCGGCAAGGACGCCCAGACCGGTGGTGTTGATATACATGCCGTCGCCGTGCCCGCGTTCGACTACCTTGGTGTCCCCGGTCACGATGCGCACACCTGCCTCTTCGGCTGCATCCCGCATGGAGACCAAGACACGCTTGAGGTCCTCTATTGGCAGGCCTTCTTCGAGCACGAAGCCGACAGAGAGGTAGAGCGGCCGTGCACCTGAAGTCGCGACGTCGTTGACGGTGCCGCACACTGCCAGGCGTCCGATGTCGCCTCCCGGGAAGAACAGGGGCGAGACCACATAAGTGTCGGTGGACATCGCAACACGACCGCCAGCGACATCGAGCGAGGCAGCGTCATCGAGCGCGGGCGTGCCGGCGGCACCGAAACCCGTGACGAAAACCTCGTCGATCAGACGATGCATGAGCGATCCGCCGCTGCCGTGCGAAAGAAGGATGGTGTCTTGCTGCATCATGCTCCCGTCCGGGCAGGTCCGACCGGAGTGGGCCGCCCTGTTCTAGGACTTGCCATAGTCCGTGTAACGGTAATAGGCCGCGCAAGAGCCCTCCGAGGACACCATGCAAGGCCCAATGGGGTGCTCTGGAGTACAGGCATTGGCGAACAGGCGGCATTCGTAGGGAAGGGTTGCGCCCCTGAGCACCTCCCCGCACTGACAGCCGGGGTTTTCCTTAGGGGGCTCCGGAGAGACAGGGACTCTTTGGAGCGCATCGAACTCAGCGTAATGCTCGCGAAGCACCAGTCCCGTGCCGGGGATGATGCCGATGCCCCGCCACTCCGCATCGGCCGGCTCGAAGACTTCGTTCATCAGCTTGAGGGCGGTCGTATTGCCTTGGGGGTCAACTCCCCGGGTATATGCGATCTCGATGTCGGCCCTGCCCTCGGCAAGCTGCTTGGCCAGCATCCATACACCCTGCAGAACGTCGACCGGCTCGAAACCTGTGATCACGCTCGGTACGGAGTACTCCTCGGCAAGAAAGCGGTAGGGCTCAAGCCCGATGATCGTGGAGACGTGACCGGGAAGAATGAAGGCCTCGATAGCGACCTCGGGATCGTTGACCAGTGCTCCGAGAGCTATGGGAACCGTCTTGTGAGCAGAAAACACTGAGAAGTTGCCGAGTCCTGTCTCGGCCGCGCGTTTGATGGCCGCTGCAATCAGAGGCACCGTGGTCTCGAATCCGACGCCGATGAAGACCACTTGGCGGTCGGGTTGGCCCTCTGCTAGTGCCAGGGCATCGAGAGGGGAATAGACGATACGCACATCCCTACCGTCAGCCTTTTCGCGAGAGAGCGAGGAACGCGATCCGGGGACTTTCATCATGTCGCCGAATGTCGCAACGGTGACGTTCGGCTGACGAGCGAACTCTATGGCGATGTCGATGTCGGTGTTGCTGGTGACGCAGACCGGGCAACCCGGTCCGGAAAGCAGCCGCACGTCTTCGGGAAGCACACCGCGTAGACCGTACTTGGCTATGGCCATGGTATGGGTTCCGCATACTTCCATCAGCGTCATCGGCCGAGTCGCAGTATCGTGGATAGCCTTGATGAGCCGGGCCGCTAAATCCGGGTCGCGGAAGCCCGTTGATAGATCCACGCGGACTACACGTCCTCAGGTTCCACTATGTCCAGCTGCTTGAACAGCTCGAGTGTCTCGTTGGCGTATTCCTCGTCCACCACCTGAATCGCGAAACCGGCGTGCACGAGCACGTAATCGCCGGATTCCGCCTCCGGCACGAGATCAAGACTCACGTTGCGTGTCACGCCCATTATGTCTACCTCGGCCATGTTGTGGGGCCCGATGGTCGTCACGCGGGCCGGGATTGCGAGACACATGCTCTGACTACCTCCTTGATGCGGGCCGGATGATTCCGTCTTGCTGGCGTCAGACCTCGTGGCGTCGCGACCAAGCGACTACCGCCTGTCCGAAGGACACGGACCCGTCACTGACGGGGAGCCGCTCGTGGGTCAAGGGTACCAGTCCGGCTTGCTGGATTCCTTTCCACACGCCTTCAAGCACAAAGCGATTAAGGAAGACACCGCCCGCGATGGCTACGTAGCGCGTACCGACACGCTGGGCCACTGTCTTCCCCATGGAGACTATACATCCGGATATGGCTCG
>PWVH01000108.1 GCA_003563465.1 Coriobacteriaceae bacterium | reverse complement strand
CTCGCAGGCAGGCGCAAAACGTGCGAAAGACCTGTGACACGATACTCATTGCAGGGGCGTTTCGCGAGCGTGTCCGGATATACTGTCCGTATGTCCGAATACACCTTCATAGCGCCCGGACTCGACGCTGCCGCCGCAGTGCACGTGGGCAACGTCGCCGAGAACCTCCAGCTCGTGGCCGACTTAGGTTACGGCAACGTCGCGCTTGCCGTGGCGACCGGTGACGGGACGCTCTCGGCGATCGCCGATGCCCGCCCGATGACGGCGGTAGCGGCCGTTGCAGCGTCGCGGACCGGGACCGTTCTTGCGCGCGACCGCGAACCCGAGGCCTACCAAGCGTTCGAGAGCGGAGTGCGAGTCGAAGGCGTACGTCGGCGCACCACCAGGGGGATCTCCTTCACAACGATGGCCTACCCGATCGGTCCCTCCGGCGGTCCCTACGCTGTCGCGATTCGAGACGTCGCTCAGCAGGTCCTCGAGGCTCCAGGCACGATGGAGACGCAGTTCATGAGGGCCGCCGAGGCGCTGCTTTCGGTACTGAGTTTCGGGCCACTGGAGACCGTCTCGGGGGAGAGCTTCGCGACCGTGCGCGTGGCCGGCGACGGGGTGTTGCGCCTCGACGACGAGGGACGTGTGGCGTATGCGAGCCCGAACGCCGTCAACATCATGCGTCTTGCGGGCGTGGAAGGCAGCGTTGCAGGCACCGTAGGGACGCGGCTTCCCGGCGGGCCGGTCGTGTTGGCACCGCTGGTGCGCGATCGTGCAGGAAGGGCGGCTGCCGCCGAGGTCGAGGTCGCCGAGCGCGTTTTAGGCTTTCGCGCCATCCGCCTCGAGCACGGTGTCATCGCGCTCGTGGAAGACCGCACGGAGGCCCACCGTCGCGAGCGAGAGCTCAAGGTCAAAGAGGCTACCATCCGCGAAGTGCATCACCGCGTGAAGAACAACCTGCAGACCATCGCCAGTCTTCTGAGGATTCAGGCGCGTCGCGCGGAGTCCGAAGAGGCTCGGCGCGCATTGGCCGAGGCCACTGGGCGTGTCTCGTCGATGGCGGTAGTGCACGAGATGCTTGCTGCATCGACCGAGGAGCGCATCGACTTCGCCGAGGCCGCGCGCACGGTCGTCGACATGGTACGCAGCGGGCTCGCAGGGGAGAGCGAACACGTTGTGGTACGCGTGGAAGGTTCCACGGGTCTTGTGCCCGCTCAGATCGCGACCTCGCTTGCGCTGGTCTTAGCCGAACTGGTCCACAATGCGATCGAGCACGGTTTCGCCGGAACCAAGAGCGGGACCGTGGATGTCACTATGCGCCGCTTGCCAGGCGAGCTCATGCTCACGGTGCGCGACGACGGGACGGGATTGCCCGAAGAGTTCGACCCGGACTCAGCGGCAAACCTCGGCCTGGCGATAGTGCGTACCGTGGTAAAGGATAACCTCCGTGGCACCTTGTCCTTCGGGAGCGGGCGGGGCACGACCGTCACCGTACGTTTCCCGCTCGGAGCCGAATCCGAACCGGAAGGGGAGTGATGGCGATGCGCGTGCTCATCGCCGAGGACGAGGCTCTCATCCGCATGGATCTGCGCGAAATGCTCGAAGAAGAGGGTCACGAGGTTGTCGGCGAGGCCGGGGATGGCCAAGCGGCGGTAAGCATGGCTCGAGAATTCTCGCCCGACATCGTGTTCATGGATATCGAGATGCCGTTGATGAACGGCCTCGACGCGGCTCGTGCGATAGGCGAAGCTGGAATCGCGCCAGTGGTGATGGTGACCGCGTTCTCCCAGACGGCGTACGTCGACAAGGCGTGCGAGGCGGGAGCCATGGGCTATCTGGTCAAGCCTTTCTCCAAGGCCGACATACTCCCCGCCATGCAGGTGGCCGTATCGCGTTTCGCGGAGTCACGCCAGCTGGCCGAGGAGGTTGAGAACCTGACCGAACGGCTCGAGACGCGTACACTGTTGGACCGGGCGAAAGGTGCCCTCATGAGCCGAGGCATGAGCGAACCGGACGCCTTCAGACGTCTGCAGAAGCTTGCGATGGACAAGCGCCTCACGCTGCGGCAAGTGGCCGAGGCCGTCATTCTCGCCGAGGAGGCGAACGAACTGTAGTGTGACAGGTCTTGCGGGCAACGACCGCCCGCACACAAGGGAGGGGGTGCGACGTGCACGTCGAGGCACCGACAGTCGATGAGATTCGCGAGCAGGTCCGCACCCTGGTAGAAGCGCGTGACTGGTTGGCGGTGCGTCGCCTGCTGGCTGAGATGTCCGTTCCCGAGGTCGCCGACCTCATCGACGGCGTGGAGATGCCCGAGCGTCTGCTGGTCTTCCGGCTGTTGCCCCGAGATCTCTCGGACGAAGTCTTCTCCTATCTCGAGGGGCCGGAACAGGACGTCATTTTGGGAGGCTTGACCGACCGCGAAACCAGGCGGCTGCTCACGTCCATGGCGCCTGACGACCGGACCGAGCTCTTCGAGGAGCTTCCAGGCGAGATTACCCAGAAGCTGCTCAACCTCCTTGGGCCCGAGGATGTGGCCGAGGTACGTCAACTCCTCGGCTATCCCGAAGAGAGCGTAGGACGTCTGACGACCACCGACTACGTGGCGATCCGTCCCGAGTGGACCGTCGGCCAGGCGCTCAAGCACGTACGCGCGCGTGGACGCGACTCGGAGACCATCGACGTGATCTACGTGACCACGCGAGGCTGGCGTCTCGAAGGCGTCTGCGAGCTGCGTCGCCTCATACTCGCCGAGCCAGACGAAGTGATCAGTGAGGTGATGGAGCCGGCCCACGCCAAGGTCTCGGCCTTCGACGACCAGGAAGAGGCCGTTCGCGAGATGCAGAGACACGACAACGTGGTGCTGCCGGTGATCGACTCGGCAGGGGTCCTCATCGGGATCGTGACTGCTGACGATGTCTTCGACGTGCTTGAAGAAGAGGTCACCGAGGACATCCACCGTACCGCTTCGGTCGCACCGCTGCGTCAGAGCTATCGCCGCTTGAGCATCTTAGATCTTTACGGCAAGCGTATCGGCTGGCTTGCCATCCTGCTGCTCGTGAATCTGGTCTCCTCGGGTATCATCGCTGCTTACGAGGAGACGCTGGCGGCTGCGATAGCGCTCGCGTTCTTTATACCGCTGCTGATCGCCACCGGCGGCAACGCCGGATCGCAGTCGGCGATGATGATGGTTCGTGCCCTGGTGACCGACGACATCACGATGGGCGAGTGGGCAACAACGTTCGTAAAGGAGATTGGGGTCGGCTTGATGCTCGGCGGGACGCTCGCTGCGGGGAGCTTCTTCCTCGGCCTGTTTCGCGGTAATGCGATGATCGGATTGGTCGTGGCGCTTTCAATGGCGACTATCGTATTGGTATCCAATCTGATTGGGATGTCTCTGCCGTTCCTCTTCAACAAGGTAGGCCAGGATCCCACTGTGGCCTCGAGCCCGCTCATAACCTCTATAGCCGACGCGGCGGGTCTGCTCATATACTTCTTCTTCGCTGCACAATTGCTGAGAGTCTGACGGAGGTCTTCGAGGAGTGCCGATGCCCGCGACACCGTTCATCCAGATAGATTCGAAGCGTTACGACGCTGTCATCTTCGACATGGACGGAGTCATCACGGATACGGCTGAGATTCATGCCGAGGCGTGGAAGCGGCTTTTCGACGACTTCCTGCGCGAGCATGCCGAGGAGACGGGCACGGCCTTCGAGCCTTTCGATGTCGGGCGGGACTACCTGCGCTACGTCGACGGGAAGGCTCGAGAAGACGGCGTGCGCTCCTTTCTGGCCTCGCGAGGCATCGATCTGCCGGAGGGCGTGCAAGCCGATTCTGCCGAGGCTCGCACGATCCACGGTTTGGGCACCCGCAAGAACAGCTACTTCCTGCGCACACTCGATGAGGAGGGCGCGGTCGCCTTTCCTGAGGCTGTGGCGTTGGTGCGCGCTTTGCGAGAGGCCGGGGTGGGTACGGCGGTCATCTCTGCGTCGCGCAATGCGAGCCGGGTATTGGAGTCCGCTGGCGTGACCGGGTTGTTCGACGCACAGGTCGATGGCGAGGTGGCAGCCGAGCTCGGGCTGCCGGGCAAGCCGGACCCTGCGGTATTCCTCGAAGCCGCGCGCAGGCTGGGGGCAAAACCTGAGCGAGCGGCGGTCATCGAGGACGCGGAGGCGGGTGTTGCGGCCGGTGCGGCCGGCGGTTTCGATCTCGTGATCGGTGTGGACCATGCAAACCGGCCGGAGCGCCTGCTCGAGAACGGTGCGGATGTGGTGGTGAGCGATTTGAGGGAGGTGGCGGTCGTGCAGGGCGCGACACCGATGGCCGAGCTGTCTTCGGCGCTCGAGCGCTGGGACGAGGCGGCTGCCAGGATCGGCGGCCGGACGCCGGCTGTATTCCTCGACTACGACGGCACTCTGACTCCCATCGTCGAGCGGCCCGAAGATGCCCTGCTGGACGCGGAGATGCGTGAAAGGATACGACGCCTGGCACGCACCTGCCTGGTCGGTATCGTCAGCGGCCGCGACGTGGCGTTCGTGCTCGAGCAGGTCGCGGTTGACGAAGCGCTGTACCTAGGCAGCCACGGATTCGATATCGTGGTGCCCGAAGGGCGTGAGATCCGCCAGGAGCGTGCAGGCGAGTTCGAGCGCTTCTTGGACCCGCTTGCCGAGGCGGAGGAGAGGCTTGCGCAGGGCGTGGCCGGCGTTGCAGGAGCGCGGATCGAGCGCAAGAAGTACGCGATTGCCGTTCACTACCGGCAGGTCGATGACGCGCAAGTCGCAGAAGTCGAGCGGGCGGTCGATGAGGAGCTCGCCCGACAGCCTCTTCTGCGCAAGACTGGCGGCAAGAAGGTCTTCGAACTGCGCCCGGATATCGATTGGGACAAGGGCAGGGCGGTTCAATGGGTGCTGGACAGCCTCGGCATGACCGATGAGTCGTACGCTCCGGTCTACATCGGCGATGACCTTACCGACGAAGACGCGTTTTCTGTGGTGCGCGGCCGAGGACTGGCGATCGTGGTGGGATCAGACGAGCGCCCGACCATGGCAGAGTACCGCGTGCCAGAGACCGAGGATGTGGGCCTGGTGCTCGAGCGCATCCACGAGACGGCGAAGGGTGGTGCGAAGTGAACGTGTGGACTCTCACCTACGACACGTACGAGCCTGAAGACGAGCGTCTTCGCGAAGCGCTGTGCACCACCGGAAACGGCTACATGGCCACGCGCGGGGCCGCGCCGGAGTCCTCGGCTGGCCCATATCATTATCCCGGCACCTACATCGGCGGGTATTTCAATCGGCTTACCACCCACCTGCACGGCAGAGAGGTATCCAACGAGTCGATGGTGAACATGCCGAACTGGCTGCCGCTGACGTTCAGACCGGCAGACGGCGCCTGGTTCGACCTCGATTCCGGAGACTACGAGATCCTCGAGTACGTCCAAGAGCTCGACATCAAGAAGGCGGTTTTGAGCCGAAGGGTTCGCGTGCGAGACCGAGAGGGTCGCACGACCGCCGTGGCGCAGAGACGGTTTGCGCACATGAAGCACCGGCACCTCGCCGCCCTGGAGACGACCGTGTTGCCCGAGGATTGGTCCGGGACCATCGAGTTCCGCTCGGGAATCGATGGCACGGTCGAGAACACCGGAGTCGAGCGCTATCTCCAACTCGACTCCAAGCACCTCGAGCCGCGCGAGGAGGGTTTCGAAGGGGCGCTGTCCTGGCTTGCGGTCGAGACGAACCAGTCGCATCTCAGGGTCGCGGTCGCGGCGCGGCTTAAGGTCTCCGTAGCCGAGGAGAGAGTGGAGCCGGAGTTCGAGAACACGACAGAACCGGGCCGGGTGAACTGCGAGTTCGCTATCGAGGCCAAAGAGGCCGAGCCGGTGACCGTCGAAAAGATCGTGGCCGTGTTCGGGTCGCGAGACATGGCGATCTCCGAGCCGCTCGAAGAGGCTCGCAAGCATGCCGGCAGATGTCGCGACTTCGACGAGCTGCTCGTCTTCCACGTGCTGGTATGGGATCACCTGTGGCGGCGCTTCTCGATATCGGTGGAGTCGGGAAACGGCGACCGTGTGGGCATGGTCCTTAACCTGCACATTCTGCATCTGCTGCAGACGGTTTCGGGCAACTCGATCGACATGGATGTCGGAGTACCAGCACGCGGGCTTCACGGCGAGGCATACCGAGGCCACATCTTCTGGGACGAGATGTTCATCTTCCCTCTGATGAACCTGCGGCTGCCCGGGCTCACGCGTGCGCTGCTCATGTACCGCTATCGGCGCCTGAACGAGGCGCGTTGGCTCGCATACGTCGAAGGCCATGCCGGGGCGCTCTATCCCTGGCAGAGCGGGAGCAACGGCGCCGAGGAGACTCAGACGTATCACCTCAATCCGGTGTCAGGCGAGTGGAAACCCGACAACTCGCATCATCAGCGGCACGTCAACATCGCGATCGCCTACAACATATGGTCCTATTACCAGACGACCGACGATCAGGAGTTCATGGCTTACTGCGGAACCGAGATGCTCGTAGAGATCGCACGCTTCTGGGCGAGTATCGCTACCTACAACCGAGCTCTGGACCGGTACGAGATAAACGGCGTCATGGGGCCGGACGAGTACCACGATGCATACCCGGACGCCGAGGAACCTGGCCTCAACAATAATGCCTACACCAACATCATGGCGGCCTGGACGCTATGCCGGGCGAAAGAGGCTCTCGACCTGCTAAGACCGCACCGGCTTCGTGAGATATGGGAGCGGCTGTCGCTGGAACTTGAGGAACTCGAAGAGTGGGACGAGATCAGCCGCAAGCTCAAGATTCCCTTCCACGATGACGGCATCATCAGCCAGTTCGAAGGATACGAGGACCTCGAAGAATTCGACTGGATGAACTACTGCAGCAAGTATGGCGACATCAAGAGACTCGACCGCATATTGCATGCCGAGGGCGATACTACTAACCGCTACAAGGTGTCCAAACAAGCCGACGTGTTGATGCTCTTCTACCTTCTTTCGACCGAGCGGCTGGAGGAGCTCTTCGAGCGGCTTGGCTACCAGTGGGACCCGGATATGGTGGAGCGCAACATCGACTACTACATCACGCGCACGTCGCACGGCTCGACACTCAGCGGTATCGTGCCCTCCTGGGTCTTGTCCAGAAGCGATCGTGAGCAGTCTTGGAGTCTTCTGACCGAGGCGCTGGAAAGCGACATCTCCGACATTCAGGGCGGGACCACCTCGGAGGGAGTGCACCTAGGCGCGATGGCTGGAACCGTGGATCTGGTGCAGCACTGCTACACCGGCCTGGAGCCACGTGGCGGGGTGCTCTGGCTCAACCCCGTCCTGCCGAGTGACGTCACGAAGATGAAGATGTCGGTCCGCTACAGGGCGATGTGGCTGGAGCTAGAGGTGACACAGGACCTTCTGGTGATCACCTCGGATGCCTCCGACTGCGGCGAGTGTCAGATCGGCATCCGGGATACGCTTCACGACTACAGCCCGGGACAGGTGCTCGAAGTCCGACTCGACTAGGTGTGCTGGCGCCGGGCGGGCCCGCGGCGGGCGGCCGGAGGCGGCGGGCTAGCGTTTGCGGCGAGCGAAGCGTTCGACGCGAGGCACGCCCTCATCATCGAGCGGCACGATCGCCACCTCGATCTCCGCACGAGTCACAGTCACGATGTTGTACGAAGGCGGCATCTCGCCGCGGGTGCGCCACGTGCATGCGGTTCCGCTCGTCACGATGAGCGTGCCGTTCAGCTGCCAGGCGTAAGGTACGTGCCTGTGACCTGCGAGTACGAGGTCGACCGAGTAGCGGTCCAGTATCTGCAGCATGTCACCCGCGTCGAGGACGATGTTGCGCTCGCGGCCGGTGCCCGGGATGCCCACCAGGTGGTGGTGGACGGCGACCACCGTAAACATCTCCTCGCCTTCGAGCTGTTTGGTGAGCCACTCGTAGCGGTGGCGGCCGATCTCACCGTCGTTGAGATCGGGCTTGCTCGAGTCGACCGAGACCACACGTACCCTCTCGCACCCGACAGGTGAGGACTCGGCGCCAAAGGTCAGTTCGCGGCAGTCCCAACGCTCGCCGAACAGGTCGATGAAGTGGAGGTAGCCGACGTTTCGGCTGTCGTGATTGCCGGGAATCACCAGTACCTCCGGGCACTCTATCCTGTCCAACTGAGCTTTGGCGATTTCGAACTCGTCACGATAGCCGTGGACGGTCAGATCACCCGGGACGGCTACGAGATCGGGCGCAAGATGGTTGACCTGGTCGATGACGGTGTCGAGCAGATGCTGGTCGTAGCGCGGATCCCCGCAGTGCAGGTCGGAGAGTTGTGCGATCACGAAGCGGTCTTCTTCGGCGGAAACGATGTCTTCGAAGGAGACTTTGGTTGCCGGGGCTTCAGTCGAGGTAGTGCTTGCCGAAGACATTGCAGCTCCTTTCGTACGCACGGGCTGAGGCAGCCTATGGGCTAGGGCGTATACGCTGGGGCGTATAGGTCGGGCCGAGGGCGTTGGGACGTATGGGCTAGGTAGTAGATTCCCTTTCGGCTTGGCATGAGCGGTGCGTGCGAGGGTTGCGAAGGGAAGCAACCCTCCCACGTAATCGCTCATGCG
>PWVH01000126.1 GCA_003563465.1 Coriobacteriaceae bacterium | reverse complement strand
CGACAACTTCGTGGAGATGAAGCGCTTAAGCGCTCTGGCAGTCGATCGTGGAGTGACGCAGAAGGTGCTCATTCGGGTGACCCCCGGAATCCAGGCCGACACGCACGACTTCATCATGACCGGAGCCGAGGACTCCAAGTTCGGGTTCGGGCTCAACCAGGGACTTGCGATGGAGGCGGTGAAGCGGGCTATCGAACTGCCCGGGATCGAGTTCGATGGCCTACACATGCATATAGGCTCTCAGATCTTTGCACTTCACAGCTTTGCCAGGGCCATCGAGGTGATGGTCGAGTTCATGAGCCGGATCGAAAACGAGACCGGCGAAGCGGTCCGCATGCTCGATGTGGGCGGGGGACTAGGTGTAGCCTACGGCGCGCCCGACGAGCCTTCGACCATCAAAGACTTCGGCAAGGTGGTGGTCGACGGCATCAAAGAGGAGTGCGAAAGACACGGACTCGACGTTCCGAGGATGGCGGTCGAGCCGGGCCGCTCTATAGTGGCCAACGCCGGCGTCACGCTGTACGAGGTGGGCTCGATAAAGGAGATTCCCGACGTTCGTACATACGTGGCAGTCGATGGCGGAATGTCCGACAACATACGGACTTCGCTCTACGGGGCGCACTACGAAGCACTGATCGCCAACAAGGCCGACCAGCCACGCGAGATGGTGGCCACTGTCGCCGGCAAGCACTGTGAGAGCGGTGACATCGTCGTCAACGACGCCCCGCTGCAATGCCCCGAGGTCGGTGACGTTCTCTGCGTCTGCGCGACGGGCGCGTACTGTCAGTCGATGGCGAGCAACTACAACAAGCAGGTTCGTCCGGGGGTGGTGTTCGTCGGCGACGGCCGGTGGCGATGGTCGGTGCTACGCGAGACCTACGAGGACTTGATGCGCTGCGAGGTCGACTAAACGGCTTCGCAGCCGCTCAGCCTACCCACTGGAAGACTCCCGCAACGGTCAGATATGTCCCCGCCAGGCCGAGGATGCCGGCCACGAGCTTCTGCCCGTTTGCCTTGAGCCACTTCTTCATGCGCGACAAGACCCGCTGGGCGCCCTGGCGGTATACGACGTAGACGACTATCGGAAGTGCGAGCATCCACTGAAGCAGGACCACGAAGACGGCGAGGGCGAAAAGCTTGCCGGAAGCTTCAGGAATCGTCTCCATGATCGCTGCCAGTCCGCCAAGAATGTAGGCGTACTGTACTCCGGGCATCGCAACTGACGCGAACCCTACAGCAAACGATGTCTTCGGCGTGATCCGCTCCGCACGTTCTACCCATCCCTCGGCTTTGTCATCGGTTCGTCGGGTCCATACCCATGCTGCGAGGATGAGTAGCGCCACGCCGATCAAGACCACGAGACGCGCATCCCAAACTCCCGAGTCAAGCCGGAAACTCTCGCTGTCGGGAAGGGGCAGTACGAAGAGCACGGCCGATCCGAACAGCATGCGGAACACGGCATTGCCGAGGATGAATCCCGTCGCGTTCGCAACTGGTCTTGCCGTGCCGAGCAGTGCGATGACGACTATCGTCCATGTGGGCAGGATAGAACCCGCGATGGCAAACGGTGCTATGGCTGACAGGGTTTCCACTTGCTCTAAGACGCCTCCTTGCGAGAGTGTATCCCCGAGTCGGCTCCATCGCATGCACGTCGGATGGCTCACCGGGTGGCGCACCGGACGTCGCACCGGGCATCGCACGGGGCGTTGAACTAGGAGTCGCACGGGGCGTTGCACCAGGAGTCGCGCACATCGCAGTCACGGCGCATCCGTCAGCGTTGCGACTCGGGTACAATACCCCGAGACCGGCGAAGGGCAAGCTCGGTCTACCTATTCGATCCGGAGGGCTTCCATGCGTACCGTGAAAGTAGGCCTTATCGGCCTTGGCACAGTCGGCTCCGGCGTCGTGGAGATCTTCCAGCGTCACGGCGAGGACTTCCGTCGTCGCGCAGGGGTCGAGGTGGCGCTCACTCGCTTCGTCGATCGCGATCCAGAGTGTGCGCGGCGCCTCGGCCTGTCAGAGGCGTCGTTCACGGAAGACGCCACCGAGCTTATCGAGAATCCAGACATCGACATCGTGATCGAGCTCATCGGTGGCACCGGTGCGGCACGCGAGTTGGTCCTCGCGGCGCTATCAGCGGGCAAGAGCGTGGTCACTGCCAACAAGGCGCTCATGGCGACCCACGGTCAAGAGGTGATGGAAGCCGCGGCTTCCAGCGGTGTGGACATAGCTTTTGAGGCGTCGGTCGGCGGAGGTATCCCGATCATCAGTCCGCTTAAGCACTGCTTGGTGTCCAACGAGATCACGAGTGTCATGGGCATAGTGAATGGGACGACGAACTACATGCTCACCAGAATGGCCGAAGACGGTCTCGATTACCATTCGGCGCTGGCTGAGGCCCAGAACAAGGGCTTCGCAGAGGCCGATCCCACGGCGGATGTCGACGGTCACGACGCAGCCGCCAAGATTTCGATTCTCGCCTCGATCGCCTTCAACAGCCGTGTGGTAATGTCCGATGTTCCTGCAGAGGGCATCCGCTCGCTAACTCCAGGTGACATATCCTATGCAGCCGAGATGGGCTACGCGGTCAAGCTCCTCGCCATTGCGTCCCGTACTGACAGCGGCATCGACATCCGTGTCCATCCCACGATGATTCCGATGAGTCATCCGCTTGCGAGCGTAAACGGTGTCTACAACGCCATCTATGTCGTAGGCGATGCGGTCGGCGAGACGATGTTCTTCGGCGAAGGCGCCGGTTCCCTGCCCGCGGCGAGTGCCGTCGTAGGCGACGTGATCGAGGTGGCACGTCACATCAGGAGCGGATGCCTCGGTCTCGTCGGCTGCACGTGCAACGAGGAGTTGCCGGTGCGTGACATCGGAGACCTCGAGACCGCCTACTATCTCCGGATGCTCGTCCTAGACCGTCCCGGCGTTCTTGCCTCCGTCGCGAAGGTGTTCGGCGATCACGGCGTGTCGCTGGCCAGCGTCATCCAAAAGACCGACGACGCGCCTACCGCAGAGATCGTCTATGTCACCCATCGCGCGACCGAACACGCCGTGCTCGCGGCTCTTTCCGAGATCGAGGTGCTCGACGTGGTCGAGTCGATCGGCACCATGCTGCGCGTGGAAGAATTCTAGGAGCGCAGTTGTGAGAACGGCAAGCGCCATCGTTCCAGCAACTAGTGCCAACCTCGGTTCCGGCTTCGATTCCTTCGGGCTCGCCCTAAGCCTTCACAATCGGTTCTTCGCCAATCTCGCCGAGGATTGGTCGGTCGAGGTGAATGGCGAGGGCGCGAACACGCTGTCCAGCGGAGCGGACAACGATGTTGCCAGAGCGATGGCGCGCGTATTCGGCGAAGCAGGTCGTCCCGATCTCGCCGCAAGCATCCGCTGCGAGAACGCCATACCCTGTGGTGAGGGACTGGGCTCGTCTGCGGCGGCCATCGTAGGCGGACTGTTGCTTGCCGACAGACTGGTCGACGCCGGGCTGTCCTCTGACGAGATGCTTGTTCTCGGTGACGAACTCGAAGGGCATCCCGACAACGTGGCTGCAGCTCTGCTCGGTGGATTCACTCTGTGCTGGCGCGACCACGAGCCCAGGTGCGTAAGGGTCGATCCAGCCACGGGGCTGGCTGCCGTGATCCTACGCGCTGCGGCTCCTCTTGCCACTACAGAGTCCAGGGCGTTGCTCCCCCCGGAAGTCCCTCACGCGGATGCTGCGTTCAGCAGCGGCAGAGCCGGGTTGCTCGCCGCAGGCATGGCACTCGGGGACATCGAGGCGCTTAGCGCCGGTCTTGCGGACCGCATACACGAGCCCTATCGGCAGATGGCGGTTCCAGATCTCGCGCAAGTACGCGAAGCGCTTATCGGGGCAGGTGCGGTCGGTGCCGTGCTTTCTGGCGCGGGTCCCACGGTCGTCGGTCTTGTCGCCGCTTCAGACGATGACTCTGCCTTGTCGGCCGCACTCGAGGTAGCTGCGACAGTCGCGCCGGTCATTGGCGAATCGGAGGCTCGCCACCCCCCTTCGGTATCGGGAATCGATCGCATCGGAGCGGTCCGCCGGGTGGTCTAGGACCAGCCCTATCTGGCTTGGATGGTCGAGGTCACTCACCCATGCCGTACACCCGCCTGTTGACCGGTCCTGCTCTGGTCGGGGAATATATCAGTCACCGCCACTCCATCGTCGTCGCCCGACACGCTCATTGTGCGGAGGAACCTCATGGAAGAACAGGGCACCAGGTCTGCCAGGCAAGACGTCCCAGACGATTCGCCGTCGCTTACGGGTGAGGGCGGCGCGGGCGCGCAGCGATCGAGCGCGGGTTGGAGATGGTTCATCGGCGCGGTGGCCGTGTTGCTTTTCGCGGCGTTCGCATGCTCGGCCTTGACTTTCGTCTCAGTTCTCGACAGCCGTCCTACAAGATGGGTGTCCGGTGATGCGGTGGCTCTCATCCACCTCGACGGGATCATCGCCGGCACGGGCTCCATATACGACGGGATCATCACCCCCGAGCGCTTCGTCGATCAGATACAACGGGCCGAGGAGGATCCATCGGTCAGAGCGATAGTGATCCGCGTGGACTCTCCCGGGGGGACGGTCGCCGCCTCTCAGGAGATATCGATGGAGATGGCTCGAGTCGAGAAGCCTGTCGTCGTGAGCATAGGTGATGTCGGAGCATCCGGCGCGTACATGGTGGCCACGCAGTGCGACGAGATAATCGCAGCTCCGACCTCGGCTGTGGGAAGTATAGGTGTCATAGCGGAGATTCCCAACGTAGAGGAGTTGCTGGACAAGCTGGGCATCAAGTTCACGGTCATCACCGCCGGAGAGTACAAGGACGTCGGCAGTCCGTGGCGCAGCCTCACCGAAACCGAAACCGCGCTCTTCCAAGAGCAGGTCGATATCGCCTACCGTGAGTTCGTGCGCATAGTCGCCGAGGGCCGCAATCTGCCTGAAGAAGAGGTCGAAGAGATGGCGACCGGGTGGGTATGGTCTGGCATTCAGGCCAAGGAGATGGGCCTTGTGGACTCCCTCGGCACGTTCAACGACGCGCTGGACAGAGCTGCGGAACTCGGCGGGATAGTGGGCGAGCCGAGGGTCGTCATCTATCGCGAGCGGGACTACACCGACCTGCTCCGAGCCCTGATCGGTTTCGCTAGTCGCTTTCCAGGTCTAGACGCACTCTCGCTCGACGCCGATGCGATGCGCCGGACGCTGCCCAGGTAAGAAGCCGGCAAGGAGGAACCGTGAAGCAGGGTACACCTTTCGTCATAGCGCATATCTCGGATCTGCACTGCGGATCGCGCTATCACATCCCGAGCCTCGCGACACGCGTGATGGACGAACTGAACGAGTTGAGTCCGGATGTCGTGGTCGTCACGGGAGACCTGACAGACATGGGCTTCAGGCAGGAGTTCAAGCAAGCACAACGCCTGCTCGACCGTCTGAAGTGCCCGAACCGCCTTGTGCTGATGGGCAACCACGATTCCCGAAACGTCGGCGACGAGCACTTCACCGAACTCATGGGAGCCCGGAGCAGCGAGCTGATCGTCGACGAAATGCGTTTTCTCGGCATCGACTCGTCCGAACCCGATCTCGACAGCGGTCGAGTCGGACGCGAGCGCTACCGATGGATAGAGGAGCGTTTCAGCGAGCCGGAAGAGTTCAAGGTGGTCTGTATGCACCACCATCTCGTGCCCGTGCCCGGTACGGGGCGCGAACGCAACATCGTCTACGATGCCGGTGACCTGTTGCGCGTGCTCTCCAACTGCGGGACCGATGTCGTGCTCTGCGGTCACAAGCACGTGCCCAACGTATGGAGACTCGAGGACATGCTGATCGTGAACGCCGGGACGGCCTGTTCGCACCGTCTGCGCGGCAAGGTCCGTCCCTGTTACAACATCATCGAAGTCCACGACATGGCTCGTGTTCTGGTCATGTTGAAGGAACCGTTCACCGAGCCGGAGTGCGTGGCGGACTTTCGTGATGTGCATAGACGCTACTGCCGTTGGCGTCCGGAGATGTCGGAGGCGCCGGTATGATGCGAGTGGTCGCGCTCATAGACGGGGAGCACTATCCGCCTGTCGTGCGTTTCGCGCTAGCGGCGCTCGGCGGCGAACACGATGTCGTCGCGGCGGCGTTCCTTGGCGGCACGGAAAAGGTCGACCTCGACTCGGGACACGATACCTACGGCGTCCCGCTGGTCACTGCCGAAACTGCCGAGGAGGCGCTAGCCGCGGCCATAGAGCGCTACGAGCCGGCGGCGGTGGTCGATCTTTCCGACGAACCGATCGTCACATCGTCGGACAGGTTCCGGCTTGCCGGAATAGCTCTCGCGCGTGGAGTCGAGTACCGGGGAGCGGACTTCCATTTCTCGCCTCCAAACACTCGCCAGCGAACCCATACTCCGACACTGGGTCTCATAGGCACCGGGAAACGT
The DNA here is from genome assembly GCA_003563465.1 of Coriobacteriaceae bacterium. Classification (GTDB taxonomy): domain Bacteria; phylum Actinomycetota; class Coriobacteriia; order Anaerosomatales; family SLCP01; genus PWVH01. The sequence continues at coordinate 2,181 of PWVH01000126.1, read as the reverse complement.
GTGGGCAAGACGGCAGTATCCGCCTATCTGGCCCGGCATCTGAAGGCCCAAGGGCGGGACATAGTGGTCCTGGCGATGGGTCGTGGAGGACCGAGCGAACCCGAACTCATTCGTGGTGATGAGGTCGCACTCACTACACCGGACTTGATAGAACTCGCCCGGCAAGGCAAGCACGCTTCTTCGGACAACTACGAGGATGCGGTCATGAGCCGTGTTACCACGGTGGGCTGCCGTCGCTGCGGCGGAGGCATGGCCGGAGAGACCTTCTTCAGCAACGTGGCAGAGGGGGCACGGCTTGCAGACTCCCTCGGCAAGGAACTGCTCGTGCTCGAGGGCTCCGGAGCTGCGATTCCGCCCGTTCACGCTGACGCGACGGTACTCGTAGTGGGCGCCGGTCGTGGACTGACCTACGTGCGCGACTACTTCGGACCGTACCGTCTGGGCCGGGCCGATGCGGTCGTCTTAGCTACTGCCGAGGAGCCGAACGCGTCGGAAGAGGAGGTAGCTGCGGTGCTTGCGGCAGTCCGGGAGATTCGACCTGGGATACCCGTGGCGGTAACGACGTTTCGGCCGTCGCCGATAGAGCCGGTTGAGGGAGCGCGCGTGTTCTTCGCGACCACGGCCCCGGAGGGGGTGCTCGGCAAGCTCGCCGGTCATCTCGAGAGCGAACATGGATGCACTGTGGTAGGGGCCAGCCCGCACCTTTCGAATCGCCAACTGCTCAGGCAAGACATGGTCCGGCACGCGGGTCAGTACGACCTGCTACTCACGGAGCTGAAAGCCGCCGCGATCGATGTGGTGGCCGGGGCAGGCGAGGAAGCGGGCGTGCCGACCGTGCTATGCGACAACGTCCCCGTTCTCGTCGACGGTGAAGATCTCGACGACGCATTGGACGAAGCGTCCAGGCTCGCTATGGATCGCGGCTCTGTCAGAGGTGCGTGACGACGGTGCCCAAGACCAAGACCATCACCCTTTCCGACAAGCGCCACGGATTGCCTTTCTCCAAAGGCCTGCTTGCTCAGTCGTTCACGGCCACGGGCCTGCCGCCGAGCATGGCGTACGAGGTGGCCGAGGCCATTCAGAACGACCTGCGCAACCGAGGCGAGCTCTCCATCACCATGAACCGGCTCAAGGACCTCGCCGAAGAGTATCTAGAAAGAATGACGACTCCCGAGTTCGCCGACCGTTACCGGCGTCTTGCGGCGATGAGCAAGCTTGATTCGCCGGTGATCATACTCATTGGCGGCACGACAGGTGTGGGAAAATCCACGATCGCCGCCGAGGTGGCGCACCGCCTCGGCATAACGCGTTTCGTATCGACGGATTCCATCAGGGAGGTAATGCGTGGTATCTTTACGCAAGACCTCATGCCCGCACTGCACGAGAGTGCCTTCGATGCGTGGCGCAGTCTGAGAGTTCCGACACCTCATGGAGCCAACCCCGTAGTAGTCGGATTCCGCGAGCAGGCCGCCGTCGTCGCGACAGGGGTGAAGGCGCTCATTGAGCGGAGCATGAGGGAGGGCGTGAGCCTTGTCATCGAAGGCGTGCATCTGGTTCCGGGCTATATAGAGTCTGCGGACTTTCCCGATGCCCGGGTGGTGCAGATAGTCATCGCCGTCGAAGACGAAGACGCTCATCGCAGCCACTTCTACATACGCGAGGTTCAAACAGACGGGCTCCGGCCGTTCGAGCGGTACCGTGCGAACTTCGCGAACATCCGGATGCTGGGCCATTACATAGAGGATCTAGCCCGGGAGCACCACATCCCGGTCATTCACAGCCACCAGCTCGATCAGACGGTGGCCGATACGCTAGAACACGTCGTCAACCTCGTGCTTGTCGATGAGTGAGACGTTGCGTCACGTTCGGGCACGATGACTTAGAAGGAAGCGAGGCACAGTGAAGTTCTTCTTGGATACCGCCAACATATCCGAGATCGAGGAGGCGGCGAGCTGGGGTGTGCTATCCGGTGTCACCACCAACCCCTCCCTCTACTCTCGTGAAGGCGGCAAGCTTGCCGATTTCCATCAGCACGTCGTTCGCATCTGCGACATCGTCGACGGGCCAGTCTCTGCTGAGACGGTGACGCTCACCCGAGACGAGATAGTGGCTGAGGGCGTCGAGCTTGCGGCGTTGCACGAAAACATCGTGGTCAAGGTTCCGACGATGCCCGAGGGCCTT
>PWVH01000073.1 GCA_003563465.1 Coriobacteriaceae bacterium | reverse complement strand
TCTTTATGACGAAACCTACCGGGTCCAGGCCTACTGGCATGTGACACGCCATGCAAGAGACCTTCGAGTGGGACGACCTGTCGTAGGAGATGATGGTGTCGTCTTGGACCTTGTGACACACTGACGCACAGAACCAGTAGGTAGACGTGGCGCCGAGCGCGACCGTGACGACCGCAGCCAGTGCCAGAACCACTACTCCGGTCCAGATGATGTAGCGCGGCCGACGGATCGGATCCTTGAATCCGGCCAAGGATATCCTCGCCATAGACATCTCCCCTCGCTCGGCCTCTCAGGCCATGACATGCCTGTGAAACGCAGCACCATGCCCCCGCTCAGATTACGATAGTCAAACACGCCTCTTTGCTCAATAGAGAATTCCTGGCGAACCGTAGTGAGAGAGGGGCCCGTGACACCATATTTCGCCGAGGAATACCCCGCTCCTGCTCCAATCGCCCTTGTGCTGCATCGCGTTTACCTTACGCCGAGAGCTAGAACGAGCGATACCTCGACAGGAGAGCCCTTGGGCAACTGGCAAACCCCGACGGCTTCACGCGAATGGCGTCCGTTCTCGCCAAAGGCCACAAGCATCACCGAACTCGCGCCATCGACCACAGCTGGCTGCTGATCGAATCCTTCGGCCGAGGCGACATAGCCGACCAGCTTGATGACCGCGTCCACCTCATCCAGATCACAAACAGTCGATGCCGCCGCAAGCGCGTTTAGGGCTGCAATCCGGGCGCACTCCGAGGCGACCTGTAGAGTAACCTCGACGCCCACCCGACCGACCGCAAGCAAGTCGCCACCTGACAGCGGCAATTGCCCGGCCGTGAAGACCAGCCGGTCCACGCGACGAGCGGGAAGGTAATCCCCGAGCACCGCTGGCGCTGCGGGCAGCACAAGTCCCGCTGCGATAAGACGATCGGCTGTGTCGGACACTCTCGGCTCACCACCTTAAGAGGGAGGCGACCAACCAGTCGAGATCAGCTCCGTGCAAGAATCGCTGGACCGGACAATACTATCAGCACGCAGCCGAGGATTCCTCAGAGTGCGTGTGCAGCGGCGGCGTTTTGGTGATATCCACCATACCCCATGGGGTATAATTCGCCCATCGCCGGATCTGGATAGTCACACGTTGACCGAGAGGGGTCGTCCATGAGTGCGAGCAAGGTCACCGTAGAGGTGTTCGATAGCGCAGCATCGAGCGCTTGCTTCAGTGGAGGTTGAGGCCCGTCGTGGTCTCCGGAGGAGATCACTGCTCTCATCGGCAACGAACTGGAGTGTCGCTTCGGCGGGCTGGCCCGGATACACTATCGCAACGTGCAGGACCTCTCAGTGCGCGCCGAGCACGCCAGCTTGATCGAGGAGATCGAGGCCCGGGGCTTGCTCTACCCAGTGACGGCGATCGAGGGTGTGCCTGTCTACGACGGAGCGGTCTCCTACCCCGGTATTCTGCGCGCAGTCCAAGAGATGCTCTGAGGCCCCTCGGCCTGACGTGGCACCTATTCACCTCTCGGACATCACCCGGTCCAGGAACATCCCCACGAGTCCCTTGGACATGAACTGCTCCCACGCACCCGGATGGGAGCCTGAGGGGAGCCTGCGGTCGTAGGCTCTGCGTGCCGAGGAATCGCTCAACACGCGGTAGGCTTCGTTGATCCGCTTCATGCGCTCGTTGGCGGCGTGGCGTCTGTGCTCGGGCACTCTGTCGGGATGATGCTTGAAGCACAGTGCACGATATGCTTTCTCGATCACCTCGGGCTCGGCGTCTTGCATGACTTGCAGCGTCCGATAGTGGTCCACCGACATCCTCCGACTCAGAATACCTACTCCGAATACCTAGTGCGCTATCTGCGCGAAGACCCTTGGAACCACAAAGACACGGACAGCCCGAAGGGTCTTGGCACAGAGCCCACTACCACCAGTAATCGCGTGGGCGCCCCTCATGTTAGCACGCGAATGAGCCTGTTCGAGCCGATGCCGCAGACGAGACCGGTGTATGAGAAAGACACGTGTGTCTCGGCTCGGCTCAGCAGACCTCTGGCCTCCTAGACGACCGGCAGCTGTTCGGCTCGTCTGGCCCTAAGCTCGGCTGTCAGAACACCGGCGAGCACCAGGGCTGCTCCTACTCCCTGCACTGCCGATAGTCGTTCACCGAGGACCACGGCGGCCAGCGCGATGGTGAAGACCGGTTCGAACGTGGAGATCAGCGACGCCTGTCCGGTCCCGATGCGGGAGAGTGCTCTGAGATAGAGAATTACTGCCGCAAAAGTCGGGAGCAGCACTATCGCCGCCATCAACGCCCACATCTCCCATCCCCATCCCACGGGAGCGAGAGCGGCACCAGTGGCGGCGGCGACGGATACGACCAGCAAAGCCGTGACACCGAAGACATACGTCACGAGCACCGAGCGGGATCTACCGGGCATCCAACGATGAGAAAGAATGGTGAAGCTCGCATACCCGGCCGCCGCGCCCAGCCCAAGTGCCACTCCAAGAGGATGCACTCCACCTGCAGCCGTCAACGGATCGACTACAAGGATGCAGCCGATGAAGGCGATCGCCACCCCGAACACACGCCCGCTGTCCAGAATTTCCATCTTGGTCACCGCACCGAAGACCGCGACGATCGCTGGATAGGTATACAGGAGTACCGCGACCACCGATGCGTCGGCGTAGCGAAGGGCGAAGAAGAAGCACAGCGATGCAGACCCATAGCCAAGGATCGATATCGCTGCGAAACGCCCGACATCGGCCAACGGGACCCTCAGCGAAGTCGGCCGTGTCAAGGCGACGTAGACAGAGAGCAGCACTGCTGCAGCACCGAATCGCCATGCAAGCAGTTGCAGCGGTTCGGCCCCTCGCTCGTAGGCGAGACTCGCGAACACCGCCAGGGTGCCGAAGCACGCCGCCGACACCGCCACGGCAACGATCGCGGTGCGCCGCTGCATCCAGTCTCCTTCTTCACAGTCTGTCGAGAGGGCAATCCACTCTGACACCCGCAGCCGATTCTAACAACGACATGATAGACTCATCTACCAGCTACGATACAAACTCGAGTGAGGCAGGCGCTTGAACGAAGGAATCCTTACGAACCTATCGCGCCGCAGCGCATGGGCCATGTCCGTTATTTGGATGGGAGTGATCTTCGGATTCTCTTCATTGCCGGGATCGGCGGTTCCCAGCGGAGCGGGGACCTACGGTCATCTTATCGTGTATGCCGTGCTCGGAGCGCTGCTCTTCAGGGCGTTTATGCACGAGACCGCAGACTCTTCCCGGGCCTTCGCCTATGCGGTTCTCTTAGCATCGTTTTACGGCGTCACCGACGAGATTCATCAAGCTTTCGTGCCTGGGCGCGTCCCTGACATCGCAGACTGGGGTCTCGACACTATCGGTGCATTGGCGGGTGCCTGGATCGCTCTCAGAATCGTGCGGCCTGGCACGGCGGCCACGCAGGCAGAAGAACCTCAGTAGATGCCGCTCTCCGCTGCGCGTTGAGGATCGACGTCCAACTGCCGCACTTTGATCTTGAAGTCATGCGAGTTGTGCGCCATGGCCATCGCGTCATCGAGAGTTATCTGCCGGTCGACGTAGAGCTCGAGTAACGCCTTGTCGAAGGTCTGCATGCCATAGTACTCGCCTTCTTCCATGGCGTCGCGAATCATGTGCGTCTTGTCCGGGTCGTTGATGTACTCGCGAATCGTACCCGTGTTGACCATGATCTCGACCGCAGGAATAAGACCTCCGTTGATTGAGGGAAGCAGACGAAGGGAGACTATGCCTTTGAGCGTTGAGGATAGCATCAGGCGAATCTGTTTCTGCTGGTAAGGTGGGAAGAAGTCGATGATGCGGTTTATGGTCTCGGTTGCGTCGATGGTATGCAGAGTGGAGAAGACTAGGTTGCCGATCTCCGCCGCAGTCAAGGCTGCCGCAACCGTCTCGTGGTCGCGCATCTCGCCGATGAAGATCACATCCGGGTCTTGACGCACGACGTGACGCAGTGCATCGGCATAGCTCCCTGTATCGATACCGATCTCGCGCTGGCTGATGATGCACTTCTTGTCAGCGTGCAAGACTTCGATCGGGTCCTCGATGGTGACTATGTGACCCTCGCGAGTCGAGTTGATGTGGTCGATCATGGCCGCAAGTGTAGTGGTCTTGCCTGACCCTGCGGTACCCGTCACAAGCACGAGGCCGCGGGGCTCATCGGCCAATCGACGTAAGACCGAAGGTAGACCGAGTTCTTCTATCGAAGAGCGATCCGTGGCCACACGTCGCATTGTCACGCCGACGCTACCCCGTTGATGGTAGACGTTGACCCTGAATCGGCCCACACCCGAAAGGGAATAGGCGAAGTCCACCTCACGATGATTCTCGAAAGAAGCCTTCTGGCGATCGTCCATCAGGCTGAGAGCGAGTGTTCTAGTGGTTTCGGCGACAAGCGGCTGCATCTCCTGCAAGACGATAAGCTTGCCGTTCAGCCTGATGGCAGGAGGGCTGCCGGCCTTGATGTGGAGGTCCGAACTGCCTCTCTTTGCCATCATGGCGAGAAGCTCTCGAATCTCAGGCATGGAATCTCACTCCGGTGTCCTCGCCGGACTTCTCCGACAAGCATATCGTACACGGGGCCGAGTAACTCGCAATCCCCTATGGACGAGTCGCTCCCACATAGTTACGCCGAGCACCAAGCGAGTCTATCCTGACCACGTCCCCCGTCCTCGGCGCGTGGATGTACTGCCCGCCGCCTACATAGATACCTACATGGTGAATCGGTGAGCCGAAAAATACCAGATCGCCAGGTTGCAGATCGGCTCGCGAAACCTTCTCGCCCACCCCGTACTGTGCTCGCGAGGAATGAGGTAGTGACACTCCCACCTGGCTGTAGACGAAGCTCGTGAACCCCGAGCAGTCAAAGGCGTTCGGACCGGAGGCCCCCCACCTGTACGGGGCACCGAGGTATCGTTTGGCGATGTTTACGACCTCGCTGCGGGGAGCACGCGTGGGAGGTGGGAAGCTCTGCTGGCGAGGTGTCACACTCCGCGAGACGGCGGCGCGCGCTTCCGCCTCGGCGCGTGCGCGTTCAGCCGCCTCGATGCTCGCGATCTCAGCTTCGAGGCCGGACAGCTTTCTCTTGCGTGCCGCCAGCGTAGTCTCGATGGCAGCCTTGTTGGACGCCATCTGCTCGACAGCTTGCTTGGCCTTGGCCTCCTGGACGGCGAGCTTCTCCTCGGCAGCTCGCGCTTCGGCCCGGGCATGTCCGAGAGCCTCGATGTTTCGGGCCTCCTGTTCGCCCATGGTGCGCAGCAGATCCCAGGTAGCTGCAAACTGCTCGAAATCCCGAGCACCAAGAAGTACATCAAGGAAGGAAAGACGCCCGTTACGGTACATCGATTCCGCGCGAGCGTTCAGTGAGTCTTGTAGTGAATCAATGATCTCGTTCTGATCGGCGATACGTGCCTGAGTGGTCGCTATGTCGTTCAACAGAGACCGGTGCGAAAGCCGAGCCTCGTTGTAGGCCTCGGTAGCGATCCCTAATTCGGTGTCGAGGGCGTCAATCTCCTGCTTGACCTGTCGCGCCTGCTCCCTCTTGCTAGAAGCGGGGTCGGCAGAAGCCGGAACCGCGCCAAACAACAGCAAGGCCGCGAGAACGACCGCCAAAGGTGTAAGTCTGCGGTAGGTCAGAGAGCTTCCTCCCCTGTCATAGTTCGCTCGTCACAACCGCTCGATTCTACCACGCAACGACCTATCGAGCCAGCGCAAGGCACAGAGCGTCAAGCAAGAGGACCACGGTCCGCTGAGCGTCTTGACCGTCCTCAGCCCCAAGCTCTCCCACTACTAAACGCAACTCTCTTGGATGGCACTCCGTCACCTGCAAGGCCGTGCGAATACGTTGAGCCAGCATTCGGGCATCATCGCTCGCCGACAAGGTGACGACCGGCTCCCTGTACTCACCAGCAGGCTGCTCTGAACACAGATGGGCGACCACATCGGCCTGCGCATCGCCCCCCTCGGCAATAATCACCCTGGCTCCTGCATCGGTGGCAAGAGCAAGGTTGACGACGCGGCTCGTCAGGTCTTCGACGGAGACGTCACACGCTACGAGCGCAATGGATACTCGGGAAAGCACGTCGGAGATGCGTCCCGGAGCGACCCTGCCGCTCTCCGGAACGCGCACTTCCTTGCCGTCCCACACATGCCGAAGATGCTCGATAGTCCGAACGGTCTCCGCTCCCGCAATGCCATCGACAGGCTGACCGCAGTTGCGTTGGAATTCGCGCACGGCACGTTCCGTGGCAGCGCCGAATATGCCGTCCTCTTCACCGCATGAGAAACCGAGGGAATTCAGAGCTCCCTGAAGCACCTGCACATCGCGCCCGTGGAAGTAGGGAAGACGCAGGTAGAGCATCCGATCGCCCAGAGCGAAGGTGGCGTCGACGAGAGCGGCCCAGGTCTTCTCGCCCACGAAGCCTTCCTCGTCGATAGCGTTCTCCTCTTGGAAGCGCACGATCGCCTCGCGGGTGCGGCCGAGGAAGACGCCGTCCACCCCGGTGGGGCCCAGATCGTAGCCCAGCGAGAGCAGTCTCCGCTGGATGTCCTCGACAGCGGCGCCCCTGCCTCCTGGAAGAATGGGTTTCACTTCGTGGTCCTCACCGTATCGTCTCCCATTTCGCATCCAGCGTGACTCCATTGTAGAATACCGGAACGCTACGATGCCCAGAGAGGTAATGCTGTGAGGCTTCGGCTCATCCTGATACGTATCACCCTAACGGTAGTGGCACTGGCGATGCTGGCCGCTTCCGGCGGCTTGGCGTGGGCAGCAGCCGATGATTACGCCTCGCGCAACTTCGTTCCCTTCGGTGTGACTGTTGCCGGTGTCGAGCTCGGCGGTCTCGCCGCACCCGAGGTCAGGAATGTCATCGAACGGACCGTCGTCGAGCCCGTCCTCACTCCTGTCGCCGTTCGGGTGGGGTCTTCAGAACTCGAAATCGATGCTGCGCGCTACGTGAGCGTGGACGTCGATAGCGCCGCAGACGAGGCATTCGAACCCAACCGGGTCGCAACGATAGCCGACCGCGTGCTCCGCCAAATCGCCGACATCCCTGTCACTCACGAGATAGTTCCCGAGATCGAGGTCGACGAGGACGCCCTTGCTCGACGTGTGGCCCTCATCGCATCGGCGGTGGATACGCCGGCAGTCGATGCAACCATCACCATCGAAGCCGATCGGATCTCGATCACTCCTTCGGCTGAGGGAACGCGCACGGTGCAGGAGAAAGCGGTGAGATCGATCGCCGAAGCGTTCATCTCCGAAGACGTGGACTCGGTGGAACTGCCTGTGGTGCCGGTCCCCCCTGCCGTATCCGACGACGACCTCGGACCGACTGTCGTGATCCGACTCGACACGCGACAGCTCGACGTGTACCAGGGCATCGAACTCTATCGCACGTATCGCGTGGCGATCGGCAAAGCGGGCTACTCGACTCCTCGCGGAAGCTGGGAGATCGTAGCCAAGCGCTATATGCCCACTTGGGGTAACCCTGGCAGCGCTTGGGCGGCCGACATGCCAAAGACGATACCTCCCGGCCCGAACAACCCTCTCGGCACCCGAGCGCTCAATCTGAACGCATCGGGCATCCGCATTCACGGCACACCTGCTACCGGCTCCATCGGCACGGCGGCCAGTCACGGCTGCATCAGGATGTTCCGCCGCGACGTCGAGGAGCTCTACGCCCTGGTCGAGATTGGCACGCCGGTGCTGATCGTGTCGCGGTAGAGGCTGCCGATCCGCCTCATATTGGCGTAACGGCGCCTAAGGTCGATGTGTTCCGATTCGCATCGGGTGCTGCACCCGGTTCTCAGTACGAGTTAGTGCCATCGATATGGCAAGGCGTGGAGCACTCGCGATTCGTCGCAGACCATCCAAGGCCTAAGCGAACCAGGCGGGCGTTATCGCTTCCGTGATTCAGGTGGCATGCCTCACAGCCGATTCCGTAGCCTGCGCTTCCTGTGTGTAGAGCATGCAGATTGATACCGTTGTCGCGGAATCCAGTGCCTGAAGGGTCAGCCGTACCGTCGTGGTAAAGGGATTTCGCATGGCAATCCGAGCCGTAACAGAGCATCTGGGCTTCGCGCGGACGCACGCCGATGAACGGCGACGAGAGCAGTGGCGCCTGCGAGCTAACGTGTGGTCCGGACGGCTGCGTGCCGTCCGCGTTGCCGTGGCAGTCGATGCAATACAGCTCGGCGTCGGGAGAATCCTCGACAACCGGATGCGAGGAGGTGCGGAAGAACTCCGCCTCGATGTCACGGGGAGCTGAGGACCACGAGGTGTCTCCGTGGCACTTGAAGCAGACCTCGTATTCGAAGTCGACTCCCCTCTTCTGTTCGTACTCTGTGCCCGAGATATCCACGCCCCACGCACCGGTAAGCACGCCGTAGACGTTCGGGGCACTCGTGGTCTCGATGGTGGCCGCGTGCACGTTGTGACAGTCCGCGCACTCCACATGCCTATCGAAACCAACAGTCTCGGTGGAGACGTGGGTCTTCTCGACCGCCCCGACAGGATGACGGCTCCGGCCTACCGGACCGAGGTCGGCCACAGCAAGACCGGGAGTGCCTCCGGCTATCTCGGTGCCGCCCGC
>PWVH01000117.1 GCA_003563465.1 Coriobacteriaceae bacterium | reverse complement strand
GCGGCGGCGATGCGGGTGGCTTGCCCGGGTAGCCCGTTCTCGACTATTCCCCACTCGTCCGTGTAGTCTCCACCATCAACGAGGGGATCGTCGTCGAGGCCGTCAGGCATGCCGCTGGTTACGCTCACGGCTATGACACGGATGCCAGCAGCGACCAGTGCGTTGGTCACTACGGCTTCAGTGATGTCGAAGCCTAAGCCGGTAGCCGCCGTCGGAATCGGATCGTGACCGGGAGCATCGCCGAACCAGACCACGATACGGCTTGTGTCGGTTCTCCATCCGATAGCTGGATCGGTAGCCATCCGGTAAAGAGCGTAGAACTGACCTTCGGGTATGTCGCTGCCCCCGGAAGCCCCCCAGTCTCCTATCGCCGAAGCCACAGCAGCAGTGTCGTCGGTGAGGGACTGCTGATGCAAGAAGGCCCATGGGTCGAAGGGGAAGTCCTTGTAATCGCCGACGCCGAACTGGGCATCGGGATCGAGTGCGAGTATGTCCGCGATGATGCTTGTTGCGTCAGCCTGCACCGCGGCAATCGATGGGCCCATGCTGCCTGTAGTGTCCGACAAGAAGTAGATGTCGGGGGTGGGTGGTATCTCGGGTGTCGTCACCTGCTTCTCTAAGGTCACGCTTTCACCCGGAGCGAGTTCGACATTCACCTCGGACGGCACTATGGACTGCGCAAGTGCCGAAACCGGTGCAAGCCCCGAGACGAGTGCCAAAGCTACGATCAAACACACCAATTGCCGTTTCATGGACCAAGACCCCCTCACATAGAATCGTTCATGAAGCAAGGCGCAAGAATCACGTACAGACTGTTCCCTCCGATGCGGTGTTCCTACCGTCTTGAGAGCGGTTCTGCATCCTTCGGGGCCCTCAAAGTACCACACAACCCGGTTGTGCGAAATGTGCTTGGAATCCTCTCGGTTACTCCCAACTCGTTCGCCGCCGATCGCCGTTTCTTCGTCTGCGCACGAATCATCAAGTTGTTCGCCAAACGCGTCCTCGGTGCGCTCCCGGCATCGGTGCTCGGTTATGCGCGTACGTCGCGGAAGTACTCGTACGTCTTGCTGACCTGTTCGTCCCAGAAACGCTCAGGGTCTTCGGCCCGGAAACCCAGATCTCTGGCGGTTGAGATGAAGTGGTCGCCAGAGCGCGGAGGTCGACCCTTCTCGCTCACAACGACCGATGTGATCAGGCATCCAGCAACCCCGCGAGTTGCGAGAAGGACGCGGTTAAGCAGGACTCTGCCGATGTTCCACGGACTGTACCGGCCCAGCTCCTCGGCTAACTCGGAATACGTGATGGTCTCCTCGTTTCGAGCGACCTCGGCGATGATCTCGAGCGCATCCCGCATATCCTCGTCCCACTGCGAAACGTCGAAACCGTAGCGTGCCATACGAACCCCTCCCGTCTGCACTGCCATCTCGACTCGAAGGGTTGACACGCGGTCTACCTCCGCGCAGCGCCCGTCAGATGCTCACTCTTTGACCTTCATGGGCTCACCGCAGCACATGACAACGAGTTCGCACTCGGTATCGTGATCACACGTACCGCCCGAGCAGCTCCGCGTTACGGTCAGCTCTATGTCGCAGTCCTCGCACGCACAAACCAAAACGTCGCCGTCTTTGACTTCCATGGATCCTCCTATGTCTGAGGTCGTCTGGAAAAGAACCTACCCTTTAATCGCCGAGACGTAAGGGTTATGTGCCGCCTACTCGAACTCCTCGGATTCCTCGTCTGTATAGAAGAGAAACAGGTCCTCCCTGCCCAGAACCTCTTCATCGTTGGCAAGCAGCTGCTGCTCCGCCTGCTCCCGGGCGCGGATGGCGGACCGTTCCATATCCCGCAGCCGATCGAGCACTCCGCCTTCGCACAGCAGAGCCTTCGCGTCCGCAAGGAGCTCCTCACTGCCGCAGACCAGTATCGCCTCGTCAAGTATCTTGCATGCCACCATTCGCTTGAAGGAATCGAACTCGGCCTGCTCACGCACCTTGCTGAAACGCTTGACGACGTAGTCGATCTCCTCGCGGAAGGCTGGATTCTTGAGGTATTGATGCTTCTTCTTGTAGATGGCGTCGTCCAATCCGGTGAGCAGTTCGTCAGACGCCTCGTCGCTCGCGATCACCACGATGTCCAGGTCAGAGCCGTGTACCATGCCACCGGTGCTGCGCTCCGGACGATTCACATCGTGCGCCATCTCGTAGACGACGTCGCCGGCGATGGCCACACAAAACATCTCCTCTTTGTCGGTCGTGCCGGGCGGCTCAGCGATCTCTGTCATGACGCGCGTCGCCAGTTCGAGTTTGTGACGGCTGACACTTTTGATGTGAGCCTGCAGCCTTTGGTGTCGCGCGTCCATCGCGGCGGGGTCGTCCACGACACCTACTACCGTGTACGTCAAGAACTCCCGCAAGATGGATGGAGACAGACGGGCGTAGCCTTCGACACGCCGGTCGAGCCTGACGTAGCGCCGCCCTACTCTGAGGACGGCCAGCCGAGGAGACAGCATGCACGTCTTCCAAAGACCGAACGCCTCGCCGTCCAGTGACTCACTGATTTCGGCGCCCGTCATGGGACCCGTGCGTTTCAACAGGTCGATGATTCGCTCCTGCATCAGATCCTCCTACCGCACCTGCCCGGTTCCCGGATCGCAAGCAAAGGTCAAGTCCGACACCTTCTCGCAGGGCTGGTCGCGAACGTCGATGATCTCGTATCCTTTCGCTTCGACCTCGGATCGGCGAGCCAGCAGCTCGGATACGGCCAGCTCATCGAGAACGTAGACCAACACGCCTCCGTCGTCCACGAACTTCTGGCCGTACGACACGGGGATATGGCAGGTTACGGGGCCGAGAACCGACTCGCAGACGGGACCGGTCTTCCGGGTACCGTTGGCGAGCAGAACGACGGTTCGAGCCTTGTAGACCATCCCTGCGCTCATCGAGATCGCATACCTCGGGCTTCCTTCCACCGACGAGAAGTGCCCGTCGGCAACTGCGTTCTCGACGGTGCTGTCGTCCAGCCGCACAAGGATGACGGGGTCTACATCAAAGGGAATCCCGCATTCGTGAAAGGCCACGTGGCCCCGCTCGCCTACGCCCACGACTTGCAGGTCGATACCTCCCGAGTCCGCTATCTTGCTCGCGTAGGCATCCAGAATCTCGTCCTTCAGCTGGCGCAAGACGCCCTCGGCGTTGTCCTTGACCACGAGTGCCCGACCCTTGTCCGTACCCTGAATCTCGCAGTATTCCGGATGTCGCTCGAGCGCCTCGATGAGCTCCTCTTGGTCCACGAGCGTGCCCCAGGGAACGTTCGTTTCCCGAAACGGCTGCGTGAGCAAAGCGAACAGCTCGCAGACCATGAAGTGAGTGTAGGACGACGGATGTAGCGCCCGCTGCTGTGCGTTCTCCCCTGGGAGGCCTACGTACTCGTCCAGATTGAACGAGCGGATTCGGCTCGAATCGATTCGACCTTCGTTGAACGCCTTGGCCAGGTGCTTGTAGAGCCCGGTGGGTGTGTTACCCGTCGCCAAGCCGAGCACGTACTCGTCTTCGAGCAAGTGCTTCTTGCGGATGTCGTCCTCAACGACATCGGCGGCTACCTTGCTCATCTGGTCGAAGTCGCGTGTCACATAGATGGAGAAAGGCATCCTGCTACCTCTTGTTCTGCCGACAACGGTTCCGGCGCCTCGCATGTCCGCTTGCCTCATGGCTCTGTAATGCAGGCTCTACTCATCACGCGCGTGACTACTCGTTCATGAAGTCTACTTCACAACCTCCTCGCCCGGCAGGTAACCGCGAGCAGCGATGAAGAGACCTGCTGACACGCGTCGAGCCACAAACCTCAGTCTGACCCTCGACTCCCCGAGCATCGGTCTCGTGCCTTGGGAGGTGCGACGGGTACGGCAGGCGTGGCTCAGAGCAAGCCCGCCTCAGTCAGCCCAAGAGTGATTCCTACGATAGCCAGGAAGATCGCGAACGCTACACGGACGTGGAGCTCGCGAGCGATGACGGTAAGGCGAGCGCCCAAGACGGCTCCAGGAATGACCCCGACGGACAGGCTGAGTGCGAGGGGCAGATCGACGTTGCCGATCGCCCAGTGCGTGATAGATCCGGGGACCGCCAGGACCGCCACGGCAACAAGACTCGTGCCGATCGCGCCCTTGGCGGTCAGATCGGTGAACCTTCGCAACAGCGGTACCAAGATGAAACCTCCGCCGAGGCCGAGCATCCCCGTGTAGAAGCCCGTACCTAGACCGATCAGCGCTGCAAGTTCCGAAGCGGGTGTCAGAGCACGCGAGTCCACCGTAGCCGCCAAAGGTCTAGTCGGCCTGAGTATGTCGATCGCCGCAAGCACAACGACCGCGGCCGTTATGAGCAGCACCACACTGCCACCTAAGACCCTGGTCAGCAGCGCCCCCGCCACGGTCGCCGGCAATCCCCACAGTCCGACAGTGAATCCGGTCCGCAAATCGGCACGCCCGAAACGGATGTGTGTAAGGGCTCCAGCGATGGCTGTAGGCAGTATTACTGGGAGCGGTGTTCCTACCGCCACAAGCTCCGGATAGCCTAGCAGCAGACGGATAGCCGGAGTGGTCACCACGCCGCCACCCACCCCGAAGGCGCCTGAGGCTACGCCTGCAGCTAGACCTACCGCCATTTCGAGAAGCGAGTAGGTAATCATGTCTCTTCACACTGCACTACACGGAGTCCTCCCTCGCCATCACAATAGCCGAGACGAACGTGGGAACGTGAGAACGTAATCGCCTCCGGTGCCTCGTCCGTGTCATGGCATCGCAACGCAAATGGGAATATATCCAAGGAAACGGTCCTTATTCGTGCCCACCGTGCTTTCGAATGGCTTGGAGGTCGACCTGTCGAGTCTCGCTCCACACGTTAGAACCAGGGCGGGCTTCCTTGGTCTGATTCTTTTACTGCATGCAACAATATGGGTGCTTGCCATCATCTTGTGGCCTGCGCTGGCACCGGCGAGACAAGTAGCGGCAGAGGTGATCTCGACGTTCGCTTTGGTCTTGCTGTCCGTGAACCTGATTCTCATCACTCGAGCTCGTTTTCTCGAACGACTCTTGCATGGCCTGGACAAGCTCTTCGCGACTCACAGAGCCATCGGCCTGGCCATCGGCCTTCTTGTAATCGCGCATGCGATCATCGTCCCGAGACCCGAAGAGTTCGCAGTGACGAGGCTCCTGGGTCCTGCGACTCTTCTCTTCCTGCTTGGAGCGATCTTCGTCGCTTCGGCGCCTCGGTTCCCTTGGCGACGGCTCGTTCCTATCAAATACCATCTATGGAAGTTCGGTCACCGTTTCATAGGCTTCTTCGTCGCCATGGCAGTCGCTCATTCGATGGTTGCCGTGACGTACACACGCCAGGTGCCGTACTTGGCAGCTTACGTGTACGGCATCGCCGCTCTGGGGCTGGCAGCCTGGCTTTACCGAGAGCTTCTGTTCTGGGCCACAGGACCCTTCACCACCTACGAGGTCGACCGAGCGCGACTGCTTGGCGATGATGTCACCGAGGTGATCTTGAAGTCGTCCGATGCTTCGCAGCTTCGAAGCCCTGGCCAGTTCGCCTTTGTCTCCTTCGAGAAGGGACCGTCCCGCGAGCAGCACCCCTTCACGATCAGCAGTGGTTCGGAGAAGAGCGTCCGTTTTTCGATGAAGGCATCCGGCGACTTCACGAACAAGCTGTTGTCCGGAGTGCCCGAGGGATCGAAAGCCCGGATCGAAGGCCCTTATGGCGCATTTACCTTCAGCCGCGGCCGCCTGCATCAGCTCTGGCTGGCCGGCGGCATCGGCATCACGCCGTTTCTCTCTATGGCCGAAGATCTCGACGAGAAGACTCGTGTCCTGCTGGCCTGGAGCGTTCGCGACATGCGAGACGCAGTCTATCACGACGAGCTTTCGCTCATCGCACGCGACAAGTCCAACCTGCGAGTCATCGTGCATCCGACATCCGAGCTGGGACACCTCCACGTCGCTAAGCTGCAACTGGAGACCGAGCCGGCTGACTATTCCGCGTTCTTGTGCGGGCCCCTGCCGATGCGGCGAGCTTTCGAGCGCCAACTGCTCGAACTCGGTGTCCCCCGCAGTGAGATCTACTTCGAGGAATTCAGGCTCCGATAACGGTGCTCGAAGGGTGAGAACTGCCCGTCGTGCAGAGAAAAGCGATTCGGAAGCATAGTGCGACCCGAGCCTAGGGGGTAGACCGTCATGCCTGACAGCAAGACGCCGGTCGTGCACTTCGAAGAACTCACCAAGCGCTTCGGTGAGCTTACCGCGCTGGACCGCTTCACGCTGGACATCGAAGAGGGGGAGATCGTCGGATTGCTCGGTCCCAACGGCGCGGGAAAGACAACGACCCTGCGCACACTCCTCGGCCTTCTCAGGCCTACGGATGGGAGGGCCGAGATCTTCGGCATCGACGCATGGCGAGAGCCGGTCGAGGCCCACAGGGCCCTGGCATTCATCCCCGGCGAGTTCAACGTGTGGCCTCAGCTCACCGGCGGGCAGATTCTGGACCTGCTGGGCACCGTCTCGGGCGGCTACGACCTCGACTACCGCGAGGAGCTCGTCGAGCGGTTCAAGTTCGACCAGACCAAGCGAGGGCGGACCTACTCCAAGGGCAACCGCCAGAAGATCGCCGTCATTGCCGGGCTGATGACCCGCGCGCCTCTGCTCGTGATGGACGAGCCCTCGAGCGGACTCGACCCGCTGATGACCGCGACCTTCCAGGAATGCCTGCGCGAGGCGAAAGGACGCGGTCAGACCATCTTCCTCTCAAGCCACATCTTGAGCGAGGTCGAGGCCGTCTGCGACAGCGTGGCGGTGCTGCGCCAGGGGGTGTTGGTCGAATACGGCAGCCTGGACGAGCTGCGACACCTCCACGCCAACACCGTCGAGGCCACCTACGAAGGCGAGCCGCCCACACTCGATAACGTGCCCGGCGTCGAGGACGTCTCGATCTCAGACGGGACGATACGCCTGCACGTATCCGGTTCGACCGACCCGCTTCTCAAAGCGCTCGCCAGAGCGGAGATCACCTCGGTCCAGATGCGCGAACCCTCGCTCGAAGAGCTCTTCCACGCCTACTACGACGAGCCCGTCGATGTGCCCGCGGGCACAAGGCGCTGACGGTTGGCACGAGACGAGGAACTTGCCATGGCGACTAAAACCGCGAACCGACCAGCCACCGGGCCAGTTCCGATGGCACCTGAGGTGACCGAGTTAAGCACGGCACGAGTGTGGTGGCGCACCTACCTCCACCACCTGCGGCTACTGCGCAACGGTGCAATCGCCTGGATCGCCGGGCTGGCCGGCATCGGTTGGGGCGTGGCCGCCACGTTCGACCTCCGTCACGGCACCGAGGAGGAGTTGCAGGCACTTGCAGCAATGGAAGGCATCCCCGCCTTCGAGGCGCTGATGGGTCGCTACGTCGCGCCCCACACCGTTGAGGGCCTAGTGCTGTCGCGCTGGGGATGGTTCGGTATCTTCGCAGCGATATGGGGGATGCTGGCCGCCGCCAAGCTGCTGCGCGGCGCAGAAGAGCTCGGGCACGTCGAGCCGCTGCGCGCCGGGGCTATCACGCCCCGCGGGCTGCTGGGCTCCGCACTAGCCGCCCTTTTCACCACGCACGTCATCTTCATGGTCGCCATCGGACTTGGCCATACCGCCGGCGGCATGGACCCTGCCACCTCGTGGGCGACGGGTGGCGCGGCCGCACTTCTGGCGGCGTGCTTCGCCGCCGGCACAGCGTTGGCCTCGCAGCTGGCCGCCTCGCGTCGGCGAGCCGTGGGCATGGTCGGAACCGCCTTGGGACTCGCGCTCGTTCTCCGGGTGACCGCCGCTGCCACCGCCACGCCCGACTGGATGTGGTGGACGACTCCGTTCGGCTGGATCGGATTCCTTCACGAGATCGACCGGGCACGCGCTTGGGTGTTCCTAGGCTTCGGTTTGCTGCTCGCCGTGCTGCTGGTGGCTGCCTTCGCCACAGCCCACCGTGACCTGCACGCCGGCGTGCTCGGTGGCGAGAGCGAGGTCGCCCGTCGCAAGTCACGAGCAACAGGCGGAGACATGGGACTAGCCATCCGTCTCGCCGCCGCGCCTGCGAGGACGTGGGGGCTGATCATCGGCGTCCTCGCCCTGGTCTTCGGGTTACTCACCCGCGACTTAGCTGAGGCGGCCGCCGAGTTGCCCACCACGGCCGAAGTCGTGGAACAGATGGGCCTGGTGGGCCTCGACACGCCACAGGGCATCATCGCCTGGGCCCTGGCGATGTTCGCCGCACTGCTGTTAAGCATCTTCGTCGCCGGACAGGTCGCGGCGATTCGTGATGAAGAGGCCTCGTGGCGCATCGAGCATCTGCTGGCCCGCCAGATCGGCAGGGTGCGGTGGCTGACCAATCGCGTGCTCGCCATCGCCGCAGCCGTGGTGGCCATAGCCCTGGCCGCGGGTATCGTGGCATGGCTCGCCACAGTCGTGATCGGCGTCCCGATCGCGTTCACTGACGGGTTGCTTGCCGCCGTCAACATGGTGCCCGTCGCCTGCCTGTTCATGGGCTTAGGTGTCGCGCTTTTCGGTCTCGTGCCGCGACTAGCCGTACCCCTTACCTACGGATCGGTCGTTGTCGCTTTCCTACTCGATTTCGTCGGCAGTCTGCTCGAGTTGCCTGAGTGGCTGCTCGACGTCAGCCCGTTCCGGC
>PWVH01000099.1 GCA_003563465.1 Coriobacteriaceae bacterium | reverse complement strand
GGCTACCGCGAGAACGAGCACCGTCAACTTCACAGCAACGGACGCGATCACATTCTGACGTATCACTGTGACGGTACGCCGTCCGAGATCGAGAAAGCGCGGTATCTGCGAAAGGTCGTCGGACATCAGCGCGACGTCAGCTGTCTGAAGTGCGGTGTCGCTGCCAGCAGCGCCCATTGCTATCCCTAAGTCTGAGGCGGCCAGAGCCGGAGCGTCGTTGACGCCGTCGCCGACCATCGCTACGACGCCATGCTCGTCTTTCAGGGCGCGCACTGCGTCCACCTTGCCCTGCGGTAGCAGGCGCGCCCTGTGTTCGGGCACACCTACATCGGCGGCTATCGCGGCAGCGGTACGCTCGTTGTCACCGGTCAGCATCACCGCATTTCCGATGCCCTGTTCTAGAATGGCGGACACCGCACCTGGCGCCTCCGGTCGAACCTGGTCCGCCACACCGATGACACCTGTAGCACGACCGTCCTCGAGCACTACGAGCACGGTCCTGCCATCGGCCTCCAGACGCTCGACGGTTTCGGCCATTTCAGCGTCGTCCACGCCATGCTCGGCAGCTAAGGCCATGCTGCCGACAGCGTAGCTGACGCCGTCGACGACACCGCTCACTCCTCGGCCAGGAACGTCCTCGAACTCGCTGACCTCGACTCGCCGCGAGGCATCAGCCGCACGTACCACGGAACCTGCCAGAGGATGACTGGAGTTCGCTTCCAGCGCGGCGGCGATCGTGAGCACCCTAGCGGCATCGTCTCCGTCCAGAGACACGACATCTGCGACTTCCGGACGGCCATGCGTAAGCGTGCCGGTCTTGTCGAAAGCCACCGCACGTACGCGTGCTGCGGTCTCCAGATGAACGCCGCCTTTGACGAGGACGCCATCGCGAGTAGCCCGAGTTATCGCAGAGACGATCGATACCGGCGTGGAGATCACGAGAGCGCAAGGACACGAGACGACTAGAATCACGAGACCTCGGTAGAACCACTCGCCGAATCCGCCCCACGCCGCCCCTAGCAGCGAGGCGACGGCAGGAGGCACGATGGCGACGGCGACCGCAAGCCCTATCACGATGGGAGTGTAATAACTGCTGAATCTGTCGACGAGCTTTTGCGACGGTGCCCGGGAAGTCTGTGCCTCTTCGACCATGAAGATGATGCGCGAGAGAGTGGAGTCCTCGGCACGCGCGGTCACCCTCAGCTCGAGGAGGCCCGTAGTGTTCAAGGAGCCCGCGAACACGCGGTCGTTCGCTGCCTTGTTCACGGGAACCGACTCGCCGGTTATGGGTGATTCATCCACTGCCGAAGCGCCTCGCACGACCACTCCGTCGAGGGGGATCCTCTCTCCCGGCCGTACTACCACCACCGTCCCCGGCGCCACCTCGGCCGAAGGCAGCTCGATCTCGGTATGGTCTTCGAGCACCCGGGCAAGCGGCGGACTGAGGTCCATCAGGTCGCGTATGGAACGTCGGGTGCGCGACAGAGAACGGGATTCCAGCATGCCGCCGACCGAGAAGAGAAAGACGACCACCGCTCCCTCGGCCCACTCTCCGATGCCTGCCGCTCCCAACACCGCCACTGTCATGAGGACGTTCATGTCCAGGGAACGCGAGCGAACAGAGGCCAGCGCCCGGCGCATAACCAGCCAACCGCCGGCGATGATGGCCGATGCGTACGCTGCAGTGGACGCCGCGTCGGACCACTCCGTAGTCCAGCGGCCGAGAAGCCATCCGGCTGCTATCAGCACTCCTGCCAGGATGGTCGAAGCATCGTGAGCACGAAAGCGCCACCACGACTCGGCCTCCGGAACCTCGGCCTTCTGTTCTTTCGGCTCCGATCCAAGCAACTCAGTCAGACGATACGACGCATGAGTCACGACCGCTCCTCGACGTGTCTCAACCCCTGTTCGAGAAGGATGGCCACGTGTTCGTCAGCAAGCCGATAGACAGCACGCTTGCCCACCCGCTCGAAGGTCACCAGATCACGGTCCCGCAAGAGTCTGAGTTGATGGCTGATCGCCGAGGGGCTCACCCCAGTGATCGCAGCCAGATCGCACACGCAGAGCTCTTCGGCAGCGAGTGCAAGAAGAATGCGCAAGCGGGTCCGGTCGGAAAGGGCGGAGTACATGTCCGAGAGCGTCCTGACGCCACCCTCGTCGGGCAGTGCGGCCAGAGCGCGCGCCGTAGCCCGCTCGTCTATCAGCGGCACTTCGCAGGCGCCCCGGTCGGCAACATCGCTCTCATCTGAACATCTGTTCATACGTTCATGAATAGCCTACGGGCCATCGTGCGTCAACACCTTCTGCCGGGAATACTCATTTCGGAGGATCTTCGTTCCCTTGGAGGTAGCGATGGTTCCGCTCGTGATTCCCTTAGCCGAAGCAGCTCAGCTCGAAGCCTCGTACGTCGGCGGCAAGGCGGCCAATCTCGCGCGCCTCGCCATGCAGGGCTTCCCCGTACCGCCCGCGCACGTGGTGACCACGGCAGCTTTCGACCGTTTCATGGATCTGGCAGGTGTACGCGATCTCGTCGCGCCTCTTCGCGATCTTCCCGCAGAGCGCCAGTCGGTCGCTGCTCAGACGGCACGCGTCCGCTCGGCGATTCTCAGCCATCCGCTGCCGGCCGATCTTGCAGAGGAGTTGGCCGATGCCTTCCTCGATCTTGCCGCAGACGGCCACACCATCGTGGTTCGCAGCTCGGCCACGGTCGAGGACAGCGCCTCATCGAGTTTCGCAGGCATGCTCTCGTCGCTTCCGGGCGTGGCAAGCGCCGAGGAGATGTACGCGGCAGTGAAGTATTGTTGGGCATCTGCGTTCGGTCCTCGCGCCGTACTCTATGCCCGTGACCGTGATGTCGATCCCAGCGACATCGGTGTAGGAGTCGTGCTTCAGCGCCAGATCCTCTCCGAACGCTCGGGGCTGGCATTCGGTCGCGACCCTGCGCGTCGCGAAGCCGACGTGACGATCGTCGAGGCGATCCAGGGCACTGGAGAGGACATCGTCTCGGGTGAGGTCACCCCGGAGCGCTACGAGTACTCCCCCACCGACGGTAACGTATCCCTTGTCAGCGCTCCCGCAAGCTCGGCGCCGTCGGAGCGCAAGCTCACCGAGCACGAAGTGGCCCTCTTGAGCGGATGGACTCGTGATGCCGAGGAAGTCTTCGGGTCTCCGCAGGACGTCGAGTGGGCATATGCCGACGGCAGATTCTATCTTCTTCAATCGCGTCCGCTCGTCTTCGTCACCGAGGAAGACATGCTCTTTCCCGAGATCGCCGAACACACCGTGCTCTTGCGCGGAGTGGGCGCCGGCCCTGCCGTAGGCTCCGGTGAGGTCGTCGTTCTCACCGACGACCAGGTCCAGATACTTCCCCCTGGAGCG
Source organism: Coriobacteriaceae bacterium (assembly GCA_003563465.1). Lineage (GTDB taxonomy): Bacteria > Actinomycetota > Coriobacteriia > Anaerosomatales > SLCP01 > PWVH01. Next base: position 5,519 of record PWVH01000099.1, on the reverse strand, counting down.
GTTGTCGTCGTCAGACGGCTGACGAACGATCTCGCCGTGCACCTGCGTGGGGCAACCGCCGTCATCGCCGACGAGGGAGGCGCCACCAGTCACGGCGCAAACATCCTGCGAGAGTTCGGCGTGGCTTGCGTTCTGGCAACAGGCAAGGCCACCACTACTCTAGTCGACGGCGAGCGCGTCACGGTGGACGGCTATCGTGGCGTCGTCTTTCGCGGCGACCTCTCTCTGCGACCTCAAGAGGTCGGTGCAACCTCTCGGACACGAACCAAGGTGTTCGTATCGGTACTCGTTCCCGAGCAGGCGGCTCCGGTAGCCCCTTACGCAGACGGCGTCAGCTCGCTTCGCAACGACTACTTCCTGCTCCAGTCCGGAGTCCACCCCGCCAAGATGGTTCGAACCGGACGAGGACGATTGCTCGAGGAGGCTATTGCTGAAGGAATCACCGAGACCGTCCGCCTCTTCTCCGGCAAGCCGGTCTGGTACAAGACCCTCGACGCACCCACCGACGAATTCCGCCGCTTGAACGGCGGTGACGAGGAGCCTCGTGAGCGGAATCCCCTTCTGGGATGGCGTGGTCTCGGCCGGGAACTCGAGGAATCCGACCTCTTCGCTCTCGAACTGCAAGCTGTGCGACGCGCACTCGAAGCCGGTGCAAACGACTTGGCGCTCAAGCTTCCCTTCGTGCGCTTCCCGCACGAGTACGCCGCCGCCAAGCGCGTAATCGAACAAGCTGGTCTGCGCCCTCATGTCGACCTGAAAGTAGGCATCTCGGTGGAGACCCCAGGCATCGCCTCCATGCTTCAAGACGTGTGCGATCTCGGCGTGGACTTCGTAAGTGTAGGCGTAAGCGATCTTGTGATGTGCGTGCTGGCTCTCGATCGCGAGAGCGAGCAAGTGGCACACCTCTTCGATCCCGCTCATCCCGCCGTGGTCGAAGTGCTCTCTCGCATCGCCGATGTATCCCGCCGAAACTCCGTCTTCACATGCGCCTGCGGCGAGAGCGCGCGCGACGAGGAGCTACTGCCTCTCTTGGTCGAGCAGGGCTTTGACGCGGTAGGAGTCTCGTTACCTTTCTTCGCTCCGGTCAAGAGACACATCGCACGTATCGAGGATTCCGGCTAGCAGCTCACCAAGTCGCAAGTCATCGACACCTGTCGCGGGCAGGGCTATGCTTCTATTTGAGAGCTCCGTATCCGCTGTCGTCTCTCAAGGAGTGATTCCGGTGGAAGCTGCGCAGAAGAAACGCGCAGTCCTGATGATTGCGCTTCTCGTCCTGGCCGTACTCATCACCGGCAGCACCATGTGGTTGGTGATGTCTTCGAGGATCGCCTCAATCGAGGAGGAGCGCGACTCGGCGCTCTCCCGCATCGAACAGCTCGAGTCACAGGTAGCATCGTTGTCCGAGGAGCTGGAGGGTGTCGAGGACGAAGCCGTAGAGGAAGAGACCCCCGCCGCTGAACATGGCGGCGCCGCCCCGCAAGACACCGCATCCGAGGACGGTCGTCACTTCTGTTACGTGACCGATGTCCTCAACGAGACGGGAACGACGATGATCACCGTCGACTACGCCGATCTGCTTACCGGGCCGGAAGCTGCTGCCGCCGCGGCGGCGGCAGGTGAGGAGTCACCGCCACCGAACGACTACTGGATCAGCAACGTCAACCCGCTATTGCGCACCTTCCCGGTGCGTCCCGGCATCAGTGTCAAGCTCACTTCGACTTCCGAAGGTACGGTTCCCGACGGATACACGGTCTCCCTCGGTCAGTGGCAAGACTTCTACGTAGGAATGAGTCCGGGCATGGAGGTCGTGCGCCACGTCCCTTACTGGATTACCATCGAAAACGGCGAGGTCACCTTCATAGAGGAGCAGTACCTGCCTTAGCGTCCATGATGCCGCCAGCCAGCCGTGCCAGCTAGCGGCATCTGCGCGAATCATGACGCTCAGCGACGGCGTTTGCGTGTGCCGTATCCGCTTCCCTTTCGGGCGCCTGCTTTGAGCCTGCCGAGGACCTCGTCGGCCGTGCTCGCCTCGACTTCGGCTCGCAACTTGACGACCTGGTCACGCAGACGAGCGGCTTGCTCGAAATCGAGCGCCTCTGAAGCGGACACCATGTCCTCTTCGAGCGTCGATATCAGCCGCATCACCTCGTCGCGGGGCATCTTGGCCAGTTCTCTGGCGGTCTCGGCGGATGTGGTCAGCTGCGCCTCTCCCGCCCGCACGTACTGCACGATGTCGGCGATCGCCTTGCGAATGGTCTGTGGCTGGATTCCATGCTGTTCGTTGTAGGCGATCTGCAAGGCACGGCGACGGTTGGTTTCGTCGATGGCCGCCCGCATCGAATCGGTGACGTCCTCGGCGTACATGATCACCTCACCCGAAACGTTGCGAGCAGCGCGGCCCACCGTCTGAATCAGGCTGCGAGCGTTGCGCAGGAACCCTTCCTTGTCTGCGTCGAGGATTGCGACCAGCGAGACCTCGGGCAGGTCCAGTCCCTCCCTGAGCAGGTTGATTCCGACGAGGCAGTCGAACGTGCCGAGTCGCAGGTCTCGCAAGATCTCCACGCGTTCGAGCGTTCCGATGTCCGAGTGCAGATAGCGCACCTTCAGTCCCTGTTCGAACAGATACTCGGTTAGGTCTTCGGCCATTTTCTTGGTAAGCGTCGTGACGAGAACACGCTCGTTGCGCTCTACCCTGAGTGCGACTTCTTCGATCAGATCGTCCACCTGCGCCTTCACCGGACGCACCACGATCGCCGGATCGACAAGACCGGTCGGACGGATTATCTGCTCGACCACTTGAGTCGAGACAGCGAGTTCGTAGTCGGCTGGCGTTGCAGAAACATATACGAACTGCGGCACACGCTGCTCGAACTCGTCGAACCTTAGCGGCCGGTTGTCCAGAGCGCTCGGCAAGCGGAATCCATGCTCTACGAGCGTAGCCTTTCGTGAGCGATCCCCTTCGTACATACCTCGGATCTGCGGTACCGTCACGTGACTCTCGTCGATGATGCAAAGGAAATCCTTCGGAAAGTAATCGATCAACGTGTTGGGCGGCACACCGGGAGCGCGCCCGTCCAGATGACGCGAGTAGTTCTCGATACCCGAGCAGAACCCCATCGTCTCGAGCATCTCGAGGTCGTAGGCTACGCGCATCTCCAGCCGCTGAGCCTCCAGTAGCTTGCCCTCCGCTCTGAGCTCGATAAGACGTGTGGTGAGTTCCTCGCGTATGGTCTCGAGAGCCTGCTGCAGCTTTTCCGGAGCTGTCACGTAGTGCGTGGCGGGCCAGACGGGCAACGAGGCGTACTCGTGAAGCACTTCTCCGGTGAGCTGATCGAACTCCGCTATGGACTCGATCTCGTCGCCGAAGAACTCCGCCCGAACCGGATGGTCGGCGTACGAGGGGAAGATGTCGACGACGTCACCCCGCACGCGAAACGTGCCCCTCAACAGATCGTAGTCGTTGCGGTCGTACTGTATCTCGATGAGATTACGGATGACCCGGTCCCGTCCGTGCTCTTTGCCCGACTCCAGGAACACGGCCATACCAGCATAGTCTTCCGGGGAACCGATGCCGTAGATGCACGAAACGCTCGCAACCACCACCACGTCACGCCGTGAGAGCAGAGCCGCCGTGGCGGCGTGGCGCAACTTCTCCACCTCTTCATTGATCGAGGCATCCTTCTCGATGAACGTGTCGGTTACCGGCACGTAGGCCTCAGGCTGGTAGTAGTCGTAGTACGAGACGAAGTAGACGACCGCGTTCTCCGGCATAAACTCCCGAAGCTCTGAGGCGAGCTGCGCGGCAAGCGTCTTGTTGGGAGCCATAACGAGTGCGGGCTTCTGGACGGCTTCGATGGTCTTGGCCATCGTGAAGGTCTTACCGGAGCCGGTCACGCCGAGGAGTGTCTGATAGCGGATTCCATCGCCGACGCCTCGAGCGAGCTGCTCGATCGCCTTCGGCTGATCACCCGCTGGCTCGAACCCGGACACGACTTTGAAGCGCGTGTCCTTCACTTGGAGCCTCCAGACCAATGGGGAAAGGCGTCCGGATAAAGTTCTTCGTACCTCTCTTTGGCGCGGACGACACGTACTACGAAGTGCCTCGTCTCCGAAAAGGCAATCGCGTCACGTATGTCGCCGCCCTCTGCGGCCCACTCGTCGGCGTGCCGCAGCCCTGCGTTGTAGGCGGCAAGAGCGGTCTCGATCTCGTGGTACCGCTCTACAAGATAACGCAGGTAGGCGGTACCGTACTCGATGTTGGCAGCTGGGTCTTCAAGCGACTTTTCGCCGACTACTTCCTCGGACACCATTCTACGCATCTTCATCTCGTCGGCAGTGTCGGGCATGACCTGCATCAGTCCCACGGCGCCTGCACTGGAGACGATGTCGGGCCGGAAGCCGGACTCCTCGTTGATGACTGCAGCTACAAGGTAAGGATTGACGGAGTGGCGTTGCGCCGAAACAGAGATATGGTCGACGTATTCGAGCGGATAGTACAGGCGCTGGAACCAGAGCGGACCCTTCAGTGCGAAGAATCCAAGAGCGGCGAGAACTCCTACTAGCAGCAGCAAGACGATCCGATGGACCGCCAGAATACCGCTACGGCTCATCTGCTATGACCTTGTCCCAGAAACGCTCGAGGGACGCGCGGAAATCGTCGAGTGTGCCATCGTTTCTGATGACGTGATCGGCGATGGCCTCACGCTCGCCGTCACTTGCTTGGCAGGCGATGCGCGCCCGTACGTCGTCTTCGTCCATGCCTAGTTTCACGGCACGGCGGATACGCTCCTCCTCCGGTGCAGAGATCGCCAAGACCGTATCGCCGAGTTCTGCGAACACGGGCGCCTCCACCAGCAGGGGAACGTCGAGAACCACCATCTGCGGAGGATTGGGCAGCAGGCCCATTTCGGTCAGGCCTGGGCCGACGTCGCGCAGTACGGCAGGATGCACGATCTCGTTCAGTCGAGCAGCTGACTCGGGCGAGACGAAAGCTTCGCGGGCAAGCGCCTGAGGATCGATGCGGCCGCTCTGTCCCACTATCCCCTCACCGAACTCCGCCACGACTTCTGAGTAGACCTCGCTATTCGGTTCTAGCTGATGCTTTGCGATATCGTCGAGAGCCAGTACGACAGCTCCCTTCTGGCGGAAGAACTCCATCGCACTGGTCTTTCCAGCGCCGATGCCTCCGGTCACCACAAGTACGAACACGATTCCTCCACCCCCGATATGACAGGGGCCGGACGTTGCGTCTCCGCGTCCGACCCCCACTCCTGCAGCCCGCCCGCCTCTAATGGCGAACGGATAGCTACTCCTTGGCGTCTTCCTCGGCGACAGGCTCTTCGGTCTCTTCCGCAGGGGGCTCCTCTACTGGGAGCTCTCCTTCGGGCTCGGGCTCGGGCTCCTCGGCCTCCGGCTCGGGCTCCGGCTCGGGCTCCGGCTCGGGCTCCGGCTCGGGCTCTGGCTCGGGCTCCGGCTCGGGCTCCGGCTCGGGCTCTGGCTCGGGCTCCGGCTCGGGCTCC
>PWVH01000050.1 GCA_003563465.1 Coriobacteriaceae bacterium | reverse complement strand
TCTTCACGATCCACGACGCGCTGGTGCGGCACCTGCGCATGACGGGCCATCGGGTGCTCAACCAGATCGGCTGGGACGCGTTCGGCCTGCCGGCGGAGAACGCAGCGATTCAGAGCGGTGCCCATCCTGCCGAGTGGACTCATGCCAATATCGACAGACAGGCTAACTCGTTGAAGCGGATGGGCTTTTCCTACGACTGGAATCGAACGGTCGTCACCTGTAACGAAGACTACTACCGATGGGGCCAATGGATCTTCCTGGAGTTTTGGAAGCGCGGTCTGGTTGAGCGCAAGAGCAGCCCGGTCAACTGGTGTCCGAGTTGCAAAACCGTACTGGCTAACGAGCAGGTGCTTGCCGACGGCGTGTGCTGGCGGTGCAAGAGCACCGTCGAAAAGCGGGAACTCGAGCAGTGGTACTTGAAGATAACCGAGTACTCCGATCGGCTCCTCGACGACTTGGATACGCTGGAAGGCTGGCCCGAGCGCGTCAAGACGATGCAGGCGAACTGGATTGGGCGTTCCGAAGGGGCAGAAGTCGACTTCGTCCTCTGTGCCGCATCAGGTGAGTCGACGTCGGAGAAGATCACGGTGTTCACTACCCGCCCGGACACGCTGTTCGGTTGCACGTTCTTCTTGCTGGCGCCGGAACATCCCCTCGTGCACGAGTTGGTTTGCGGCACGGAATATGCGGATGACGTGCTTAAGGTGGTTGCTGCAGCTGCCAAGGAGAGCTCGGTCGAGCGAGCGATGGGCGAGCGGGACAAGATAGGGGCGTTCACTGGACGATATGTCGTCAACCCGGTGAACGACGAGAAGGTGCCGGTGTGGGTGGCTGACTACGTGCTTATGGAGTATGGCACTGGGGCCGTGATGGCCGTTCCTTGTGGGGACCAGCGAGACTTCGAGTTCGCACGCAAGTACGGTTTGCCGATTCCGCCAGTTGTGGTTGCAGAGGACGATCCACTCCTCGGCGAGTTGGGCAGCGTGCAAGAGCGCAAACGTGCGGATGTGGACTGGGAGCATGCATATGATGGGCCTGGCATCATGGTGCAATCCGGCCACTTCACAGGTACGCCTACCGGCAAGGGCGGCGAGGGAGTCAAGGCTGTCACAAGTTGGCTCGAGGAGCGCGGTCGAGGTCGCTTCTCGATCAACTATCGTCTGCGCGACTGGCTCATAAGCCGGCAGCGCTATTGGGGCAATCCCATTCCTGCCATACACTGCCCGGAATGCGGGCTTGTGCCGCTGCCTGAGACCGATCTGCCCGTCAGGCTTCCTCACGATGTGGACATCACCAAGGGCGAGACACTTGCTGACCACCCGGAGTTCTACGAGACGACCTGCCCGGCATGTGGAGGCGCTGCAAGGCGTGAGACGGACACGATGGACACCTTCACGTGTTCGTCCTGGTATTACTTGCGTTACTGCGACGCACGGAACGATCGCGCTATCTGGAACCGGGCCAAGACCGACTACTGGATGCCGGTCGACCAGTACATCGGCGGCATCGAACACGCCATTTTGCACCTTCTCTACTCGCGTTTCTTCACGAAGGTCTTCAAAGACATGGGCTTGACGAACTCCAACGAACCGTTCACCAACCTGCTCACCCAAGGCATGGTGCGTAGAGACGGCGAGGTCATGAGTAAGTCCAGGGGCAACGTCGTAGCTCCTGAAGACATGGTCGCCGAATATGGCGCCGACGCGTTGCGCGCGTACATACTGTTCATGGCGCCACCCGACAAGGATCTGGAATGGTCCTACGATGGGCTTGACGGCATGTACCGCTGGCTCGGACGCGTTTGGCGCCTGGTTTCAGAAGTCGCCGAGGAGACATCGGGCCATGCAGGGTCGATGTCGTCTGGCGCTTCGTCTGATGTCGTCGCCGAGGAGAACGGCTCTGATGCCGCGAAGAAGTTGCATCGAGAGATGCATCGCGTCATCGGAAAGGTCACCGATGACATAGCACGGTTCAACCTCAACACGTCGATTGCTGCGATGATGGAGCTTACGAACGCGACTTACGACTACCGAAAAACTGTGCCGGCCGACTCGCGCAATCGCGTACTTCTGCGTGAGGTTGTCGAAAACCTCACGTTGCTGCTGGCTCCCTATGTGCCGCATATGGCCGAGGAGTTGTGGCAAGAGGTTCTGGGCAAGACCGGGTCGGTTCACCTACACGGGTGGCCTGCCTTCGATCCTGTTGCTGCAGCGGCCGAAGAGATCGAGATGCCAGTCCAGGTCAACGGCAAGGTCCGTGCACGCATGACGATTCCGGCGGACATGGCCGAAGAGGAATTGGTTGCCGAAGCGCTTGCTGCGGTCGCTTCGCACATCGAGGGCAAGCAGGTCGTCAAGACCGTGGTAGTGCCCGGCAGACTCGTGAGCGTGGTGGTCGGTTAAGGAAGTGTTGAGAGCAAGTTCGGAGTACTATGCTTCGATGCGATCGACACGCTAGAGTGTGACCGGCGCCCCCTTCGCCTTCATGCGGAAGGGGGCGCTGTCGCGTGTTCGAGGACATAGACAAGTCGTCCGTACAGACTGGCCGTAACGGGTTAGATCTTGTCGCGCGTGCCGGTCTGAAAGGCGTGCCAAAAGGCGCCCTTGTTGGAGTGGCCGTTTTGGTGGTTGTTGGTGTGGGTATCGCGGGATGGCGTTTGATCCGGACAAGCTCCGATGCTCAGTTCACCTACGAGAACAGTACGGTCGGCGATCATGCAGATGGCGCTGCTGGCAACTCTCCGGCAATCGGGGATCCATCAGCTAGTGGTGAGGAGACGGCACCTGCCACCGTGTGGGTGCATGTGGCAGGAGCAGTCCATGCTCCGGGATTGTACGAACTGTCCGGAGGTGCCCGCGTCGGGGATGCCGTTAAGGCTGCAGGTGGCGTGATTCCGGCGGGATGTCTCGATGCAGTGAACCTTGCCAGAGTACTCGCAGACGGCGAGCAGGTCTACGTTCCTACGGCAGAGGAAGTGGCGGTCGGCAGCATATCTGGGGCGGGTGTCGAGGGACAAGCGTCGGCCGGAGGCGAAAGTGCGAACGGGACAAGCATCGACATCAACACAGCCAGCGCTTCAGAGCTGGTAGCGCTGCCCGGAGTAGGTCCAGCCACAGCGGACAAGATCGTCACCGATCGCGAAACCAACGGCCCGTTCACCAGTCCTGAAGACATCATGCGCGTCACAGGGATAGGCGAGAAGAAGTTCGAGGCGATACGCGATCTCATCACGGTCCGATGAGCAAGCAGGTGACACGTCCGTCGATACCTCCTCTCGCTTGGGGTGCGGCAGGTCTCTTCTGCGGGATTCTAATGGCCGAGGGACTCTCGTGGCGAGTCTTTCAAGGAACTGCGCTCGATATGCGCCTCGTTACCGTGGCCGCTGCGCTGGGAGCAGCGCTCGGAGCGACAGGGGTCTATCTGAAGGGCAAGACCGGTGCAGGAAGAGCCGGTCACAGCGGAATGTCCGTAACCGCACTCCTGCTACTGAGCCTTCTTGCCGGAGTCTGTATCGGCTCGGCACACTGGTCGGGATGGCACGCCGGATACCGGAGCGCATCAGGCCTCCGAGAGCAGGTCGAGGGCGTGGTCTCGCGTGATGCGCAGAAGAGCCGAGCTGGATGGGCACTCTCTCTGAGGGTACGGGACGGCAGTCCTTTGAGCGTGCGCGTGATGTTGCCCGAGACATCGGTTCCGCCAAAAGCCGGTGAGCGATTGGTGGTGACCGGTTCGGTCCGCCCTGTGGATACGTCTGACGAGTGGGCTCGAAGGGCGCACCGTCGCGGTGAGATTGGCAGCTTGAGGTCACGCTCTGTTGTGTCGCTGGGATGGTCACGCTCCCCACAGGGTGTAGCCGGACCGGTCCGTTCGCGAGTACGCGGTCTGCTCGACTCGGTTCAAGGTCCTGGGGGCGACCTCCTCCAGGGGGTCTTGATCGGGGACCGCACGAGAATACGCGGTTCCGTGGCCGAAGAGAACTTGCGGATATGTGGCCTGTCACACTTGCTGGCCGTCTCCGGAACCCATCTCGGCATCGTAGCGCTGTTGTTCGCGCGGATTGCCGCTGCGACCAAGCGTGGGGTTGCAACCCGAGCAGCCGTAATCTCCTCAGCGGCCACGCTCTACGTAGTGGTGACCGGCGTCCAGCCCTCGTCGGTACGAGCGCTCGTGATGGGAGCGATGGCAGGAGTCGCAGCTGTATCAGGTCGCAGGTCCGATGGCCTCTCTGCACTTGCCATCGCCGCCGGAGGGATGCTGATTGTCGATCCTTACGTCGCGTTCGATCTCGGATACCGGCTGTCTGTGTGCGCTGTGGGGGGATTGGTGGTGTTCGCTGCTCTTGCGACCCGCTGGGTTGAGCATGCTTTGGGTCGCAAGAGGAGCGTCATAGCAGCGCCCGTAGGACTGACGATCGTCGCACAGGCCTCTACACTTCCGGTCGCACTTCCGGCGTTCAACCTTCTTTCGCTCGTTTCTCCGTTAGCGAACGTCATCGCGGTTCCGCTGATCACTGTCGGTCTTGTCGCAGGACTATGTGGCGCGGCAGTGGGACTCTTCGCTCCAGGAGCCGGTGGCGTAGTGCTTACCGCAGCAGCCGTTCCACTCGCTTGGGTGACGACCCTTGCGTCGCATCTGTCATCGGTCCCAGGCGCAGCGGTCGGCCTAGATGCCAGTGCGGCATTCGCAGGAGGGGCGACCCTCCTGCTCGCGGGAGTGATCTGGGCCTGGTGGCCTTTGCCCAAGTCTCGCTGCCAAGCCAGAGTAGTAACTGTCGCGTTAGCTGGGTTTTTGCTCGTGGCCACACTTGTGCCAGGGCTGCAAACGGGCCCAGTGGTTGTGGTTCTGGACGTGGGGCAAGGGGATGCCATCCTTGTGCGAGACCGAGCATCTGCCGTTCTGGTCGACACTGGCCCGGACCCCACGGTGCTGCGGACAGCACTCACACGTCACGGAGTCCGACGGCTGGATGCCGTCATTCTCACTCATGATCACGCGGATCATACAGGAGGTCTGGGTGGGCTGCTTGGACTTGTTCGGGTACAACGCGTCTTCGGACCTGTGCTCGCCGATTCGGAAGCGTTCACGTCATGCGACCGCTACTTGTCACGCATACTTCGGCACTCAGAGAGCACGGTGGCGATCGAACCTCTTCGGTCGGGCGATGTCTTGTCGGTCGGGTCCATGCGTTTGAACGTGGTATGGCCGCGCGGGCCGGATAAGGCACTTTCGACCAACGACACGAGTGTTGTGCTCGAAGTGAGCCGAGGAGACTTTTCGGCGTTGCTTACCGGTGACGCCGAGGAAGCGGTGTGGCGAGGGATGGAGCGGGATGGGACTCTGAGAAGAGTCGATGTACTGAAGGTCCCGCATCACGGCAGCGTTAACGGACTTACCGCCGAGGCGCTGGACGTGTGGCGACCCAAGCTCGCTCTCATCAGTGTCGGGCAGCCGAACGACCACGGGCACCCCGCGTCGGCGACGTTGGCACTCCTGGAAGAGAGCGGCTCTCGCATCGCGCGAACCGATGAAAGCGGAGATCTTATAGTGGAGATCCGCTCTGGAGGTTTTCGCTTGAGAACTTCGCGTGGATATGTTTCAAGGGAAGTCGCCTGTGCGACAATCTCATCTGCGACGTGCACCCGGCGTCCTCGCCCTGTGGTATCGGCACGATGGGGAGTCCATGACCGTCTCAGACCTGTCAGACCTCAAGCCCGTCTACTTGATTCACGGCTCCGAAGACTTGCTGTTGGAGCAGGCTGTGAACCGTCTCAAGGGTCGGCTTGCCGCCGTTGCAGACATGGATTTCAATCTGGATGTCTTCGACGGAGAGACTGCGGATGCTGCCGACGTGGTGACCGCAGCGAACACATTGCCCTTCATGTCCGATCGCCGCCTGGTGATTGTGCGAAGAGCCGATCGGATGCCGCTTGATGGGCTTCACTTGTTGGCTGACTACGCCGGCGATCCTAACCCTGGCACCACTCTTGTGCTCGTTGCGACGAAGATGGCTAAGAACCTGCGGGTGTACAAGGCGGTCGATGCACTCGGAGGTGTCGCCGAATACAAGCCCCCGGCCAGACGGGAGTACCCGCGCACGGTGATAGGGATGTTCGCCGACAGAGGCAAGACCGTTGACCTCGATGCCGCAGAAGGGTTGATTCAAGCCGTAGGCTACGATCTCAGCCGTCTCGCTATCGAGACCGAAAAGATCGTCTCTTACACCGGTGCCGCGAAGACAACACTCTCACGTCACGATATCGATGATGTCGTGTCTACCACTGCACCCACATCGGTTTTCGATTTTCTCGACGCTCTTGGTTCGCGAGACGCTCGCTCGGCACTGCGTATGCTCGAAGCACTTCTCTCTCAAGGCGAGTCGGTGCATGGAATCCATGCGATGAGCGTGCGCCATATCCGCAAGCTCATTTCCATCTCTGCATTGCGGGCGCGAAAAGAGGGTGTGAACTCGCCAGGAGTTGTCGCACGTGAGGTCGGTGTGCCAGACTGGCAGGTGAAGCGTCTCGATCGGCAAGCAGGGAGATTCAGTGCAGTCGAACTCGTTTATGCCCTGGACAGTGCCGCTTCGACCGAGACAAGGATGAAGACGAGCAGAGACTCACGGCTCGCCTTCGAGCGTTGGATACTGGAGACTTGCGAATCGGCGTAATCAGCGGTCCATCTGCGCGATGCGCCTGGCGATTCCAGACTTGCGGTTGGCAGCCTGGTTCTTATGGATAGCACCTTTGGCGACTGCCCTATCGAGCAGACGGCCGGCCTGTCGTGCCGCTTCGTCGGCGGCGGCAGCGTCGCCCTCGGCGATTGCTGCCTCGGTCTTGTTGAGTGCGGTCTTGATCTCTGACTTGACAGCCATGTTGCGCTCGCGCGCCTTGGCGTTGGTCAGGACGCGCTTCTTCTGGCTCTTGATGTTAGCCAATGATGTCTTTCCTCTCACGGACCAGTGTCGTAACCGTCGTCATGTCGCCGTGTCCACGAACCCGGTGAGTCTAGCACAGCACATCGAGGGCGGGCAAAACCGAAACATGCGCCCTTGGGTGGCTAGGCCTGGTACACTTTCGCCGATATGAGCAGCAGCGAGCCATCCCACATCCGCAACTTCTCTATCATCGCGCATATCGACCACGGGAAGTCGACGATCGCCGATCGCATTCTCGAGCTGACGCACACTGTGGCCGATCGCGATATGGTCGAGCAGGTCCTGGACTCGATGGACATCGAGCGCGAGCGCGGTATCACGATAAAGGCCCAGGCGGTGCGAGTTCTATACACTGCCGATGATGGGCAGACTTACCAATTAAATCTTATCGACACTCCTGGTCACGTCGATTTCACCTACGAGGTGTCTCGGTCGCTTCAGGCGTGTGAAGGCGTCCTGCTCGTCGTCGACGCGGCTCAGGGCGTGGAGGCCCAGACGGTTGCCAACGCCATGATGGCGATTAACGCCGAACTCGAAGTCATCCCTGTGATCAACAAGATCGACCTGCCCGCCGCCGATCCCGAGCGGGTCCGCCTCGAGATAGAAGAGGGGCTTGCTATCCCAGCCGACAACGCTGTCCTGGTGAGCGGAAAGACAGGAGAGGGCGTCCGGGATGCGCTGGAAGCGGTCATAGCGCGGATCCAGCCTCCCGCGGGCGACGCCGAAGCACCGCTCAAAGCCCTGATCTTCGACTCGTACTTCGACCTTTATCGCGGGGTCGTGGCGCTGATTCGTGTGATCGATGGGAGTGTCAGAAAAGGTCTGAGGATTCGAATGATGGCTACCAACACTGTCACCGATGTGGAGGAGGTCGGCGTACGCCGGCCGGCCAACACTCCGGTGGACTCACTCGGAGTGGGAGAGGTCGGCTACCTGATCACAGGGCTCAAGGACCCGGCTCTGGTTAAGGTGGGAGACACAGTGACCCTTGCTAAGCAGGGTGCAGCTAAACCGTTGCCGGGCTATCGCGAAGTCAAGCCGATGGTGTTCACTGGTCTGTACCCGATAGACGGCGACCAGTACCCCGACCTTCGCGACGCACTGGAGAAGCTGAGTTTGAACGACCCGGCTCTCGTCTACGAAGCAGAGTCGAGTCACGCGCTCGGCTTCGGATATCGAGTGGGTTTCCTCGGCCTACTCCACATGGAGGTCATCAAGGAACGACTAGAGAGGGAGTTCGATCTGGAGCTGTTGGCTACTGCTCCCAGCGTCGAATATCACGTCTACGCTAACGACGGGGAACAGGTGATTGTGCACTCACCCCAAGACATGCCCGATCCCGGCAAGATCGAACGAATCGAGGAACCTTACCTGAAGGCCACCGTGCTCGTGCCGCCCGACTATGTGGGAGCGGTGATGGAACTCGCTGAGGGGAAGCGCGGTACCTTCAAAGACATGCAGTACCTTTCGGCCACGACCGTGGAGATTCACTACGAGATTCCACTGTCCGAATTGATAATGGACTTCTTCGACCAACTGAAGAGCCGCACGCGCGGGTACGCGAGCTTGGACTACGAGTACATCGGCTACAAGGCCAGCAGGCTTGTCAAACTCGATATTCTGCTCGCAGGTAAGCCAGTCGACGCTCTGAGTGTCATCGTGCACCGCGACAAGGCCTATTATCGCGGGCGTGCCATCACGGAGAAGCTCAGAGAAATCATCCCCAGACAGATGTTCGAAGTACCCATCCAAGCTGCGATAGGTGGCAAGATTCTCGCACGTGAGACAGTGCGTGCTAAGCGCAAAGACGTCCTGGCGAAGTGTTACGGCGGCGATGTCACACGCAAGCGCAAGCTGCTCGAAAGGCAGAAGGCCGGCAAGAAGCGGATGAAGTCCGTCGGAAACGTCGAGATTCCCCAGGAAGCGTTCATGGCGATTCTCAAGGTCGATGAGTGACTTCGGCGAAACGCCACAGTCTCCGCGAGAGGCATTCGGGCCCGTCTCGCTCTACGTTCACGTGCCGTTCTGTCTTGTGAAGTGCGACTACTGCGACTTCTACTCTACTTCGCTTCCTCGAGGTACCAGCAACATGGATACGGATGTCGCGGAGCACTTCTGCTGGGCGGTGGACGAGAGCGTTGTCAACTGGTCTTGCGTGGGAGCCCTCGATGATGTACTGAGCGTCTACATAGGTGGCGGTACCCCGACGATTCTCGGTGAGGGGCTTCGAGCTATGATAGACGGACTGAGGACTCGCGCCGGGTTGGACGACACGATCGAGCTCACCGTCGAAACGAATCCCGATACGACGGACGCGTTGGCGGCTAGCCGTTTAACGGAGAGCGGGGTGAATCGCTTCTCTCTCGGCGTGCAATCATTCGACGATCGGGTTCTAGCTAGTCTGGGTCGCCGCCATGACGGCGCACGGGCTCGCAGGGCACTAGCAGACCTGATCGCCACGGAATCTCGAGTCTCGGTAGATTTGATGTGCGGCGTTCCGGGCCAGGATTGCGCTTCATGGCTGCAAACCCTGGAGTGCGCGATAGATTCGGGTGTTGGTCATGTAAGCGTGTACCCGCTGACGGTCGAGGGTTCGACCCCACTCGCGGCAAGGATTGCGGAGAAGCCAGGGGATGCGCCCGATTCTGACCTGGCTGCGGAGATGATGGAGATCGCTCAGGAGATGCTTGAAGAAGCCGGGTTCGAGCACTACGAGATAGCGAATTACGCTAGAGCCGGCGAGGAAAGCGTTCACAACTGCGGTTATTGGACGGGCAGGCCGTTTCTCGGGATTGGCCCGTCGGCAGCGAGTATGATTCCTGCGAGCGAGTTCTCTGCCTGGGTTTCGCGGGAGTGTTGGGATAAGCCGGGTGTTGCAGGAGTGGGGCGTACGATAGAGCCCGCTCCTGTGGGCGCGGTAAGGGTGAGGTTTAGACGTTCAGCCGATACGGAGGATTTCTTGCGCAACCCGGTAGGCCCGCCTGTCAACGTAGAGTACGCGACTGCGTATCAGGCTGCTGCCGAGGACGCAATACTCGGGCTGCGCCTCACAGAGGGCATCGACGAGGACCTGGCTGATGCTGCCGGAGCGTCGGCGACACTCGGCGAGCTTGCTTCGCGGGGCCTGGTGGAGCACGAAGGCGGCCGATGGAAGATCTCTCAGGCGGGCTGGCTGATCGGCAACGAGGTGTTTGGAGCGGTTTGGAACGCGGCCGTGCGTCGCGGCCTGGCCTAGCACTCGCTATAATCGAGTGCTGATGAGACCGAATACCCTAGTCGACAAGTGGTGCGTGTACCATACGGAGTTGATAGGACGATGCTGAGTGACCGCAGGCGCCGGGTGCTAAAAGCGCTGGTGGAGGAGTATATAAGCAGTGGCCAACCTGTTGGTTCCAAGCACCTAGTGGAGTGCTACAGACTAGGTTGCAGCCCCGCGACGGCGCGGAACGAGCTTGCTGCACTCGAAGAAACCGGCTACGTGTATCAGCCCCACGTGTCTTCAGGCAGGGTACCGACCGATTCCGGGTACCGTGCCTTCGTCGACGACATCTTGGATTCCGAGTTTCCGCTTAGTGAGGAAGCTATTGAGATCAGAGACCGCTACCTGGATCTTGCAAGCGAGATCGATGGCCTGATGAGGCAAACATCGATGCTGCTTTCGCAACTGACGCACTACGTAGCAGTGGTGATGGCGCCCACGTTGGAGCTCTCGCGAATACGCCGCGTCGATTTGCTGTCGATGAGTGCGCACCGAGCGCTGGTGGTCGTAATCACGGAGAGCGGACAGGTCGTGAATCGGCATGTGGATCTGGTCGGTGAGGTGACACCGGAACGTTTGGCTGAAGTGGAACGGGCGCTTAACGCAGCGCTCAGCGACAAGCGCGCAAGTGATGTCCGCCCCCTACACGCTGCCGCTGAGGCCGGGAGACCGGAGGACGGGCTGCTCGCCGAAATCATGGAGCACGTGATCGGTTGTCTCGAGGAGGCCGACCGCGATCGCCTGTATCACGTGGGAGTGCCGGAACTACTCGACTTGCCGGAGTTCTCGGACGCGTCTGTCGCACGCCCTTTGCTCTTGATGCTGGAGGACGGTCTCGTGATGCTCGAGGCGCTATCCGAGGTAGTCCGTTCGGGGGGATTGACCGTGCGGATAGGCAGCGAGAACCGATTGAGTGAACTGGGGCGTATGAGCCTGGTCGCCTCGAAGTACGGTTCGAAGAACGCGGACGGGATCGTAGGCGTCATAGGACCCACGCGAATGGACTATTCGCGCTCGATAGGCGCGGTGCACTGTGTGGCCGAGGGCCTATCGGAGGCTCTGGGCGGCCGTACGGGGAGAGACTAACGTATACGCGCTGTGCGCGCTGAGTCCCGATGCAGCTGTGAGCAAACCGGGAGGAGAACATTGTCCACAGGTACCAAGGACTACTACGCGATACTAGGACTGGAGCGCAACGCTTCAGACAACGAGATCAAGAAGGCGTTTCGCCGTCGTGCACGGGAGTGTCATCCAGACGTATGCTCCGACGGCGACGCGGAGGAGCGCTTCAAGGCCGTCAACGAGGCATATGACGTGCTCTCCGACCCCGCCAAACGTGAGATGTACGACCGGTACGGAACGGTCGACCCACGCATGAGCGGTGGCTTTGGCGCCGATATGGGCGACTTCTTCGGCGGCTTCGGCATGGAGGACCTGTTCAGCGTGTTCTTCGGTGGCATGAGCGGCGCTGGATCGCGGCGGGTACGCACCGAGGGTCGCGACATGGGTGTACAGATCTCGATCACCTTGGAGGAGGCGGCAGCTGGGGTCACAAAGGATATGGTGGTGAATCGTCTCGTCCCGTGCGAGGAATGCGGCGCCACCGGATCGGCTGACGGCAGCGCGCCGTCTTCTTGCCCTGACTGTGGCGGTGCCGGTCAACGACGTACCGAACGACGTACCTTCATCGGCGTCATGCAGACCCTCTCCCCCTGCGAGCGCTGCGGTGCGACAGGTCGTGTGGCAACTTCCCCGTGTGGGGAATGCCAAGGCCAAGGACGCGTCCCTGACCGGGACCATGTCGAGGTGGAGATTCCCGCTGGGATCGAAGATGGCATGCAAATCGGGGTGTCTGGACGCGGAGAGGCTGGGATGCTAGGCGCCCGCTCAGGCGATTTGATCGTGACTGTGCGCGTCGCGTCTCACGACTACCTGCATCGTGAAAGCACCGATCTCCATGCACGGGTGTCCATCTCGGTGACAGAGGCCGCATTGGGCGGCGAGATCACCCTCCCAGGATTGAACGGCGACGTGCAAGTCAAGGTGCCATCGGGTACCCAGTTCGGTGACACCATCAGAGTTCGTGGTGGTGGCATGCCGAGGCTACGAGGCTCTGGCCGTGGGGACTTGATAGTTCATGCGGCAGTGGAAGTGCCTCGGAAGCTGAACAAGCGCCAGCGCGAGGTCCTGAGCGAACTTGCTGAGTCCTTGGGCGAGCAGGCACGTCCGACAGCTTTCGACAAAGTCAAAGATTGGCTCTCCGGGTAGAAGTCGGACCTGCGGAGGAGACTGCGATGTCACAAAACAGGTTCTTCTTGACCGCCCCCCTTCCTGAGGGAAGAGGCCCGCACGAGCTTTCGCTTTCGGCTTCAGACGTCCACCATGCGTTGACCGTTCTTCGCATGAAGGCGGGGGATATGATCGCCGTTGTGGAGCCGGAGGGTGATGCATGGCTTATGCGCGTAAGCGGGACAGAGACGGGTGCTGTCTTTGCCGAACTGTGGGAGCCGCTGCGTAAGGGGGAAACGCTCCAACTCACACTGGTCATGGGCGTCTCTAAGGGGCACAAAGTGGATCTCGTTGTAGAGAAGGTCACCGAACTCGGGGTGGAGGCTATACGGCCGGTGATCACCGAGCGGTCCGTGGTTCGCCTCTCTGGCGAGAAGGGTCTGAAGCGTTCGGAGCGATGGCAGCGTGTCGCACGAGCTGCAGCGAAACAGTCCGAGCGAACCAGCATTCCGAAGATAGCCGATCCCGTCCCCTTGAAAGACATCCTCAAAGAAGCGGAGGCATTCGACACCGTACTGGTCCCCTGGGAAGAAGCGTCAGCGACGGGTCCGGGAATCGGCGAGGCGTTGGATGAGATGGGTGTCACCAGCGGCAGCCGTGTAGCTGTAGTGGTCGGCCCCGAGGGAGGGCTGACCGCCGAAGAAGTGTACGCTCTCGAGGCAGTTGGAGCCAGGGCCGTCACCTTGGGTCGCACGGTCCTGCGGTCGGAGACTGCAGGGATCGTAGCGGTGGCGCTGTGCCTATACGAGCTCGGCGCACTGGGTGGTCGCGAGCGTGGCTGAGGACGTTACGGTGCGTTCGGCGACATCCTGGGCCGTTGCATTTCGGACCCTCGGCTGCAAGGTGAACCGTGCGGAGAGCGATGGAATCGCAGCGATGCTCCTTGAAGCCGGTGCCAACCTGGTGCCGGAGAAGGAAGCCGACGCTGTGGTCGTGAACACTTGTACGGTCACTGCTGAGGCTGATCGCAAGGCGCGAAAAGAGGTTCGCCGCGCACTCAGTCTGCCCAGGCGGCCGACGGTGGTCGTCACCGGTTGCCTTGCGGTTAGGGACCCCGACGGGCTAGCAGCTCTCGGCAGGAAAGTGCGGGTCGAGCCCGACAAGTCACGGGTACCTGGCGCAGTAGGTTCTCTGCTGGGGATCGACAATGTGTGCGACCGTTCTTGCGCCACGAGGAGTACGGGTGAGGGTTTCCGCAGCCGGGTCGTGATCAAGGTCGAGGACGGATGCGACCGCTTCTGCGCATACTGCATAGTCCCTCTAGTTCGAGGACTTCCGCAGTCAGTGCCCGCAAGAGAGGTTGTGCGTCAGGTCGAAGACCTTGTGGCGGCAGACGCGGCCGAGGTGGTGTTATCCGGAATCAACCTCGGAAGGTATGCGGACGACAGCTCGGACTTACCGGAACTGCTGTGCGCGGTTGCGGCCACCGGGGTCAGGCGATTACGTTTGTCCAGCATAGAACCGCCAGATTTAACCGAGCGCCTAATCGAGACCTTATCGATGATTTCAGCGCTCTGCCCTCATCTTCATGTTCCGCTGCAGTCCGGCTCCGACGCGGTTCTCGCTGCTATGGGGAGGGGCTACGAGGTCGGAGAGTTTTCAGCGCGGATAGAGATGCTACGCCAGGCTCTTCCAGGTGTGGCTGTCACGACGGACGTTATCGCAGGGTTTCCCGGCGAGAGGCACTCGGACGCGATTGCCACCCTCGATGCCGTGGAAAGACTCCGTTTCGCACGGCTGCATGTCTTCCGCTACTCGCGCCGGAAGGGAACTCGGGCAGCTGCGATGCCCGATCAGGTGAAGCCGAACGTGATCTCCAAGCGCGCAGCCCGGCTACGCGAGGCTGGCAGGCGGCTTTCGGACGAGTATACTGACTCGCGTTTGGGAGGCACTGCAGAGGTTTTGGTCGAGAAGGTGTTGACCGAGGATGAGGAGTCGGTGGCCGAGGGAACGACCGAGGACTATCTGAGAGTTCGCTTCGCTGGCATGGGTTATCCACCCGGTGATTTGGTGGAAGTCAGGCTTTCGTCCAAGCGGCCGGATCATGTAGTCGGGAAGGTCGTTTTCCCAGGTGCGAATAGCCTTGCGTGATAGAATCATGAAGTGCGGCAGGAGTCAGAGTGACCCTCCCGCTGATGCCGGGGAACGCCCGGCACGACGATACGACAGAAGGTGCACGATAGGTGGAACCGACCCAGATACGTCTCGTCGTCCCGCCGGAGCTGAATATGATGGACCTCCTGGGCCAGGGCGACGGGCTCCTGCGGCTCATCGAGGACCAGTTCGAGTCCGAAATCTCCGTGCGTGGCAACCAGATAACAATCTCAGGCCAATCCACAGAGGGCCAGGCAGTTTCTTCGCTGTTCACCGAGATGATCGCGTTGGTGGAGAAGGGCGAGAGCCTGACGCCTGAGAACCTCGAGCGCACTATCGACATGCTGAAGAGCGGCGAATGTAGTCCGAGTGCACTGTACTCGGACGTCCTGCTGACGCACAAGGGTAAGGCGCTAAGACCGAAGACGGCCGGTCAGAAGCGTTATGTGGACGCCATACGTAGTAGCACGGTGACTTTCGCCATCGGCCCTGCAGGTACCGGGAAGACCTATCTTGCCATGGCGATGGCTGTCGATGCGCTTAAGAAGCGCGAGGTGGGTCGAATCATCCTGACGCGCCCGGCGGTTGAGGCCGGGGAGAATCTGGGATACCTTCCTGGGACGCTGTTCGAGAAAGTGGACCCCTACCTACGCCCGCTCTACGATGCGCTGTTCGACATGATGGACATTGAAAAGTCCCAACAGCTCATGGAGCGTGGTGTCATCGAAGTGGCGCCGTTGGCATTCATGCGCGGCCGCACTTTGAATGACAGTTTCATTGTTCTCGATGAGGCGCAGAACACCTCTCCCGAGCAGATGAAGATGTTCCTTACTCGTCTTGGCTTCGGCTCCAAAGTCGTGGTCACCGGTGATGTCACTCAGATAGACCTGCCTAGAGGTGTCTCGGGACTGAAGCAGGTGCGTGAGGTGCTCGCGAGTGTGCCGGGGGTCACCTTCTGTGAACTGGGATCGAGAGATGTGGTTCGCCACAAGTTGGTGCAGCGTATCGTGACCGCGTATCACGAGTATGAAGAGCTGGGAAAGACAACTGGCGATGAGTAAGATTCTGGATCGCGTTCGGCACTCTGTGTTCCAGGGTGACCGCCGCCGCAAAGCCTTGATTATGAGAGCCGGACTCGCGCTGGTTACTCTCGTGCTGATCTCCTTCCCGTTGGTGCTGCAAACACCGCCGGTTGGGCTGACCGAAGGAGAACCCGCACCCCGCACCTTCCGTGCGAATCGAACTGTGCAGTTTGTCGACGAGGAGGCTACCGAGAGGGCCCGTGCGGAGGCTGCAGAATCCGTCGAGCCTGTGACGGTTTTCGATCCCACCGTGCTGGCCGAGGCACGTGGCGACGTATCATCGGTCTTCG
This sequence comes from Coriobacteriaceae bacterium, assembly GCA_003563465.1. Lineage (GTDB taxonomy): Bacteria > Actinomycetota > Coriobacteriia > Anaerosomatales > SLCP01 > PWVH01. The sequence continues at coordinate 51,745 of PWVH01000050.1, read as the reverse complement.
AGAGTTTCAGGTCCGTGCGTGGTGCCTATTCGGAGGAGCCTACAGCCACTCTGGTCACGCTATCCGCGGAGTACCCGCATCTGGATTCCGAATGGATAGAGGCTTTGCTTGCGGCGGATGAGACCACCTTCAACCGCTCGGCCCGTGCGTCTGAGCAGCTGGCGACGACCGTGCTGTCGCGACGCTTTTCGGTTGAAGAGATGGATTCGGTCTACGAACAGGTGAACGAGAGCGCTCAGAGTTTGCCGATGAGCCCACCTATTCGCAACGCCATGGAGGAAATCGTTTCGGCCAGTGTCCGGCCGACCCTATCACTTGACGCCGTCGCCACGGAGGCAGCAAGGGCTGCAGCTGCCGAGAGCATCGACCCGACCGTGATCATTAAGCAGGTTGGTGACAACATCGTTCAGCGCGGCGAGATCGTCACCTCAGACCACCTGGAGATCATCCGCCGCCTGGGTTTGCTCGATCAGGGTGGATCGTTCCCCTCGCTGGCAGCTGCAGTCCTTCTGGCGTGCGTGGCCGTCGGCGCTGCTCTTGCATATCTCTGGCGCTTCGACCGCCCTGTGTTCGACCGCACGCGAGACGTTGTTCTTGTCGCAGTACTTCTACTAGGCGCCGCCTGGGTCACGCGTGCGATTTTGTGGTTCTTCCCCGAGGTGTCCCTCTATCTGTTGCCGGTACCTTTGCCCGCGATGCTTGCAACCTTGCTCGTGGATGCGCGGGCAGGGCTGCTTACTGCGGTGCTCACTACGGTGGTTGGCGTCCTGCTGGGTTTCTCCGGTGGCGCCAGCATCATAGCCATGCTGCTTTGGGCTGTGCTTGCAGTGGTGGCCATGTCGTTCATGACTGACCGCCCTCGCTTCTTCCACGTGGGGGTGTTCCTGGTCGCTTCAGGAGCTGTTCTTGCCGGTGTGGCGACGCTGGCGGGAGGTTCGGGAGCACGAGAGGCGCTTAGCGCAGCCGGAAACGGGGCTTTGGGCGGTGTCTTTGCCGTGGTAGCAGGCTACGGCCTGTTGCCGCTCTTCGAGCACGTGTTCGGAGTGACCTCCGACGTGCGGCTGTTGGAACTGGCAAGCCCCGCTCATTCGCTGATACGTCGCCTGATGATGGAAGCTCCCGGCACGTACAGCCATTCGGTTCTGGCAGGCAACCTTGCGGAAGCGGCTGCAGAAGAAGTCGGCGCGAACCCGCTTCTAGCTCGTGTGGGCGCTTACTACCACGATGTCGGTAAGCTCCGGCGCCCCGAATTCTTCATCGAAAACCAGACCGGGCCGGAGAACCCGCATGATTCGACCACGCCAAGCCTGTCTGCGATCATCATCACCGCTCATGTACGAGAGGGTCTCGAGCTTGCGAAGGAGTATCGCCTACCTCCCGAAGTCGTCGACATCATCGAACAGCATCATGGCGACTCGCTAGTGAGCTACTTCTACAACAAGGCCGCGGAGTCTGAGACCGATGTCGCCGTGGTCGAGACGGACTACAGGTATACGTTCTCACGTCCGCAATCTCGTGAAGCCGCCTTGGTGATGTTGGCGGATGCGGCAGAAGCCACCGTGCGCTCACTGAAGAAGCCATCCCCGACTCGCATCGAGACGGCGGTTCGCAGAGTGGTTGAGGACAAGATGGCCGACGGCCAGCTGCACGACTCGGAATTGACCCTTGCCGATCTTGAGAAGGTCATGCAGGTCTACTCCAAGATGCTTGCAAGCGTGTACCATCGTCGCGTCGATTACCCAGAGACGAAGCCGCGGAGGCAAGTGTATGCACATCAGCATCACTAGTCACAGGGATCCTGAACCACTTGATCTCACGGCTTTTGAGCGCATCGCGGAGTTCGTGCTCGATCGCGAGGACGTGCCTCTAGCGGCAGAGCTTTCGCTCGCTGTGGTGGACATAGAGGAGATGGCTTCTTTGAACGAGCGTTTCCGAGGCGTGGAGGGTCCGACGGACGTGCTCTCCTTCGGCTGTGACGATCCGTGTGCCACAGAGAGCGACGAGCCGGTAACTTTGGGAGACGTGGTCATCGCGCCAGAGATGGCCGAGCAGCAAGCGTCCGAACATGGCCATACGATCGAGGAGGAACTCAATCTCCTGCTCGTGCACGGTGTACTGCATCTTCTCGGCTACACGCACGACACCGAAGAAGATGCAGAAGTCATGCGCGCACGCGAACAAGGGCTCCTCGAGGCATACGCAGAGAGCCTATGAGGGGGAACCGGTGAGAAGCCGGTCACTGTTTTGGAGTTTCCACTACGCGATCGAAGGGATCGCTCATACGCTGCGCACCCAGCGCAACATGCGCGTTCACGTGTCCGCGGCCATCGGAGTCCTGGTCGTCGCGGTGTTGCTGGACGTTTCGCGGCTGGAGATGGTAGCCCTTCTGTTCGCTATCGGATTCGTGTTGACGGCGGAGTTGGTCAACACCGCCATAGAGAACACCATCGATCTGACCGTGGAGCGTTTCGACCCGAAGGCCAAGATAGCAAAGGACGTCGCGGCGGGCGGCGTGCTGGTGGCCTCGTTAATCGCCCTGTCAGTCGGCTACCTTGTGTTCTTCGATCCGATGCGTGCGTTGGTCGCCGAAGGCTTCGAGATCGTAAGCCAGTCCTCGGTGCATCTGACGGTGATATCCTTGGGACTCACTGCACTTGCAGTCGTGGTCGTCAAGGCGCTTACGCACGAGGGCACCTTCTTGCGTGGAGGCTGGCCATCCGGCCATACGGCGTTGGCAGCAGCTGCGGCGGCTGCCATCGGATATGCGACTCGAGAACCTGCTGCAGCGGTGCTCGCGCTGTTCATCACGGCGTTGGTCGCACAGAGTCGTGTGGAGAACGAGACGCATACCGTTCCGCAGGTAGTGTTCGGAATCCTTGTAGGATTCCTCATCACGACCGCTGTGTTTCAGGTATTCTTCTTCTGAGAACTGAATCTCACAGGAGATATCCTTGCTAGTAGCGATCATAGTCTTCTCCATCGTCTCGGTCCTGGCGGTCAAGGCGATAATGTCAGCCGAGGAGGCTGCGGCTTCACACATAAGTCGTGGGCGTGTGCTCCGTCTTGTCGAGTCGGAACGCAAGGGCGCCGTGGCGCTGGAGAAGCTCTTCGAGAATCCCGGTCGCATGCATGCTTCGGCATCCATGGCTACTGCACTTGCGTATACAGTCGGCGCCGCGCTTTCTGCTATCAGCGTGCTTGTCGCGTACGATACATGGCCCGATTGGATCGCTGCCGCAACGGGTGCTGCGATCGGGCTTGTCGTCTTCTTCGCTTTCGGAGATGCGCTTCCACGTACTCTCGCTGCGCAGAACCCTGAGGGAGTTGCACTTGCCTTCGCCCCGGTAGTGACGCGTATCGTTCCGCTTCTCTATCCGCTGGCCAGAGCCTTGAATGCCCCGTGGCGTTGGGCGATGCGTCTTGCGATAGGCGAGGGTCCGGCTTATTCGACATGGGCCGGTGACAGCGAGCTGCGGGCTAACGGCGGAACAGACGATGAGGAAGGTGTCCGCGAAGAAACCGAGGAGGCCCTTCTCGAAGCGGTCAGCGGATTCGGGGAGAAGATAGTTCGAGAGGTCATGGTTCCGCGAACCGATATGACCTGTTTGCCAGACACCGCGACCGCCGCAGAAGCAATAGAGGTCATCGAGGACCAAGGATATTCTCGTCTGCCTGTCTATCACGACACCCTCGACGACATCCACGGCGTTCTCTATGCCAAGGACTTGCTTGCCGCGATAGCGCGCGACCCGGCGGTAGTGCCCGCACGAATCGCGCGCCCTGCTTTCTTCGTCCCGGAGACCAAACCGGTTCAAGAGCTGTTGGCGGAGATGCGTTCGCGTGCGCACATCGCGATGGTAGCTGACGAGTACGGTGGCACTGCAGGTCTGGTCACCATCGAAGATCTTCTTGAGGAGATTGTCGGTGAGATCTTCGACGAGTACGACTCCGAGGTTGCCCTGGTCGTCGATCAGGGGAACGGGAGCTTGCTCGTGGATGCGAGGCTGCCTGTCGATGATCTGAACGGCCTCTTCGACACAGCGATCGACCTGGATGCCGATACGGTAGGTGGTGTCTTCACTGAGGTTGCAGGTCACATTCCGGATGTGGGAGAGAGAGTGGAGATCGAAGGTCTGTGTTTGACGGTGGAGGAGATGCAGGGAACGCGCATCATCAAGCTCACCGTCCGTGCGGTAAGCCCGGCCGAACGCAGGGAGGCTCCCGATGCGTAGCCCCAGCCAGCCCGATCTCGCGCTTCTGGCATTTGCGCGGGAGGCCAAGAACAACGCGTACGCGCCATATTCTGATTTCCGCGTCGGGGCTGCGGTCTATGCCTCTGGCGAGATATTCCAGGGCGTAAACGTCGAGAACGCCGCGTACGGCTCCAGTCTGTGCGCCGAGAGGGGAGCGCTTATGGCCGCGGTGGCAGCCGGCTGTACGCAGATCGATGCCGTTGCGGTGGTAGGCGATTCGGAGTCACCTACGGTTCCTTGCGGTGCGTGCCGACAGGCACTTGCGGAGTTCAACCCCAGCATGCGTGTGATCATCGGTGGGCGAAGGGACGAAGTGCTCGTGTTCGGCCTCGATGAACTGTTGCCTGAGGCCTTCGTCCGCGGCTATCTCGACCAGGATGACTAGTCGAGCCGGGATTCGCCCGAGTGGATGAGCATGGGACAAGAGAGAACGGCCCGTTGTTCAAGAGCGGGTTTGTCGCTCTGATAGGGCGGCCGAACTCTGGAAAGTCCACGCTGGTGAACGCAGTCATGGGCACCAAGGTAGCGATCACCTCCGACACCCCTCAGACCACTCGTCATCGCCTGCGTGCGATCGTAGACACCGATGCCGCACAGGTTGTTCTGATTGACACTCCAGGCCTGCACAAGCCTCAGGATGCTTTGGGTGAGGAACTCAACCGCTCTAGCCTTGCTGCGCTGTCCGACGTAGACGTTGCATGCTTGCTTATCGATTCAACGGCGGCGGTCGGCGCCGGTGACAGATGGGTCGCTGCTCATGTACTGGCCTCCTCAGCACCGGTAAAACTACTCGTGCTGACGAAGGCGGATCTCGCCGACGCCGCAAAGATTCCGAGTCAGCTCAGCCAAGCCCGCGGTCTAGGAAGCTTCGACGACGAGATCGTTGTTTCCGCGCTTACCGGTTTCAACATAGACGGCTTTCTCACCGTCGTGACGAGCTATCTTCCGCCAGGACCGCGCTACTTCCCGGCAGATATGGCCACAGATCAGCCCCTCGAGGTCATGGTCGCTGAATTCATTCGGGAGAAGATCCTCCGCTCGACCTTCGATGAGATTCCTCACGCGGTGGGGGTTTCGGTAGAGGGCATGAGTTTCGACCAACAGGCCGACCTCGCCCGAGTGCAGGCACTCGTGTACGTTGAGCGCGAGTCCCAGAAGGGAATCATCGTGGGTAGAGGCGGAGAGATGATCAAGCGCATAGGCACAGAAGCGCGCAAGGATCTCGAGCGGCTCCTCGGCTCGAGTGTCTATCTGGACCTGATGGTCAAGGTGAGGCAGAACTGGCGACGCGACGCTAGCCAGGTTCGCCGCTTCGGATATGGAGAGGGGCTCTGAAGTGATGGATGTCGCAAAGCTGGCATCGGCGATCGACCAGACACTGCTGAAGCCTACAGCGGGTTTCGCGGAGGCGGCCGAGTGGATGGACGCCTCTAGGGGACGGGAGTTCGCTGCTCTTTGTGTATCGCCTTTCCTGGTACCGCTTGCAGCGCAGAAGTTGGCCGGAAGCGGTACGGTCGTCTGTTCGGTATGCGGTTTCCCTCTCGGCTACATGAACACGGAGACTAAAGCCGAAGAGGCTCGATTGCTCCTTGACCTTGGCTGTTCTGAGATCGACATGGTCTTGAACATCGCTGCCTTCTTGGAAGGCGAGGATTTGTTCGTCGAAGATGATATCCGCGCGGTAGTGGATTCGGTCGCACGCTCGTCGGGCGGGTCGGGGCTCGTGAAGGTCATCTTGGAGACGGGCTACATGTCCGAAGCGGAGGTCGATCGTGCAAGCCGCATCTCGGTTGCGGCCGGAGCACACTACATCAAGACGTCGAGCGGGTTCGGGCCGCGTGGCGCGAGCGTGCGGGATGTGGAGATAATCCGTGCTGCTGTAGGACCGGATGTCGGCGTGAAGGCCGCGGGTGGGATTCGTGACGTTGAAGGCGCCTTAGAGATGCTTGCGGCTGGCGCGGATCGTCTTGGTTCCTCTTCGGGGCTCGAGATTCTGGAGGCTCTGGAGCATCGGAGGTAACGGAGCGCCGTGCCGTCTTACCCTCTTCGCGCCCTCGTGCTTCGGAAGACCAAGCTCGGTGAGGCTGACCTTATCCTGACCCTGCTTGCTGCCGACGGACGGATCGTGCGAGCCGTAGCCAAAGGCATGCGTAAGCCCACCTCGCGCTTCGCTGGCCGACTCGAACCCGGATGTGTGGCGGATCTCATGCTCAACACCGGACGGAATCTTGAGGTAATCTCCGATGCACGTTCGGTGAATCTTCATCCCGGGTTGCGTCACGACTACGAGCGTTCGACCGCAGCATCGGTAGTCGTCGACGTTCTCGACAAGATCGCTCTCGAAGGTCAGGCAGAGGAGAGGCTGTTCGGTCTGGCAGACGCGACGCTCAGTGCTATCGAGCACACGGAGAGAACGGAACGCGTACACACGGTCCTGACGGCCTTTCTGCTCAAAGCGATGGCAATGCATGGCTACAGGCCCCACCTTGACTCCTGTGTCTCGTGCGCTCGCGATGCGGCCGCCGGCAGGGGAGGGGGTTTCTCGCTTGAGGCCGGTGGCGTCCTCTGTCCCGCGTGCGGCATTCCTTCAGGTCCTGGTGGAGTGGCGCGACTGTCGAAGCGGGGCAACGAGATGTTGGGCTGGATGCTGAGGTCTAGAATGGCCGAGATCGCAGAGACTGACTGGCCCAAGGGGACGGTCGAGGAATGCTTCGATCTCATCCGGGCGTTCGTGGGATATCATCTGTCGGCACGCATAAAGGCGTTGGATTTCTATGCGGACGGTGCGGGATCTTGACGTCAGGAGAACTGCCGGCTGACACGACGCCGGAGAAGTCTCAGAAGCGTACGGAGAGTCTGCCGGAGGATGCCTCTGTGGAGTTCGAAAGCGCTCTCACGGAGGACGGATACCGTAGGGTGTTGATTCAGCTAGCGGCGCGTCGCCTACGCTTTGCTCCGGCGATCGTAGGTGCGGCAGCGTTCATAGCCTACGGGTCAGGTTTGCGAACCGAGGCGCTGGGTCTCTTCGGTACGCTGCTGGCGGTTCCTCTCGTCGTGTGGGGTTACGTTTCCTGGCTCTCCGGCTCTCCCTCTGCGCGTCAGCTCTACGTACCGGTGCGCTATTCGCTGAACCCAGACGGAGTCTGCTATTCCTCGGCAGAAGGCGATGGCGAGTTGGCCTGGAGTGAGGTGGTGCGCTGGCGTAAGGCGGCTGGCCACTTACTGCTGTACGTGAGTTCGTCGCGCTATCTGCTGCTGGTGGTAGATGGGCTTGCAGAAGAGACGCAGGCTGCAGTGGAGGGCGTTCTCAGCGACAAGGTGCACGTCCCTGCACGAGATGCAGGCGCATTGCGGTAATATACGGTGACTTCGACCCGGCGCAGAAGCGCCCCGAAAGGAGACGCCACGCCGATGGAGGGGACCACCTTTCAAGAAATCGTTCTTTCGCTGTCGCACTACTGGGCGGATCAGGGATGCGTTGTCTTGCAGCCGTACGATACCGAGGTTGGAGCGGGCACGTTCCATCCTGCGACCACGCTGAAGTCGTTGGGTCCCGATCCGTGGCGGACCGCTTACGTCCAACCGAGCCGACGCCCTACCGACGGCAGGTATGGTGACAACCCGAATCGTCTTCAACACTACTACCAGTATCAGGTGATCTTGAAGCCGAGTCCTGATGACGTACTGGACATCTATTGGGAGTCGCTGCGGGCTATGGGAATCGAGCCTGCTCATCACGATGTCCGCCTGGTAGAGGACGACTGGGAGTCGCCCACCCTCGGCGCATGGGGTTTGGGCTGGGAAGTGTGGCTCGATGGCATGGAGGTCACTCAATTCACGTATTTCCAACAGGTAGGAGGCTTTGACTGCCGACCTGTTCCTGCGGAGATCACGTATGGTTTGGAGCGGTTGGCGATGTACATCCAGGGCGTGGACAGTGTCTACGACCTGCTGTGGGTAGAGGGCTCCGATGGCTGTCCGCCTGTGACGTATGGCGACGTGTTCAAGCGTAACGAGTTCGAGTACTCGCGACACAACTTCGAGCTCGCTGACATCGGGATGCTCTACAAGCTGTTCGATGCCTACGAGGCCGAGTGCAAGAGGCTACTGGAGGCAGGTGCGCCGCTGCCGGCATACGACTACGTTCTCAAGTGCTCGCACGCCTTCAACCTCCTAGATGCGCGTGGTGCGATCGCCGTAGCCGAACGAGTGAGCTTCATCGGGCGGGTGCGCACCCTAGCCAAGACGTGTTGTGAAGCTTATCTGCGGTCGATTCTTCCTGCCGGAGAGGTCGATGCACCTGCAGAAGACGCCGCTGCTGCGGGGGGCGGTGCGGTTTCATGAAGCGAGGGCTGCTCTTTGAGATAGGCGCCGAAGAGATTCCCTCGGACCCTCTCTACCAGGCGATCTCGCAGCTGAAGGCAGATGCCGAAGAGATGCTGAGCGCGGCCCGCCTGGATTACGGTGTGGTCGACGTGTTCGGTTCGCCAAGGCGTCTCGTCTTGCGTGTAACGGACCTGGCTGAGAAGCAGACCGACCAGGCAATGCGTGTGAGAGGTCCCGCCATCAAGGCTGCGTTCGACTCCGAGGGAAACCCGACCAAGGCGGCAGAGGGGTTCGCTCATGGCAAAGGTGTTAGCGTGGCCGACCTCGAGAGTGTCGAGGATGAAAGCGGCGCGTACGTGTACGCGGTCGTGGAGAGCCCCGGGCAAGAAGCGATCGAAGTGCTTCCGGGCATTCTTGGCAATCTGGTGGCAGGTCTCGACTGGTCCAAGTCGATGCGATGGGGCTCTGGTGAGACGCGCTTCAGCCGCCCGGTCCGTTGGCTGCTGGCCCTTTTCGGCTCAGAGGTGCTTCCGGTGACTTTTGCAGGACTAGAAGCCGGGAGGACGACTTACGGGCATCGCTTCCTTACCCCCGGACCTATCGAGGTCGGTTCTGTCGCGGAGTACGACTCGGCATGCAGACGCGGATTGGTCCTCTACGACCACACCGAGCGGGCTGCGCTCGTTCGTGAAGGCATCGATTCAGCCGTGGCCGAACAGGGCGCGAGCGCAGTGGTTCCCGAGACGGTCTTTGCGGAGGTCGTCAATCTAGTGGAGTGGCCCACTGTGGGTATCGGGCGTTTCGACGAGGAATTCTTGGACGTTCCGCGTGAGGTGCTCGAGACTGCCATGGAGTCCCACCAGCGCTACTTTCCTGTGGAAGGACCCGGCGGCGATCTCTTGCCTGACTTCGTCGTCGTACACAACGGAGATCCCGAGCGTACGAAGGAGATCGTGGCCGGCCATGAGCGTGTGATTCGCGCCCGTCTCGCGGATGCGGCTTTCTTCTATCAAGAGGATCTCGCCAGGCCTTTCGAATCATACGTGGCCGACTTGGAGACGATCGTCTTCCAGGAGAGGCTAGGCACGTTGGGAGCAAGGGTCGCTCGTGTCGAGGCGTTGACTGCGCGTCTGGCCGAGCTGACGGGCGCCGATCATGCATCAACCGCCGAGGCCGTGCGAGCCGCCCATCTATGCAAAGCCGACTTGGTGACTCAGGTTGTCGTGGAGTTCCCGAGTCTACAGGGGGTGATGGGCCGCTACTATGCGTTGGCTGCCGGGGAAAGCGAGTCCGTCGCCAACGCTATTCCGGAGCACTACCAGCCGCGCTTTGCCGGTGACGCGCTTCCGCAGAGCTCAGCAGGCCGCCTGGTCTCGATCGCCGACAAGCTCGATATCATCTGCGGGATATTCGCGATCGGAATGGTGCCGACAGGTTCTGCGGATCCATACGCATTACGCCGAGGAGCGTTGGGTATTCTCGGCATCGTGCTTGACGGTATGCCGCTTACCCTGGATGAGGCCATCAGTGCGGCCTTTGACGGATACTCGGTGACGCTGGATATCGATAGGAACACGGTAGGTCCTGCTGTCAAGGAGTTCATCACCGGACGTTTCGAAGGCATCCTTCGTGACAAGGGCCATGCCTACGATACCGTTGCCGCCATCCTCGGCGTGGCTGCGGACGACCCTGCCGATGCGCTTGCACGTTGTGAAGCGCTCAGTGCTCTACGTGCCGAAAGCGATGTCATGGAGAATCTGTCGATCGCGTTCACTCGTGCGAAGAACCTTGCCGAGGAGACTTTGGGCACCGCAGCCGATCCGAATCTGATGGGCACCGAGGAGGCTGCGCTCACCGAAGCTCTCGCAGATGCCGAGGAGCGTGCAGCGAAGTCTCTTGCAGCGGGAGATCACGCGTCAACCCTCGGGGTGCTTGCATCGCTCAGAGGCCCGATCGATGCGTTCTTCGACAACGTGCTCGTGATGGCTCCCGAGGAAGAATTGCGTGTCAACCGTCTCCGGTTGCTGAATAGATTCGTGGCGCTCTTCGAGAGTTTTGCCGACTTCAGGAGATTGGCTGGTTAGGGTGGCGAGAGAGTTCGGCGCCGCAGAGAGGCGAATTGGCCGCCTTCAGTAGAGCTTTGTTGCCCAAGCCTCGGACATGGGAGGGGTTCGTGGAAGGTCACGAGCCGGTGCGGATTTACATCCTGTCGGACTCGCTGGGCGAGACGGCGGATCTAGTCGCGCGTGCTGCGGCGAGTCAGTTCCCACCCGAGACCTTCAAGGTAGTGCGTTTTCCGAAGGTCGCTTCGGCGGGATCGCTCGAAGAAGTCGTGCGTTCGGTCCGCGAGCACAGGTGCGTGCTGTTCTACACGCTGGCGGATGCGAGGCTGCGTGATCGTATGCACGAGGTCGTGTCCGCAGTCGATCTACCCGCGGTCGACATCCTTGGCAGCGCTGTGAGCGTGCTTTACCAAGCTTCTGGAGTGAAGCCCAGAGGGGAAGCAGGGGCTATTCGCAGAACCGATCGGGGATACTTCCAACGCATCGAGGCGTGGGAGTTCGCCGTCAAGCACGATGACGGACGTAACATCGGAGGACTCGCCGAGGCTGAGATCGTGCTGATCGGGGTTTCCCGTATCGGAAAGACCCCGCTGTCGATGTATCTGGCATTCAAGGGGTACAAAGCCGCAAACATCCCTCTGCTGCCCGAGGTGGATCCACCCCCGCAGCTGTTCGAAGTCGATAGAAGGCGCGTGTTCGGACTGGTTAGCGATTCGGACCTTCTGGTGTCCGTTCGGAATCAGCGGCTGAGCGAACTAGGCGGCTATGCGAAGCAGTACGCCGAGCCTGACGCGGTGGCTCGGGAACTCGATTCAGCTCGAGCTGTGATGCGACGTATCGGTTGCGCCATCGTGGACACGGGAAACCGGGCGGTAGAGGAGACAGCGCAGGAGATAATCCGCTATCTTGAGTTGTGAGAGCCAGCGGCGAACCTTCTTGTCGCTGCCTGGGTGTGGAGTTCTTCGCGTTTCGCCGTTCGAGTCCGGCCCGAAGTTGTCGGTCCCAGCTTGTGAGGGGGTTATAGATGTCCGAGCAGAAGCGTGTATACGGGTTTCGTGAGGGCGACGCCTCGATGAAGTATGTCCTCGGTGGAAAGGGCGCCAACCTAGCCGAGATGACCAAGCTTGGTTTGCCGGTGCCTCCTGGATTCACGATCACCTGCCAGGCGTGTGTGGAGTACTACGAAGCGGGCAATCGGTTTCCGGAGAACCTGGAGGCCGAGATCGCCGCACACGTGGCCGACCTGGAAGAGGAGATGAGCAAGCGTCTCGGAGACGCCGAGGACCCTTTGCTTGTCTCCGTGCGCTCCGGTGCGGCCTTTTCGATGCCCGGAATGATGGACACCATCTTAAACCTCGGGCTGAACGAGACTTCGGTTCGTGGACTCATCGAGCAGACCGGCAACGAGCGATTCGCATGGGATTCTTACCGTCGTTTCATACAGATGTTCTCCAAGGTAGTGCTTGGTGTCGAGGGCGAACTGTTCGAGAACGCGCTGTCTACTATGCGCCAGGCCAGGGGTGTGAAAAGCGATACGGAACTCTCCGCAGCGGATCTTGAAAAGCTGGTAGGACAGTTCGAAGAGATTGTGGCCACGCACGTTTCTGCCGAGGAGTTTCCCGAGCTCGCCGAAGACGGCAAAGTCAGCTTTCCCCAGGACGTCCAGTCACAGCTCCGTCTGGCCATCGAGGCGGTCTTCAAGTCGTGGATGAACCGTCGCGCGATAGACTATCGGAGGCTGTATCGGATTCCCGACGACCTTGGCACCGCGGTCAACGTGCAGGCGATGGTCTTCGGCAATAAGGGCGAGACCAGCGGGACCGGCGTAGCCTTCACTCGTAATCCCGCGGACGGCACAAAGGAGTTCTACGGCGATTACCTTCTAAATGCACAGGGAGAAGATGTCGTAGCTGGTATCAGAAACACGACACCGATAGCCGAACTCCACAACGAGCTGCCAGAAGTGGCACAAGAACTCGAGACGGTCTTTACCAAGCTGGAGAACCATTATCGCGACATGTGCGACATAGAGTTCACGATCGAACAGGGTAAGCTTTGGATGCTGCAGACACGTGTCGGCAAGCGCACCGCGAAGGCGGCACTCAGGATCGCGGTCGAAATGGTGGATGAGGGCCTCATCAGCCGTGAGGAGGCCGTATTACGCATCGATCCAGAGCAACTCGACCAGCTCTTGCATCCTCAGTTCGACGAGAATGCGACGTACGAGACACTCGTGAAGGGCCTGAACGCCTCTCCTGGTGCGGCCGTCGGTGAGGTGGTTTTCACAGCCGAGGATGCCGAAGAAGCCGCCAGCTCCGGCCGCAATGCGATTCTCGTGCGCTGGGAGACGACTCCAGACGACCTGCACGGTATGATCGCTGCCGATGGCATCCTCACCTCGCACGGAGGGAAGACCTCGCATGCTGCCGTCGTAGCGCGCGGAATGGGGAAGCCGTGCGTGTGCGGGGCGGAGGAGCTCAAGATCGATTCGACCAAGAAGCAGGCTGTGGTCTCGGGGTCGGACGCGGTGCTTTCCGAAGGAACGGTCATTTCGATCAACGGCACCACGGGTGTGGTCGTCCTTGGGGCAGTCGAACTGGTCTCACCAGAGGTATCCGGGGATTTCGACACTATCTTGAGCTGGGCAGACGACTTCCGTCGCATGGGCGTGCGCGCCAACGCCGACACGCCGGACGACGCAGCCTTGGGCCGCAAGTTCGGCGCAGCTGGAATCGGGCTTTGTCGGACGGAGCACATGTTCCTCGGAACCCGGAAATCTATCGTCCAGGATATGATCCTAGCCGAGGACGACTCTGCGCGGGATACTGCGCTGGCGAAGCTTCTAGAGGTGCAGACCGAGGACTACCTCGGCATCTTGGAAGCGATGGACGGCCTGCCAGTGACGATTCGGCTGCTCGATCCTCCGCTCCACGAGTTTCTTGACGCTCCGCGCGAGCTGGCGGTCGAGATCGCACGAGCGGAATGTGAGGGCGCACCTGAGAGCGAGCTTGAGTCCAAGCGCAAGCTGCTGAGTCAGATCGATCAGATGGTAGAGGCCAACCCCATGCTGGGCTTGCGCGGTTGCCGTCTCGGCCTGATGTACCCAGAGATATACGCCATGCAGGTGCGTGCAATCGCGAGGGCCGCCTGTCAGCTCAAGCAGGCGGGGAAGAACCCGATGCCCGAGATCATGATCCCACTCGTGGCCATCAAGGCCGAGCTGGAGACGTTGCGTGCCGAGACCGAGGCCGTTCTTTCGGAGGTATCGGAGGAATGCGGCACGGAAGTCTCGGTACCGATCGGCACCATGATCGAACTGCCTCGGGCGGCGGTGATGGCGGATCGTATCGCCGAGGTTGCGGACTTCTTCTCTTTCGGCACGAACGATCTCACGCAGACGACCTTCGGTTTTTCGCGTGACGACATAGAGGGGAAGTTCTTGCCGCGATACCTGGATCGCAAGATACTCCTTCGCAATCCTTTCGAGACCATCGATGTAGGCGTGGCCAAACTCGTGGAGAAAGGATGCGAACTGGGTCGCGAATCGAACGCGGACATCAAGTTGGGAGTCTGCGGCGAACACGGCGGAGACCCCGAGTCGGTGAAGGTGTTCGACGAGATCGGGCTCGACTACGTGTCCTGCTCACCCTATCGCGTGCCACTCGCGCGTCTTGCGGCCGCTCAATCGACCATCGCGGAAGAAGACACCGAAGGCTCGGATAACCGATGATGGAGTAGGCGCGTGTCCAGAGGCACCAAGCTTTACCAGGCGGCGGGCTCACCGCTGATACAGGGACGTTCGCGTCTGCAACGGCCGTGGTGGCAACCGCTTGCTGGTGCGGTGGCGGCGGGCGTCGCATGGCCCTGGTTGACGATTCTCCCGATGGAGGTCGCCGATTCGAATCGGGCAGGTATAGGCGCTGCACTCGCTGAGACGCTGAGAACATGGGTCTCCGGACTTCCGATACTCTTACCGGCGGTATTGGTCGGCGCCGCTATAGGGGTGACCCTTGCGGGCGCATGGGGCTTCAGGCATCGCTGGCTCGTTGGGACGATAGGTGGGGTCGGCGTATGGTATGCGGCCTTGGTTGTTGTCGGGTTGCTCGGACGTTGAGAGGCGGCAGGCGTAAGTGAGCATAATGACACGCGAAGACTACGAGGTGCAGGAGCGCTCCAGGCTGCAGCCGCGGGCGGCCTTCGCGGATTCGACGCGTGGACGCGTCCGGTCGCTTTCGCTCGACCCATACCGCACCGAATACCAGCGCGATCGTGACCGGGTGATCCACTGCAAGGCGTTCAGACGTCTGTCCCACAAGACACAGGTGTTCCTGGCGCCCGAAGGCGACCACTACCGAACTCGCCTGACGCACACCTTAGAGGTCGCGCAGATCGCTCGGTCGATCGCACGAGCGCTGCGTTTGAACGAGGACCTGACCGAAGCCATCGCCCTCTCCCATGACCTGGGCCACACTCCCTTCGGACATAAGGGAGAGGATGCGCTCAGCGAGTGCTTGAGCGAGATCGCCGCGCGCTGCCCTGGTGCCGGGATACCCGAGCGATTCGAACACAACACTCAGTCGCTGCGGATTGTCGAGCGCCTTGAGTACGAAGGCAAGGGCCTCAACCTAACGTGGGAGGTACGCGACGGAATAAAGCACCACACGGGATCAGGGCGTGCCGCGACCCTAGAAGGCCAGATTGTAGCTATCGCCGACCGCATCGCGTATGTGAATCACGATATCGACGATGCTATGCGCGGTGGCGTTCTCTGCGAGGTGGAGCTTCCCAAAGGCCCCACAGATGTTCTCGGTCACAACCACGGGGCGCGAATCATGACGATGGTCACCGACATGGTAGAGAGTTCGCACGGAGCCGAGGTGATTCAGATGTCGCCGGAAGTCTGGGAAGCGATGATGGAGCTTCGGCAGTTCCTTTTCGATCGCGTGTATCTTTGCGGAGAGGCAAAGGCCGAGGATCCGAAGGCATACCGCGTGGTTCGCTCACTCTTCCAGCACTACCTTGAGCATCCTGAGGACTTGCCTTCGGAGTATCGTTTAGAGATGGAGCCTGGTTCCGAAAGCGCCGAAGCTACAGCCAGGCTTGCCCAGATGGTCACCGACTACATCGCCGGAATGACGGATCGTTTCGCGATCCGAATGTTTCAGCGGTTGTTCGTTCCTAGCGCATGGAAGGTGTAAGTGAACAGATCGCGGGCCTCTCTCTGAGGACTCCAGCGCTGTTGCTGCACCCGCCACGTTCGCATAGAATCACCGCAGCGTTTCGCAGACCAGACCAGGAAGGGGAGGCCTGTATATGGCTGGCATGGCTGACTGGATAGCTTGGACGGCGCCCTTGGCCGCGCTGCTCGGTTTCGGGGTCGCAATCTACCTCGCATCGTGGGTTCTCAAGCAAGACCAGGGGACCGAGAAGATGCGAGAGATTTCGAAAGCAACACAAGAGGGCGCTATGGCGTTTCTGATGCGCGAGTACCGAGTGCTTATCGTCTTCGCCCTGGTTGTGGCGGTGGTCTTGGCGCTGACCGTCCAAGTCCTCACCGCCGTGGCGTTCATCACCGGTGCGCTTCTCTCCGGCTCGGCGGGTTTCTTCGGCATGTACATCGCCACGCGAGCCAACAGCCGCACGGCACAGGCGGCTACTGAAGGTGTAGCCAAGGCGCTCAACGTCGCTTTCCGCTCTGGACTCACGATGGGTCTGACCGTTGCAGCTTTCGGCCTCGGCGGACTGAGCCTTTGGGCCATAACGTTGATCGTGACAAGTGAGGTTCCTCGACCGGAAGTGGTGAACGGCTTCGCGATGGGAGCAAGCTCGATCGCGCTCTTCGCGCGTGTCGGTGGCGGTATCTACACGAAGGCAGCGGATGTGGGCGCCGACCTGGTCGGTAAGGTCGAAGCAGGTATTCCCGAGGACGATCCCCGTAATCCCGCCGTGATAGCCGACAACGTCGGTGACAACGTCGGTGACGTGGCCGGTATGGGTGCCGACCTGTTCGAGTCATACGTAGGCTCGATCCTGGCACCGATGGTACTCGCCGTGAGCCTATGGTACGTAGCAGGTCCATCCGTCCAATCGATAGACTTCAAGTACGGGGTCACCGCACCGCTGATCATTGCAGGAATCGGAATCCTTACATCGGTGGTGGGCCTTTTCGCCGTGCGTGCCAAAGAGGGTGGCAACCTGCACGAGACGCTCAACCGCGGCACCTACGTAGCTGCCACCCTGCAGGTAGGAGCGATGGGGTGGCTCTTCTACCACTGGTCGACTCGTGCCGAGGCCGACCCGGCTCGCCTGTGGTATCTGGGCTCGGTGGTCGCGGGTCTGATCGCCGGTATCGCCATCGGCAAGATCACCGAGTACTACACCTCTGACCACTTCAATCCCGTCAAGAAGATCGCCGCGGCCTCGGAGACCGGCACGGCGACCAACATCATCGAGGGTATTGGGACGGGTATGCGCTCGACCGCGCTCCCGATCCTGGTAGTGACATCTGGCATCTTCGTTGCCTACTGGGCTGGCAACAACGCGGTCCCCGATGATCCGCTCTCAGGCATCTACGGAATCGCTCTGGCAGCGTTAGGCATGCTTTCGATCACCGCGATCACGGTGGGCGTCGACGCCTACGGTCCTGTCGCAGACAACGCAGGCGGAATCGCCGAGATGGCCGAGATGGGAGCCGACATCCGCAAGATTACCGACAGTCTCGATTCGGTCGGCAACACCACTGCGGCGATCGCCAAGGGCTTCGCTATCGGCTCTGCGGGACTGACCGCGCTGGCGCTCTTCGTTGCGTTCCGACAGTCAGTCCAGTCCGGCGACAGTGCGATCACGCTCAACATGAGCCTGGACAACCACATGGTGATTATCGGGCTCTTCCTCGGGGCGATGCTGCCGTATCTGTTCGGTGCGTTGACGATGGGTGCTGTAGGGCGCGCAGCCTTTGCAATGATCAACGAAGTGCGCAGGCAGTTCCGTGAGATTCCCGGAATCATGGAGGGCACAGGCCGTCCCGATTACGCCGCTTGCGTCGACATCTCCACGAGAGGTGCGCTCAGAGAGATGGTCGTTCCTGGTGCGATTGCTGTCTCAGCTCCGATCATAGTCGGCATAGTGAACGTCGACATGCTCACCGGACTTCTGGCCGGTGCGTTGGTCAGCGGGTTCCTGCTCGCAGTCTACATGGCGAACGCGGGTGGGGCATGGGACAACGCGAAGAAGTATATCGAGGGCGGCAAACACGGCGGCAAGGGTTCCGATGCGCATCACGCTGCCGTGGTAGGTGACACCGTCGGTGACCCGTTCAAAGACACGTCCGGCCCGTCGATGAACATACTAATCAAGCTGATGACCATCGTAAGCTTGGTATTCGTGCCACTGTTCCAACGCATCCACGGGTAGAATCCCCAGTAGCGCGAATCGCTTGTTGTCTCGGATAGTGGGCTGGCGTTCAGTGGACGGTTAACGCCAGAGGCTCCCGGAGCGCTGTAGCGTTCCGGGAGTACACTTCATCAAGGAGAAAGTCGCCAGGCTTGCGTCGAAGCGCTGCAGCGCAAGCACGGCCCATCGGGCGAAGGAGGTAATGTGGGGCGCATTCCCGAGGAAGACATCGCTAGGGTGCGCGACGCCATCGAAATCGTCTCTTTCGTATCTGAAAGCGTCATGCTTAAGAAGAAGGGTCGCCTCTACTGGGGACTGTGTCCCTTCCATGCCGAGAAGACGCCTTCGTTCAAGGTCGATCCTGCCACTCAGCTTTGGCATTGCTTCGGTTGTGGTGCAGGAGGAGACGTGTTCGGTTATGCGATGCAGCGCGAACACCTAGAGTTTCCCGAGGCCGTTCGGATGCTTGCCGATCGGGCGCGAATCGAGCTGCGTGAAGAAGGGGAAAGCGTACCGCATGGCAAACGGGAGCGTCTGACGGAAGCGTGCAAGGCCGCCGCTGAGTTCTACCACCACACTCTTACCCACTCGAAGCACAAGGAGGTCTCGGAGGCGCGTGAATACCTGAGATCGCGCGGAATGGGCATAGAGGCTGCGAGACGCTTCACGTTGGGCTATGCGCCAGGAGATAGGAAGTCCCTCGCCCGAGAACTCACCGGGAAAGGCTTCACAGCGAAAGAGCTGATCGATGCGAATCTGGCATATTCGTCCGAGCCACTCAAGGACCGCTTCTACCGTCGACTGATGTTTCCGATTCGCGACCTACACGGGCGCACCATTGCCTTCGGAGGGAGAATCATCGGCGAGGGTGAGCCCAAATACCTTAACTCCACGGACACGCCGGTATTTCAGAAGTCTGCACATCTATACGGGATCGAGAAGGCTAAGGCTTCAATCGTCGCGAGTCAGCAGGCGGTGGTCGTAGAAGGCTATACGGATGTTATCGCCTTGCACGAAGCAAGCATCAGCAATGTTGTAGCCACGTTGGGTACGGCGTTGACGGATCGGCACGTGAAGCTGTTAGGACGATTTGCGAAGCGAGTCGTCTACCTCTTCGATGGGGATGAAGCAGGGCTTCGTGCTGCTGACCGAGCAGGGGAGTTCATTGACGCAAGTGTCACCCCAGAGGCGGGCTCATCACAGGTAGAACTGTTCGTGGCGGTCATTCCCGAAGGACTCGACCCCGCTGACTACGTTGCTGCTCGCGGTGCGGAAGCCACGAACGAGCTCATCGCTGCAGCCGAGCCTTTGTTGCGATTCGCGATAGAGCGGCGCTTGGCCGCTAACGACTTGACCACGCCTGGGGGCCGCGCAAAAGCTCTCGCCGAAGCCGCCGAGGTAGTGGCGCCCGTAAGGACGTCTATTCTCGGCCACGATTATGCGAACTATCTCGCCGATCGGCTGTCGGTGGACTTCGCCGTGGCTCGTGCAGCGGTGGACAAGGCAAGGGTCCGACCGCGTTATCGAGAGGATAGCGGAACCTCGCCCGGCGTTCCCGGTGCCACCGACGGCACTACCACAGCCGCAGCCGATGATACGCCGGAGATGCTCGACGCTGGTACGCGGGCGGAACGCGCTCTTGTCGGCTTGGTGGCCGCAAGTCCCGAATTGCGCGAGAGGGCACGGTCCTTGCTTGAAACAGATCTGCTCAACGACCCATCCGCACGCAAGCTGTTAGAAACCATCACCGCAGCGGGCAAGACAGTAGAAGGTGAACTGATAAGGGTGGTCGCCGATAACGATGAGCGTGCATCGGCCCTGCTAGCGGGCTTGCTGATGGAAGTCCCGCCTCCCGAAGAGCGCCTCCCTGCGGCGCGCGAGACATTGAAGAAGCTCAAGGAACTCGCAATCGAACGTCAAATCATACAGGGTAAGGCCCGATACAAAGAACTGGAAGCGGCGGGTGACAGGACTGCCGCAGACGCTCTGTTCCAGGAGATAGCAGCGATGCAACTGGAGCACGAGGCGATTCGTGGCGCTGCCGTGCCACCAGGACTGGAGGCGTGGGATAAGTAGTGGCTAAGACGTCCGAGACACCGACAGCAAGAGTGAAGAAGCCCGAGCCCAAACCTAAGCGCTCACCTGAACTGGAACTCGCCGAGGTCAAGATCCTTGTGAAGATCGGCGTCTCCAAGGGTAACCTCACCGAAGACGAGATTCAGGGTGCAATAGGGGACATCGAGCTCAGTGATGATCAGGTTGAAAGCATCTACTCCTTCTTCCGGGAAGAAGGCATCGAGGTGCTCGACGAGCCGCTGGAGGCTATGGGCCTGGATGGTAGTGAATCGGGTTTGGTAGGCGACGATACCGCTGGACGTGACCGCGATAGCGATGATGACGATGATGGTGATGACGTGATAAATGTCGATGCGGAGAAGGAACACATCAACATTCCACTCCCTAAGCCCGTGAAGACCAACAAGAAGAAGACCAAGCGCCGTGCCGATGCCGCCGTGCTTGCTCCGCTGACCGGCGATCCGGTGCGCATGTATCTCAAGGAGATCGGCAAGGTGCCTCTGCTGACGGCTGCGCAAGAGGTGGACCTCGCGATGAAGATCGAGGCCGGTCTTGAAGCCACGGCTAAGCTCGAGGCCGCTGAGCGCGAAGAGATCGACTTGGACCGTGCCGAGCGCCGTCGCTTGCACCGTATCGAAGCGGTGGGCGTTGAGGCGAAGCAGCAACTAGTTGAGGCAAACCTGCGACTCGTGGTGTCTATCGCCAAGCGTTATGTGGGTCGAGGGATGCTTTTCCTCGACTTGATACAAGAGGGCAACCTCGGTCTCATTCGCGCCGTGGAGAAGTTCGACTATACCAAGGGTTACAAGTTCTCTACTTATGCCACGTGGTGGATTCGCCAGGCGATCACACGCGCCATCGCCGACCAAGCTCGCACCATCCGCATCCCGGTTCACATGGTCGAGACTATCAACAAGCTCATTCGAGTCCAGCGCAGTCTTCTCCAGGAGTTAGGTCGCGAACCTACCCCAGAGGAGATTGGCGAGAAGATGGAGATGAGTGCTGAGCGCGTGCGCGAGATTCTCAAGATCAGCCAGGAGCCGGTCTCTCTCGAGACACCGATCGGGGAGGAAGAGGACAGTCAGCTTGGTGACTTCATCGAAGACGGGGAGGCCATAGTGCCTCCGGAAGCCGCTTCCTTCTCGATGCTACAGGAGCAGCTGTCCAAGGTGCTGGATGGGCTCTCCGAACGCGAGCGTAAGGTAATCGAACTGCGTTTCGGCCTCACTGACGGTCACCCTCGCACGCTCGAGGAAGTCGGCAGGGAGTTCGGGGTTACGCGGGAGAGGATAAGGCAGATAGAGTCCAAGACTCTGTGTAAGTTGAGGCATCCCTCGCGCAGCAACCGCTTGAAAGATTACTTGGAGTAAGGGCTGGTTGGCTTCGCAAGACAAGGCGGCCATGCCTGAATCCGCCACAATCCTTGCCTAAAGCACAAGCCGCCTGACCGGGCGGCTTGGAGGAGTTCATGGCTCCTCGGGTAGGACTCGAACCTACAACCCTCCGGTTAACAGCCGGATGCTCTACCATTGAGCTACCGAGGAATGAGGAGTGCCGCGGATGGGTGCGGCACCACGCGATGATACACCCAGGTTCAGGCGCGCGCAACTGCTCAAAGCGGGAGAGATCGCGAACTCTCGCGCATCGCGCCGAGGGCCTTGGTGCTGCTATCATGTCAGGGCCCGTGTCGGAGGTTGCGCCGGAAGGTCCGTGCTGAAAGCTGGAAGCGTGGGAGTGTCGAATCGGGTGAGGGATTCGCAACCAGCCTTCAAGCAGCTCGGACACGAGATAGTGGTACGAGACGAGGCGAGTGACATAGCAGGCCATCTCAAAGCCTCAAACGGGCCCGTAGCTCAATGGCGGAGCAGGGGACTCATAATCCCTTGGTTGCAGGTTCGAGTCCTGCCGGGCCCACCATCACCACTTCAGAATGACCCATGATTGCCACTAGGCGACAGAGGGCCGAAAGCATTCGCGAGCGGCGCAAGCAGGTGCTGCTGGTGACCGTCACAGCAGTGGGTCTAGCGGCGATCACCACCGCCGCTGCTCTGGGAGCCATCAAGACTAGCGGGACCGGTGGCGGAGAGGGTGACCGCGGGGGGATCTTCGGCAGGAACCAAGCTGCGCGTGCGTCGCTTCAGCTTCTTCCGGACAGGATTCGCACAGAGCTGGGAGACTCTAGTGATTCCTCGGAAGCACCTGCTGCCGCCGAGGTAGATGTTCAAGAAGCTATTGAGGTGCCGGACGTCGTCGGAAAGAGCATCGCGGAAGCTAAGGCTCTACTAGAGGCCGTAGGACTCGGTGTCGAGCTGATAGAAGACCGGAATCGTGAATCCGATATCCAAGGCGATGACCGGTCGGTGATCGCTCAGAATCCGGAAGAGGGCGCTGTCGTCCGGGCTGGAGCCAAGATCGGACTGACGGTAGCGGCAGAACCCGACGGTGGACGCACGGTTACGCGAACTCGCGCCGGAGACGCCGGCTCGGGTTCCACGGTGGTCATCGACCCGGGACATCAATCCAGGGGAGATCCTACTCACGAGCCGATCGGCCCGGGAGCCACTGAGACCAAACCGCGTGTGACCGGCGGTACGACCGGAGTCTCGACACGGGTGCCTGAATACGAGGTTGCGTTGCAGATCTCGATGAACCTGAAGACACGTCTAGAGGCAGCAGGAGTCAATGTGATCATGACCCGCACGACCAACGATGTGAACATCTCCAACTCCGAGCGGGCGTTGATGGCCAACGAAGCTCGCGCCGACCTCTTCGTCCGAGTCCACGCTGACGGCTCGACCGACAGCACGCGCTGTGGTATCGCAACTCTCTACCCAGGTGAGAATCGCTGGACCACTCCGATAGTGGCTCGGAGCAAGCGGGCTGCGACACTAGTGCAAGAATCGATGGTTGCGGCGACAGGGGCGACTGACCTCGGCATCACAGCTCGAACGGATTTGTCGGGCTTCAACTGGTCCAAGGTCCCAGCAATACTCGTGGAGTGCGGATTCCTTACGAATTCGGTAGAGGACAAGCTGCTTTCCAGTCCCCACTACCAGGACAAGCTTGCTGAAGGAATGACGGCCGGAATCATCAGGTACCTTGGAGAGTGAGCAGTGACAGACTGCTTTCCCGCGGTGTTCGCCGTGGCCTGAGGTCTGATAGCATAGTCGCGGTCCTCCTCAGCATACTTCGAACGCGGAAAGGACACACATGCGACTGATCGTGGTCGTCGGTGCGCGCCCCAATTTCATCAAGATCGGACCTCTGCTGCCTGCGCTTGAGAAGGCAGGGTATGACGCCGACATCGCGCACACGGGTCAGCACTACGATGCCATCATGTCCGACGTGTTCTTCACAGACCTCGAGATTCCAGACCCGACCTGGTTCCTCGGTGTCGGTTCGGGCACGCATGCGGTGCAGACCGGCAAGGCTATGATTGCGCTCGAGGATCTATTCGTGAGCGAGCGACCTGACGCGGTACTCGTTGTGGGCGACGTTAACTCGACGCTTGCCGGTGCTCTCGCAGCCAGCAAACTCAGTATTCCGGTCGTGCACCTGGAGGCGGGCTTGCGTTCAGGCGATATGTCCATGCCCGAGGAGGTCAACCGGCTTGTAGCCGATCAACTCTCTGCGATGCACCTGACCACATGTCGGGAGGCAGACAGGAATCTGATGACTGAAGGCGTGGAACACGAGCGAATACACTTCACAGGCAACATTATGGCCGAGTCGGTACTGCAACATCTTGAAAAGATTGCAAACCCTTCGGTGTGCGAGAGGTTCGGGCTTGACCTTGAGGGATACATACTGGCAACGATTCACAGGCCGGAGAATACCGACCATCCCGACCGACTCGCTGCGATCGCGACTGCCTTTCGTGCGACCGACCTACCCGTTCTGTTTCCGGTGCATCCGCGCACGCGTCCACTGCTTGCCGATGCTGGTCTCGTTCACAGTGAGGCCGACGGAGTGCATCTGACCGATCCCGTAGGCTATCTGGACATGCTTGCTCTTCAACGCTACGCAGCCACGGTCGTCACCGATTCCGGTGGCATGCAGGAGGAGTCGTGCATGGTTCGGACTCCGTGCGTTACCGTGCGCCGCAATACTGAGCGCTCGATCACTATCGAGGTAGGCGCCAACAGGCTCGTGCCCGCTGACACGAGCGCCATATTCGCCGGTATCGGTGAGGCACTGGATTCGTCTCGGACGTGGGAGTTTCCTGAGCGTTGGGATACGTCAGTGTCCGAACGGATCGTTGGGGCGCTCGGTAGCGGAATCGTGCCTCTCAGTGGATGCGGCTGAGAATCTCCGTTGCAGCCGCGAATCTCGGGCCAGCGTTGAATCCTGAAGGGATAATGGGAAAGGTGTAATCGTAGAGCTGTGCATCCTCGGGCGACGTTCTTCGCATTTCCTGAGTGCGTCAGGCGTTGCCCGCGAGATCTGAGGAGAGCGAGAGAGTCACGTGCGAATGATTGTTCTCGCGGGCGATCGGCCCGATACCGTTAAGATGGCACCGCTTCTTCCCGCTCTGACTCGTGCGAGCTTCCAAGTCGATATAGCCTTTGCGGGATCTGGTGAGACACTGAGTTCCTTCGAGGCTTCATCAGCAACTTCGTACGGAGATATCGCGTCCTTATCCGGTGTCGGCATCCCTGCTCCTCAGTGGTTTCTCAATGCCTCAGAGGGAACAGACGGTTCTCAGACCGCTGCAGCCTTGATTGCTCTTGAAGAGTTGCTAGGGACCGAACGTCCGGATGCCGTGTTCGCTACAGGGGACTCGAACCCCGCACTCGCATTGTTTCTAGCTGCGGGTAAGCTCGGTATTCCAGCGGTGCACCTCGAGGCCGGATTACGGTGCGGTAGCCTCAGCGTTCCTGATGAGGTCAACAGGGTCGTCATCTCACGTATCGCTGCGATGCATCTGGCATCAGAAGAAATGAGCATCTCGAATCTGACTGCGGAAGGTGTCGATTCTGCACGAATCGTTCTGGTCGGCAGTATCCTTGCGGAGTCAGTCATAAGACGCGCAGAAGAGATCCGAAAGCTCGATGCTGCTGCCGCTTACGCCTTGAGACGTGGGGAGTATGCAGCAGCGTGCTTCCGACGCCCGGAGAACGTCAAGGACCCTCTTTGCTGCCAAGAGCTGCTCGACGGTTTGGGAGCGACCGGTATCAGCGTGCTGATTCTCGGAGCAGACGGCCTCAGCGGCTGCGTTGAGGACTTCGGACTGAGGATACCGGAGAGTGTGAGGGAAGTCGGGCCTGTCGACTACAGGGACGTGCTTGCTTTGATGCGCGACGCCGCTGTGGTCGTGACGGACTCCGGCGATGTTCAAGAAGAAGCGTGCGTACTTGGCACGCCGTGCGTCACGGTCCGGGACTGCACGGAGCGTATGGCTACCATCGAGGTCGGCGCGAACAGGCTTGCCGAAGACACTGCCGAGGGCGTGCTGAGCGGCGTCAGAGCTGCTATGGAGGGTTCCCAGAAGTGGCTCACCCCAAAGCGTTGGGACAAAGCCGTCACACAGAGGGTCGTAAGGGCGCTCAAGCGTGGCATTCTTCCACTAGAGTAGGCTAGCGAGAAAGAGCGGAGGACTCGCGTGCGCATTCTCGTGACGGGTGGCGCCGGCTATATCGGTGCAATCACGACACGCTACCTGCTCGATAACGGCCACGAGGTCGTCGTTCTGGACTCGTTGGCTCGCGGCGTACGCAGCGCTGTCGACAAGCGGGCCGAGTTCGTTTGCGCTCCGGTGGGGGATGCTGGCGCATTAGAGGAGGTTCTTCCCGGTTGTGACGCAGTGGTGCATCTCGCTGGTTTGATAGAAGTCGCTGAATCGCAACGCATGCCCGGAGTCTACTTCGACTCCAATGTTGCCCAGCCCGTACGCATGCTCGATGCCATGATTCGCCATGACGTAGATTCAATCGTGTACTCTTCGACCGCCGCTGTCTACGGTGAGCCGAAGCGTATTCCAATCACCGAGGACGCACCTACGTGCCCGGTGAACTTCTACGGTGCGAGCAAGCTCATGTTCGAGCAGATGCTTGATTGGTACGCACGCTCCCACGGGTTGCGGTCGGTGAGGTTTCGTTACTTCAATGTCGCGGGTGCATGGCCTGATGGTTCTCTAGGAGAAGCCCACGACCCGGAGACGCACATAATCCCACGAATACTGAGTGCGATTGCGACCGGACAGGACCGTTTTGAGGTGTTCGGGGATGACTATCCGACCGAAGACGGAACGTGTGTGCGGGACTACATCCATGTCTACGATCTTGCCCGAGCGCATCTGATGGGCTTGGAATGGCTAGCCGAAGAAGCCATGCGTTCGCGCTCGCCTTGCACTACCGTTTTCAATCTCGGTAGTGGCCGTGGCTACTCGAACATGGAGGTCTTGAAGGCATGTACAGAAACCACTGGAGTGGAGCTGGCGGTCAGTGTGGGACCGCGGAGAAGTGGGGATCCCGCGATGCTGGTAGCCTCGGCTGACCACGCAGTGGAGGCGCTCGGCTGGAAGCCAGGTCGGGGTGCGTTGCACGAAATGATCGCCGACGCCTGGCGCTGGCACAGTGGGAAGCCCGGATGCGGAGGTTAGGTGATGCTTTGTCGATTCAGACGGATGCGCTGTCATCCGAGCAATCAGTAGGTACGCTTCAAGATCGCCTGGCGGCAGTATGTAGTGGCTAGAGAGACGGTCCTCGCCCTAAGGGTCTAGCCAGAGTACAAGAGGATGGTAGAATGTCTGTCGCCGCTCGCAGCCGTTGCTGTGGCAGGCATCGATCGTTTGCTTTCGATCCGGGCGATTAGCTCAGGGGGAGAGCGCTTCCTTCACACGGAAGAAGTCGCAGGTTCAAATCCTGCATCGCCCACCAGCGACACATCCGCCCGCCGGGGAGGGCCTCCTCGGCGGGTCTGTCTTCTTCTGACCACAGTGCTTCCCACCATCCTGAACAGACTTCTATGACGACTCTTGAAGTTGGGTAAGAGCCTCTTGTAAGTGCGATTCATCGACGGGCAGGTGTACCCGACCAGAGAGGGGTCTTATCAGATGATCTCAGGAAGAGAGCGTCTTCTACAGCACTGGACCAGGAGAGTGACACTTTCGCTTCTTGCCGCTATCGCTGTTCTTACCTTCGGCTTGACAGGTTGCGCTGACGTTCCCGAGCCCGAATCCGCGCCAGAGTTGGTTGACGAGCCAACCGATGTTGAGTGGGCGGAGCAGCCTGACGCTCTGGTCGAAGCGAGGTGCTCTGTTTCGTGCCACGGGCTAGACACGGTGGAAGCTGCGGATTACGACGAGGCCGGATGGCGTGCGGCGATCGAGCGCCACGATGGTCGCGGCCTAGAGATCACCGCCGAGGAACGCGAGATCATAGTAGAGCACCTCGCCTCGCAGTAGCGTTCGCACATCATGGTGGCGGTCAGCATGGTGGCGGTCAGCATGCGACAGTGCGGCCCAGGGTCATCCCAAACATGTCTACGAGGTTGGCCTAGCCGGCTGCCCAGTTCAAGGCCTCCGAGTAAGCTGGGTGTATCCCCACAGTCGCACGCAGAGTGTCGCGCGTTGCTCCGCAACGTATTGCCAGAGCGAGGGCGTAGATGAGGTCGCTTGCGGTGGGGCCGGCAACCTGTGCGCCGACAAGTCGCCCGTCGTCCTCGGCGAACACGAGTTTAACGATTCCGTCCCGCTCGTCCTCGATGACTGCAGCGCCTAGATACTCGAAGGGCATCCGGCTGACATCGACCGACATCCCGCTGGAGCGCGCTTGGGCTTCGGTGAGCCCCACCTGGGTGATTTGAGGTGAAGTGTAGAGGCACGAGGGTATTAGCGAGGAGTCGATTACTACGGGGACTCCGGAGTCGATAGAGGCGGCGACGGTACGACCCTCGTAGCTGGCGACAGGAGTGTGCATCGCGCCTCCGGCAGCGTCTCCCGCTGCCCAGACACGAGGATTCGTGGTGCATTGGTTCTCGTCCAACACGATTCCCCCCTGGCCATCGATCGTGATAGCGGCTGCCTCCAGAGCAAGATCTGCGATAGCGGGCCGTCGACCTGCAGCCACGAGAACCCGCTCCCACCTGCCTGAGCGCTCCGTGTTCTCGCCATCGGTGAACTCCACATCGATAGCACCTCTGCTCCCACTCAAGCGCTGCATGCGACATGAAGAGAAGAAACGCACACCCATGCGCTCGAGGCGGCGCACTGCGATCAGAGCCACGTCTTCGTCGAGGGTATCCAATGGACGCTGAGCGTTAGTGACGACCGTCACTTCGCTGCCGAAGGAGGCATAAATCGTCGCCATCTCGATGCCAATGAAGCCAGCGCCAACTACCAAGAGAGAGGTTGGGACATGTCCGTAGCTCAAGGCATCGTCACTCGTGTCCCCAAGGCCGGTGCCTTCGACAGGGAGTATGACCGGACGTGATCCGGTCGCAATGACGGCGTGATCGAATTCGAACACCTGGTCTTCAACTGCGATCTCAAGAGCGGAGACGAACCGCGCATCTCCGTGTACGAGTTCTATACCTCGGTCGGCCATGATGGCGACCTGATCTCCGGCATAGGTCTCCTGAGCGTGCCACTTCCATGCGAGTACGCTCTGCCAGTCGAAGCCATCTGCGAGATCGAGACCGAACAACTCGGCGCGAACTCCCAAGCGGCGCGCGCGGGCCGCATTGTATAGAGCCTTCTTCGGCATGCATCCGTACCAGAGGCAAGTACCTCCTACCTTACCGCGCTCGACGACCGTCACATGCCATCCCGCTGCGACAAGCGTTCGCGCAGTGCCCTGACCTGCCGCCCCTGATCCGATCACGACTACTTTTCCTTGCGAGTCCACGTCGCACATCCTCCCTGCTAGACTGTCACGGTGATTATCTCCGTCGACTCCGTGACGAAAACCTTCGGGGAGCGAGTTCTCTTCGAAGATGCTTCGCTGCGCATAGGCGTGCGCGATCGGATAGCCCTGCTCGGCCCTAACGGATCTGGTAAGACGACGCTGCTCGAGATAATCGCTGGGCTGCAGACACCCGATGACGGAAGCATCACTCGAGCGAGAGACGCTGTCGTCGGCTATCTCAGACAAGAGGCTATCGAGATGCGCGGTCGCACTGTGCTCACCGAGGCTCTGAGCGCCGCTGACGAGGTCACCTCACTCGAACATAGGATCCGCCTGCTCGAATCGGATATCGCAGAGCACGACGATCCTTCTTCTCCCGATGCAACCGGCTTGCTTGAGGAGTACGGGCGGCTTCGCGATCGCTTCGAGCACGCGGGTGGTTACACGATCGAGACCGAGGCCCGAGCCGTGCTTACCGGGCTCGGTTTCGGCGAGTCTGACCTGCCTCGTCCGACGGAGGAGCTCTCAGGCGGATGGCTCATGCGGCTCGCGCTCGCCAAGCTGCTTCTTGCCAAACCCGATGTTCTTCTCTTGGACGAGCCGACCAACCACCTCGACCTGGAGACCGTGAACTGGTTGGAGTCTTTCCTCCATTCGTATGAAGGCGCGATCGTGCTGGTAAGTCACGACCGTGCCTTCATAGAAGGACTTGCAGATCACGTGGCAGAGATCGAGCAGCGACGCGTCGTAACTTACACGGGTACGTACGCAAGCTATCTCAGCCAGCGAGAGGTCGCGATGGAGCAGCGCCGGGCCACACACGAGCGCCAGAAGCGCGAGATCGCTCATATGCAGGCTTTCGTTGACCGTTTTCGCTACAAGAACACGAAAGCGCGTCAGGCACAGGACAGGCTCAAGCGGATCGAGAAGATCAAAGCCGAACTCGTGGAAATCCCCGAGCATCGCAAGACTGTGAGGTTCGCATTCCCGCAGCCGGTGCGCACGGGAGACGAGGTGGTGCGACTTGCTGGGGTTCGCAAAGCATACGGCAGCAACACTGTTTACGATTCGCTCGATCTTACGCTCTACCGGGGAGATAAGGTGGCGCTCGTCGGACCGAACGGTGCAGGCAAGTCGACCCTGCTCAAGATTCTCGCCGGCGTCGTCGACCCGGACGCCGGCGAACGCGCCTACGGTGCTCACGTGGACGTTGCCTATTTCGCGCAGCACCAGCTCGAAGCCCTCGATACGTCCGAGACGGTCTTGACCGAACTGGATGGGATCGCTCAAGGGTGGACCAATGCGGAAATCAGGCGTCTGCTAGGAGCTTTCCTGTTCAGCGGTACCGATGTCGACAAGAAGGTCGGCGTTCTCTCGGGTGGAGAGCGATGCCGCTTGGTACTCGCCAAGATGCTGGTAGAGCCCGCTCCGCTGCTATGTCTCGACGAACCGACAAACCACCTAGACATTGCATCCTCAGACGTCTTGGAGGCTGCGCTCGCGCACTTCGAAGGCACGATCGTGCTCATTACTCACGACCGTCATTTGATTCGTGAGGTTGCCAACAAAATCGTCGAGGTGCGAGAGGGACAAGCAACGGTATTTGCAGGGGACTACGACTACTACTTGTTCAAACGCTCAGAGGCTGACGCTTCTCAGAGGTGCGGTGTGGGAGCAGAGACGGGCGGCGAAGCGACGAGGGCCGCGACGCGAAGAGAACAGAGGCGCGCAGAGGCCGACGCACGTAACTTGGCCTTTCGCGAGACACGCGCCACACGCGAGCGACTCGCTAGGGTTGAAAGCGAGCTGGCGCGCATACAGGTCAGGCGCGACGAGCTCTTGGACCTGATGGCCGAACCGTCGTTCTATGCGGACTCCTCTGCATTCGAAGCAGCTACGAAAGAGTATTCCGAGATCAAGCCACATCTGGCACAGCTGGAGGAGGAGTGGATAGCCCTGGCTGATGCGCTGGAACGGCTGGAGAACAGAGAATAAACCATCTAGCTGCGCATACGGACTTTGTAGCACAGATTGTAACAATGTTTACATACTGCTGCTTTCGTGGGAGAATGCCGGAAACCTTGAGCGTACTGGAGGGTGGCGGCATCAGGGCAGGGGGAGTTCGTGGAGGGAGCGTACGCCGATAGCGTACTGTCTGTCATAGGGCTCGCGCTTGCCGCAGTAGCCTTCATCCTCATCGTGTTCTTGCTCAGCGCTGTCGTCTCGCCTCGCAATCCCACTCCGGAAAAGCTTGAGCCATACGAGTGCGGAATGCCGCCGGCAGGCGTCCCGTGGGCTGCAGTGCGCGTACGCTTTACTGGTTTGGCGTTGCTGCTAGTGATCTTCGATGCGGAGGCAGCCATGCTCTTCGCTGTTGCCGGCGGCCTGCGTGGATTCCCAGCCGGCGTGATCGCGGTAGGTGTCTTCGTAGGGCTGCTTACGCTTGGCCTGCTATACGCATGGCGTAAGGGGATTCTCGAATGGCGATAGTCGATCGCTTAGGCGAGAAGCTCGATGGGGGACGTGGCGGCAGCGTCATACTGACCTCGGTCGATGCGCTGCTGGATTACTGCCGCGGCAAGTCTCTCTGGGCGATGCCGATGGGAACCGCATGCTGCGCTATGGAGCTCATTGCAGCATCTTTCAGCAAGTTCGACTTCGACCGGCATGGCACTATCCCGTTCTTCGATCCTCGGCACACTGACGTGATGATCGTTGCTGGAACCATTACCCATAAGATGGCGCCTGTCATTAAGCGCCTGTATGAGCAGATGGCCGATCCCAAGTGGGTCATCGCCATGGGTAACTGCGCGGTCTCAGGCGGCATATTCTACTACGACACTTATTCGGTCGTGCGTGGAGTCGATGAGATCTTGCCTGTGGATGTTCACATTGCCGGCTGTCCGCCGAGACCGGAATCGCTCCAAGACGGCGTGTTGCGCCTCCGAGAAATCATTGCGACCGAGTCGATAGCTCCCGGACACAAGCGCAAGGGCGCGTTCACTCTTCCTCGCGATGCGGCAGAAGGTGACGGCGAGTGAAGATCACCGACCTTCGCGATCATCTCTGCCAGGTCTACCCGGACCTGTGTCCTCTGTTTTCCATCGAATTCGGCGACGGGGTGCTAGCAGTTCCGTGCGGTAACCTCTTCGATGCAGCGTCTGACTTAAGAGACCTTGGCTTCGATCGTCTCGGTATGGTGACGGCTGTCGACCAGGCTGAGGAGTTCGAGCTCGTGTATCGGCTTCAGTCACGTTCGATGTTGGCGGGCATCTTTCTGAAGTGTTCGGTGCCGCGCGAAAATCCCCGGGTCAAGTCGCTAGTCGATTTGTGGCCTGCTGCGCTTTGGCAGGAACGCGAGGTCTTCGACTTGTTCGGAATCGTGTTCGATGGTCACCCGGATCTTAGACGGATCATGCTGCCCGAGGATTGGGAAGGTCACCCACTTCGCAAGGACTACCGTGATGAGCGAATGATTCGTAGACCTGACTACATCTGAGAGTCGTTTCGACGTGAGGCGGCTTGTGAGGGGAGGTGTGCGATTTGGGACTCGATGTCGAAAGCAGACGGGTCGTCGAAGTTGAAGAAGGCGGGACCGTCGAGGAACTCGTGGTCAACGTCGGGCCGTCGCACCCTTCCACTCACGGAGTATGCAGGGTGATCGCTCATCTCGACAGCGAGATCGTCACCAAGGCCGAGCCTGTCATCGGGCATCTGCACCGCGGCATCGAGAAGATGGCTGAGAACCGTACGTATCTGCAGGTGGTTCCTCTGACCGACCGGCTCGACTACGTCGGCTCGATGTATGCGAACTGGGCGTACTGCCGTGCAGTCGAACGGCTTGCCTCAATTCGAGTTCCGGATCGAGCCGAGTATCTCAGGGTGATCGTCTGCGAGATGCAGCGCATTGCAAGCCACATGATGGCGATCGGGTCTGCCGGGGCCGACTCCGGCGCCGTGACACAGTTTGTCTACGCCTTCGACCAGAGAGAACGCATAATCGAGCATTTCGAGGAACTCTGTGGTGCACGACTGACGTACAACTACGTACGCCCTGGCGGGGTGAGCCACGACCTGCCCGAGGGATGGATCGAAAGCCTGCTGGCGTTCTGTGAATCGCATCGCAAAGGCCTCGACATGATGGACAAGCTCTTCTTCGGAAACGTCATCGCCAGAGGTCGCATGAAAGGCGTTGGCGTCCTTTCGGCAGAGGAAGCGGTAGCGTGGGGCGCCTCAGGGCCCGTCGCACGAGGCTCCGGAGTCGAGTGGGACCTACGCAAGCACGACCCTTACTCGGTCTATCCGCGCCTGGATTTCGAAGTTCCCATAGGCAGCAACGGAGATTGCTACGATCGCGGTCGCGTTCGTCTGTTGGAGTGCTACGAGTCGTGCAGTATCATCGAGCAGGCCATCGCACAGCTAGAGCCTGGCGCGATCATGGCAGACGGTGTTCCTCGTCTGCTTGCTCCGCTACCCGGGGACGCATACGACCACATTGAGTCTGCTCGTGGTTCTTTGGGTGTATACCTCGTCTCCGACGGTAGTCCGCGGCCTTATCGCATGAAAGTCCGTTCACCGGCCTTCTGCAACTTAGCACTGCTTCCGATGCTCGCAGAAGGACACCTTCTTTCCGACTTGGTCGTCATCCTGGGAAGCCTCGACCCGGTGTTCGGGGAGGTGGACAGGTGAGCGGCCTCATTTGGGGAGCGATATACGGTCTTGCCGCCGGTATGGTCATCTCGCTTGCAGCCTTCATCGGGGTGTGGGGCGAGCGGAAGATCGCCGGACGCATACAGTTACGCTACGGGCCTCAGGAGTTAGGTCCCTTCGGTCTGCTCCAGACCGGCGCCGACACTTTGAAGCTCCTGCTCAAAGAAGACATCACCCCTGCAGCCGTCGACGTACGCATCTTTCGGGTAGCACCCCTGATCGTATTCGCGCCTGCTGCGATGTCGCTCGCTGTGATTCCGTACGCCTACGGGTTCGCACCCATCGACACGGGGGTCGGCGTGCTTTTCTTCGTCGCCGTGCCCGCAATTTCTGTGGTGGGCGTGCTACTTGCCGGATGGTCTTCTCGCAACACTTACGCCACACTCGGGGGACTTCGCGCCGCAGCTCAGATGATCTCTTACGAGCTTCCGCGCACCCTGTCGGTGCTGCCGGTCGTGCTGCTCGCTGGTTCGATGCGCCCCCTAGACATCATGGACGCATGGCAGTGGTGGTGGATACCACTGACCTTCATAGGCTTCATCGTCTACTTCATCGCTTCACTTGCCGAGATCAACCGCGTTCCGTTCGACTTACCAGAGGCTGAGGCCGAGCTCGTCGCCGGCCCGTTCGCTGACTACTCGGGAATCCGATGGGCCATCTTCGCGATGGCCGAGTACGGTGGTCTCGTCGCTGCCTCGCTATTCGGCGCCGCCGTGTTCTTCGGAGGCTATCTCGGCGTTCCTGGAGCGCTCGGAGTGATCGTATTCGTTCTGAAGGCCCTGGTCATCGCGCTGCTGATGCTCTGGGTGTCGTGGACCTTCCCACGCATGCGCCCAGACCAGCTCATGGCGACCGCATGGAAGGTACTCACCCCGATGGCGCTCATTCAACTCGTGTTGGTAGGGGCGGTGATCTCGTGGCTGTGAACGCCACAAATGACTACCCCTCTGGCGCAGCAGGCATCTTTGCGCGGGTGCGCTCCCTGCTCACCGGTCTGACCATCACGGGCAGGCAAGCTCTGCGCCCTGTCGGTACCGTGCGATACCCGAGGGAGAAGGTAGTCCTGTCACCCCGGTGGCGTGGTGCGCTGAGACTTCGCGGCGTTCTCGGTCGCGACGAGATCTCCGTGCTTTCCGCAGGGCCGCCAGCCTACAATGCCCTGATCGACGGGCTCTATCGTGAGAATCGCCTGCCCGCGTGCGTAGGAAACTGCCCCGCTAACGTCGACGCGCGCGGCCAGGGTTATCTCCTCGGCGAGGGGAAGCCATCTGAGGCGTACGAACTCGTGCGCGAGCGAAACATATTCCCTGGGGTACTGGGCCGAATCTGTCATCATCCTTGCGAGTCAGCATGCAGGCGCAACTATTATGACGAGCCCATAGCCATCCGCCCGCTGCATCGACACGCCTACGAGGAATACCGGAAAGTGGCCGACGAGCGGTTGAAGCCCTTTACTGTTCACCACGATGAGCGCATAGCAATCATAGGCTCCGGGCCGTCCGGTCTCACTGCTGCGTACGATTTGATGAGACTCGGCTACCGCGTGACGGTCTACGAGAAGGACGAGAAGCCCGGCGGCGCGCTCTACTCGGGTGTGCCTGCCTACCGCCTACCTCGAGAGGTGCTGCATGACGAGATAGGAAACCTCGTCAAGATGGGCCTAGATCTCAAGCTTGGGGTCGAGGTAGGCAAGAATGTGTCGATGCACCGTCTACTCGACGTCTACGACGCGGTCCTGATAGCCGTTGGTCTTCAGGAGAGCCGCATACTGCCGCTTCCTGGTCACGACGCCGAAGGCGTGGAGGGCGCACTCCCGTTTCTGCGCGCAGCGAACTGGAAGGGCGATGCGGGCGTTAAGGGGCTTAGGGTGCTTGTTATCGGAGGCGGTAACGTAGCCGTTGATGTTGCGCGTTGCGCTCTGCGTACCGGAGCTACGGAAGTCCGACTTGCATGCCTCGAGTCCGACGCCGAGATGCCATGTCATCCCTGGGAGATCGAAGAAGCCCTCGATGAGGGCGTGATTGCGATGTGCTCTTTGGGTCCCGAAGAGGTGTTGGTGAGCGCGATCGGATCGGTTCGAGGCATGAGGATGCGCGAGTGCATCTCGGTTTTCGACGAGAAGGGCCGCTTCGCTCCCGAATTCGGTGATGAGTACACGGACATATCGACAGACGTTGTGGTCTTCGCGATCGGCCAGGCGCCGGTGCTCGCAGACGTGATCGAGGGCTCCGAGCTCACTCTGACCGACCGCGGGATGCTACCTGTTGATGGGACGGTGTTCACCACCGCCCAGGAACAGGTCTTTGCATGCGGTGAGGTCGTGACCGGTCCTGGGAGCGCGATCGTCTCTATCGCCACAGGTCACGAGGCAGCAGAGTCGATCCATCGCTACTTGCAGGGGCAGAGCGTGACTGAGGGAAGAGTCGTACGTCCGGTTCCCCTCTACGAGGAGTATCAGCCCGCCCTCCTCGATGGAGTCGAAGGGGAACGTCGTCGCGTCACCGTGCCGATGGCCCGACCCGAGGAAAGGGTCACTGACTTCCGTCCTGTCGAGCTCGGGCTGACACAAATGGAGGCCCTGGGCGAGGCGATGAGGTGTTTGAGGTGCCAGTCCGAGGTGTGTGTGGGATGCACCTTCTGCGCCCGGACGTGTCCGGACTACGCGATACAGGTGGAGCGCATCGACGACCCGGGTCAGCGACGAGTCACGCTCTACGATCTCGATCTCTCGAAGTGCTGCTTCTGTGGCTTGTGCGCCCAACAGTGTCCTACGGACGCACTTACGCACACAGGACAATACGAACTGACCTTCTTCCATCGTGATCTGATGGTCTTCGATTGCGATGAGATGCTCAGGAGTGGCGAGGGCACACGAGCGACTGGACGCGATTCAGGGCGCGAAGGAAACGGGGAGGTGTCGGATTGAGTGTCGAGAGCGCGGTGTTTACGGTCTTGGGAATCGTAGCTGTGGCTGGAGGCCTCGCGACGGTCTTTGCCGCAGACGTCTCTCGCATGGCGATCGGCCTCGGAGCGTTCCTACTAGCTGTTGCCGGCTTCTTCGTTTACTGGGGTGCGACGTTTCTTGGTGTCGCGCAGCTCTTCGTCTACGTGGGCGGCGTTCTCGTTTTGATGCTTTTCGCAATCATGCTCGTTCACCGCACTCCGGATGGCTCTCCGAGACTCGAGACCCGCCATGACGTCTCTGCGGTCGCAGTCGCCGGCGGTCTGTTCGTGATGGTCGTGACCGCTCTCAGCGGAGTAGTGCCCGACACAGTGGATCACGGACTCGTGACCGGGACAACCGAGCTGGCCGAGGCACTCCTCGGCCCGATGCTCGCCCACTTCGAGATGGCAGGCGTCCTCCTTCTTGTCGCGCTAGTGGTCGTTGTAGTGATCATGCGCGGAGGTGATGAGCGGTGAGCCTGCTTGTGATTGCAGTAGGACTGTTCTGTATAGGGCTCTACGGTGTGCTCACTCGCCGTGATCTCGTAGCGATTCTAGCGAGCATAGAGGTGATGCTGGGGTCCGCTACTTTGCTCCTCGTCGGTCTCGCCGTTGCCGGAAGGACCGTACAAGGCTCGGAAGGCATGGTCGAAGGCGTAGGACTTATGGTGATTGTCCTGGCTGCTGCCGAGGCCGCTGTCGGTCTCGCTCTCGTGATCTCGGTCTCACGACGCTTTAAGACCACACGTATCGACGAGATCGTGAAGGTGAGAGGTTAGGTGAGCGTGGTGCTCGCATACGGCTGGTCGGTAGTCGCGCTGCCTCTTGCGATCGCGTTGTTGGTCGGACTCGTCGGGCGATTCCTCGGACGAGGAATCGCGTATGTCTCGGCGTTGGCACCCGCTTGGGTTCTCTTCTACGGTATCGTGGCTTGCTTCGAGGTGTTGTCCGCGGCAGAGAAAGGCGGCGTGCTGGCACGAGGTGCTGCGGTATGGCTGCCCGCAGCTGGAGACGGCGGGATGGCTGTTGGCTGGGCTGTCGACGGACTGACTGGGCTCATGCTTGTCGTTGTCGGAATGGTGGCATTACTCGTCATGGTCTTCTCCTCGGGATACATGGCTGGCGAGAGGGGGCTGCCTCGCTACTTTGCAACCCTGTCGCTGTTCACAGCATCGATGAGCCTTCTGGTACTCGCTGATGGGTTCCTTGGTCTCTTCATAGGCTGGGAGCTTGTCGGCGCTTGCTCCTACCTTCTGATCGGCTTCTGGTTCACGAAACCCGCCGCGGCCAAAGCAGCGGTGAAGGCCTTCTTGACGACTCGCGTAGGTGATATCGGACTCCTGCTCGCACTTGCGCTTCTGTGGCGAGAGGTCGGCGACCTCTCGTATGCTGCGGTCTTCGGGATGGCTAGCGCACTACCGGGAGCGGTTCTCACCAGTGTGAGTCTGCTGCTACTCTTTGGTGCGGTGGGCAAGTCCGCTCAGTTCCCGCTACACATATGGCTGCCCGACGCCATGGAAGGTCCCACACCCGTCTCGGCCTTGATCCACGCGGCGACAATGGTTGCCGCTGGCGTTTTCTTGATCGTACGCATATGGCCACTCTACTCGCTGTCGGCTACAGCGGCCATGGTGACCCTCGCGATAGGCGGCTTCACGGCGATTGCAGCTGCTTGCGCCGCAGCTGCCCAGCGCGACATCAAGAAGGTGCTCGCCTACTCGACAATCAGCCAACTCGGCTTCATGTTCGCTGCTCTCGGCGCCGGAGCGTGGGAGGCCGCACTCTTTCACCTGGTCACGCATGCCATGTTCAAGGCGTTGCTCTTCCTTGGCTCCGGCAGCGTGATTCACGGTTGTGGGGGCGTTCAGGATGTCTACGAAATGGGTGGTTTGTTCAAGAGAATGCCGATCACGGGTGCGACTTGGGCTGTTGGCGCACTAGCTCTAGCAGGGGTACCGCCCTTGGCAGGCTTCTTCAGCAAGGATGAGATCCTGCACGGTGTCTGGGGCGTGCAGCCGCTCTGGGCGGCCGTACTCTTCGGTGCCAGCCTTCTGACCGCGTTTTACGTCGCTCGTACTACCCGGCTCGCGTTCTTCGGGACCTACCGAGGTGCGGGACATCCTCATGAGGGCGGTCCGGAAATGCAGCTGCCGCTTCTGGTGCTCGCTGTCGGCGCCGCCATCTTTGGTGTCACTGGCGGGGTGATTGCAGCGTTGATAGGGGGGCATCATGGTGATCTCGACCCAGGAATCGCTCTCGCGTCCGCTGGCATAGCCATCGTCGGGTTGCTCAGCGGATGGTTCACTGCGGCTTCTGCCAGCGACCCTGGACCCTCGACGTCAACCGGAAAACTCATCATTATCGCTCGCGGGGGATGGGGCGGAGATGCGCTTGTCAATGCGATGCTGGTAGGGCCTGTCACTCGGGCTTCGGCGCTTCTTGATGTATTCGTCGAGGGCTCGTTGATCAACAGGATCGCAGAAGGAACGGGGCCGGCGGCTCGACGCCTCGGACGGGGCTTCACGTCGCTGCAGTCAGGCGACGCGCAATGGTATGCCATCATGTCCGGCGCCGGTGCTGTTGCCTTGCTTGCGTTAGTCGCTTACCTGGGACGGGGGTTCTAGCATGTTCGCTGTAGAACTCCTGATTCTGGTACCCCTTGTAGGCGCTGCCTTGTGCGTTGGCGTCGGCCGCCTGTCGGCACGGGCTTCCAGGCTTGCGTCTCTGGGTGCCACTATCGCTTCCGCTGGAGTTCTTGCGTTCTTGGCCGCTGAGGGCATCTTCAGTGGTGTAGCGCTTGAAGGTTGGCGGGTAGCACGCGATACGGTGCCTTTCTGGGACTTGCGAATCGACGGTCTATCCGCACCGCTGCTTGCACTGACCGCCTTAACCGGGCTGGTAGCGGTCCTCGCATCTTGGGGGGAACATAATCGGTCCAGCGTGCATCATGCGCTTCTGCTCGGACTTCAAGCTTCGGTGACCGGGGTATTCCTGGCCGCCGATGTCGTTCTTCTGTACGTGTTCTGGGAAGCTGTTCTCATCCCGATGTACTTCTTGATCGGTATCTGGGGACATGAGAACCGTCGTCATGCAGCGATGAAGTTCTTCATCTACACCTTCGCAGGCAGCGCGTTTATGCTGGTCGGCATACTCATGGCCGTCTTCGGCATCGGGCAGACCGACATCTCCATGCTCGTCTCGGGCCGTACGGCGTTGGCACAGCCCTCGCTCGTATTCTGGCTGATCGCTATCGGCATGCTTGTCAAACTTCCCGCTTTTCCTGTCCACACGTGGCTACCCGACGCGCACGTCGAGGCTCCCACTGCAGGCTCAATCCTGTTAGCTGGTGTGCTTCTGAAGATGGGCGGATATGGACTGCTTCGCCTGGCACTGCCGATTTCGCCAGGGAGTTTTGCGCATGCAGGGATCGTCTTCGCAGTCCTGGGGATTGTCGGAATCATCTACGGAGCGGCGCTAGCTCTCGTGCAAAGCGACTTGAAGCGGCTCGTGGCGCTGTCGAGCGTATCGCACATGGGCTTCGTTCTTCTTGCGATCTCGGCGGGCACGGAGCGTGGAATTGCTGGAGCGATGCTAGTTATGGTGAGCCACGGCCTGGTCGCTCCGCTGCTCTTCCTCTTGGTGGGGCAACTGTACGTGCGCACGCACACTCGTGAGATCTCACGTTTCGCAGGACTGGGTGTCGTCACTCCACGCTGGGGCTCGGCGTTGACCTTCGGAGCGCTTGCGAGCCTGGGTCTACCTGGGCTGTCCGGTTTCCCCGGGGAGTTCCTTTCCGTGATCGAGGCGTTCGGTGCAT
Source organism: Coriobacteriaceae bacterium (assembly GCA_003563465.1). Classification (GTDB taxonomy): domain Bacteria; phylum Actinomycetota; class Coriobacteriia; order Anaerosomatales; family SLCP01; genus PWVH01. The sequence goes on along the minus strand of PWVH01000050.1, from coordinate 11,319 downwards.
GGTCGTGGCCGATGATTCCCGCGATGATCGGGGTGGTGATCGCCGCAGCCTACAACCTGCGCGCTGTCCGGGAGGTCGTGCACGGTCCACCAGCCGAGGAGTGGAGAGCCCTTCGCGACCTGGATGCTGGCGATCTAGTGCCGGTGATGCTGCTTGTTGCAGCCATCGTCGTCTTGGGCGTGTGTCCGGCGATCGTGCTCAACATGTCAGGAGACGCGTTCGCGACACTTGCCGAGTTGATCGCAGGAGGTGTCTGACGTGGCCGAAGTCACTATACTCAGTGCCTTTGCGCCCCAGATCGCCTGCATCACGGGCGCTGCCGTCGCGATTGCGTTGGATGCCTTCGAGCGTCGTCACCATGCCGTAGTTGCGGCGGTAGCCGGCGCTGCTTTGGCGTGTGTCCTAGGAGCCGCGGCAGTCGGACGACCCACGGCGCTCACTGGAGATGTGGCGCTGTCCGGAGGGGGATTCTCAGGTACCGTTTCCGTCATCTGCGGACTCGGTGCGCTGATGCTGGCCGCGTCGTGGCCGAGGTTGGTTCGTGCTGATCACGGCGGTGGACTGGCTGCTCTGAGTGCCGTGGTCATCGCTTCTGCGGCTACAATCGTCGCCGCTGCAGACATTCTTGTCTTGCTGATAGCACTCGAAGCGATGGCTCTTTGCGCGTATGCCCTCGTGTGGTCCGCCCGAACCGCTTCTGCCACAGAGGCGGCGATCAAGTATTTCATACAAGGTGCCGTCGCGACCGGTCTGTTCGTACTGGGCCTGGCGATCGTCTTCGGCCTGCACGGCAACACGACGTCTTATGTATGGATCCGCACTCTTATGGTGAGCTCCCCAGGTCCACCGGTAACGACCGCTTTCGTGCTCATCGGCGTCGCGCTCGCCTACAAGCTTGGTGCGTTTCCCTTCCACTCGTGGGCGCTCGACGCATTCGAAACGGCACCCCCGTATGCCTCAGCTATGCTGGCCGGATTGCCCAAGATCGCGGCGATCGTTGCGATGATGACGCTATACACGCGAGCTGTGTTCGCTAACGTCGCATCCGAGTACTTGCTCTGGGTCTTTGGCGCTATAGCGGTAGCATCTATGGTGTTCGGTTCCCTCGGTGGGCTGACCCAGTTCTCCTACACACGTATGCTGGCTTATGCGGGAGTCGCACAGGTCGGATACGCTCTCGTCGCGCTTTCCGTCGGCAGCGTGGCCATGACTCCGGCTGCGGTGCTCGTCTCCGCTTATGCCGTTGCCGGGTCGGCATCGTTTCTCGCAGCCGCCGCGGTTCGTTCGGCACGGCCCCGGTGGGATGGCAGCATCGCCGGTCTGGCGGGGCTCGGACAAGAGCGACGTTGGCTCTCCGCGGCCCTTGCAGTGGCGATGTTCTCCCTCGTGGGCATGCCGCTCACCGCAGGCTTCTGGGGCAAGTTCCTGGTCTTCGGAAGTGCGGTTGCCGTCGGGCATTGGTGGTTGGCCTTGATAGGTGTGCTTGCGTCAGTAATCTCTTTCGGATACTACGGATCGGTACTGAAGTCACTCTATTTCGACGAGCCCGAAGAGTCTTTCGCAGAAGCGGAGGTGCCAGGGTCTTCGCCGCCCGACAGAGATATGGCTGACATTTCGGGGCCTGAGGAGTCGGGGAGGGGGCCCGAGATTGCCGTCGTGCTCTGCGCGGCGGTACTGCTCGGAGTCGGAATCGTACCGCTGATCGCCGGCATCGAAGGGCTGATGCGTTTCTTCACCTTCGGGTAGTCCTTCGCGCAGGCGATGTCTTGAGAGAGTGCCATGCCGCGATCGGCTGTGAAGTGTCAAGTGCGTTGCGAATCCCGCCGATATCTTCCACAACATGATGATCTCAGAAGAGCAGGTCCGCATCGCCTTGCGTTTCCTGCAGTACGACAACACCTTGTGCCAAAACAAAGGTCCTTGTGAAGTGTCCGCTGAGCTGATCGACCGCGTCCGGCAGACCCTCGACAGCATGCCCGAGTGCCGTCAGGAGCGTGTCGAGGCGGCAAGGGCCAGGCTGGCGGTCGCCCCACCGACTTCACATGAGGTCGCCCAGATGATGATAGGACGAATCATCTCTGATTCCCTGCGCTAGCCACGGCCGCACGGTGGCGCTCATCTCTTCTTCGCCCCATAATCCGTCTCAAGAACCGAACAAGAGAACGGAGTTCATCATGAGCGGCTCGAGTTCGCTACGTCTCCTTTTGACGATCGTGATGAACGTTCTCTTTGTGGTTGCGATAGCAGTCACGGGTCGCTTGGTAGTGGAGTTCTTTGGAGCCATTGCCGCTACAACGTTCGGCGACGCACTCATACGCGTGACCGACTTGCTCGTGCCTCCCTTCGGACTTCCGGTTGTAAGGACACCTTACGGCGGCGTGTTCGATGTCGACGCTGCTGTCACAGTGGTCCTTCTCCTGCTCTTCGAGTGGGCTCTCAGCGTGGCGAGGTCTAGGGCCTAGTCATGCGCGACGATCAGAGATCAGGTCTGACGAGCCTACACGAACTGGCTCGGGGGGTGATGTGAGGTTGGATCGCGAGCCGCGTGCGATCGTGCTCGTGCTCGACAGTGTCGGAGTCGGCCAGATGCCCGATGCAGCTGCTTACGGTGATGAAGGCAGTAACACTATCGCCAATACGGCCTTGGCGGTCGGAGGACTTTCCCTACCGAATCTTCAAGCCATGGGACTGGGTAGCATCATCGATATCCTCGGTGTAGGACCGGTGTCAAAGCCGAAAGCTTCTTGGGGCCGGAACCACGAGGCCTCTCCAGGCAAGGACACGACCACTGGTCATTGGGAGATGATGGGTCTGCATCTCAATCGCCCGTTTCCCACATACCCGCACGGCTTCCCTGAAGACGTCATGTCCGAATTCAAGCGCGTGACGGGGCTGGGGTGGCTCGGGAATCGTCCGGCCAGCGGTACCGAGATCATTCAGGAACTCGGAGACGAGCATGTCTCCACCGGCAAGCCCATCGTATACACGAGCGCCGACAGCGTCTTTCAAATTGCCACTCACGAGAGGGTTGTTCCGGTAGAGCGCCTCTACGAGATCTGCGCTGCCGTTCGTGAGATCTTGCATGGGGATCACGCAGTGGCCAGGGTGATCGCCAGGCCGTTCGTGGGCCCGGATTCGGATGGCCGCTACGTTCGCACCCATCGCCGTCGCGATTTCGCCGTGGCACCTTTCGAGCCGACCGTGCTGGATCGTCTTGCCGAGGCTGGGATTCTTACGTATGGAGTAGGCAAGATAGGTGAGATCTTCGCCTGGCAGAATGTGTGTGAATCTCCACATGTCACGGACAACATGGATGGGTTTTCGAAGCTCGTGGAGCGTGTTGCCAGCGAGGAGTCGGGATTCGTCTTCTGCAACCTCGTGGACTTCGACATGATATGGGGGCACCGTAACGACGCAGAAGGTTATGCGCGAGGGCTAGAAGCGGTGGACTCCCGAATTCCGGAGCTGCTCGACGTCATGATCGAAGGTGATCTACTCGTGATCACTGCCGACCATGGTTGCGATCCGACGACACCCTCAACAGACCACTCCCGCGAGTACACCCCTCTCCTCGCATACTCTAAGGGCGTCGACAGAGGCGTTGACTTGGGTACGCGCGAGACTTTCGCGGACATTGGAGAAACCGTTCTCGACTTCTACGGCATCGCAGGCCGCTGTGGGCGAGGAACATCCTTTCTCGCCGAGGTAGTGAGTGCATGAAGACCTTCGAGGAACTCATAGAGACAAAGCGTGACGGTGGGAGCCATAGCGCTGAGGACATCGATCGGTTGGTACTTGGCTACACAGAAGGCGAGATGCCCGACTACCAGATGGCCGCTTGGCTTATGGCTGCATACCTGAAAGGTCTCGGGCCGGACGAGACCGTATGGCTGACGGATGCGATGGTGCGATCGGGACGCGTGATCGACCTTTCGGGAATATCGGGAGTCAAGCTTGACAAGCATTCGACTGGCGGGGTCGCAGACACAACTACCCTGATCGTCGCCCCGCTCGTCGCTTCGTGCGGCGTTGCTGTCGCCAAGATGAGCGGCCGCGGTCTTGGCCACACCGGTGGGACGCTCGACAAGCTCGAAGCAATCCCTGGAATGCAGGTAGAGTTGCCCGCGGCGCGCTTCGTCCAACAGGTGAAGGATATCGGCATCGCAGTGATAGCTCAGTCGCCCGACATCGACCCTGCCGACAAGAAGCTCTACGCCCTGCGTGATTCCACTGCCACGGTGCCCAGCGTGCCGCTCATCGTCGGCTCGATAATGAGCAAGAAGATAGCTGGAGGGGCTGACGCGATTCTATTGGACGTGAAAGCCGGCACCGGGGCCTTCATGAAGACGCATGACCAGGCTCGCCACCTCGCCTCCGAGCTCGTAAGGGTCGGAGATGTCTTGGGTAAGAGAGTCAGTTGCGTCACGAGTGACATGAACCAACCTCTCGGCATGGCCGTCGGCAACGCGCTAGAGGTTGCCGAGGCTATACGTGCGCTGCAAGGCGAGGGATCCAAGATGTTATCGGATTTCTGTCTGGGTATCTCCGCGAAGATGCTGGTCCTGGGTGAAGTCGTCTCGGACGAAGACGATGGGCTCCACATTGCCGAGCGGGCGATCTCGACTGGTGCAGCTCTTGAGCGATTCGAACGATGGGTGATGGCACAGGGTGGCGATCCTAAGGTCGCCGAGAATCCCTCTCTGCTGCCTCGAGCCACATACTCGCGCGAGGTGTTGACCAGCGAGAAGGGCTACGTAACAGCTATGGATGCCGAGGGCATCGGAAGGGCTGCTATGCTTCTCGGCGCTGGTCGTGCAACCAAGGATGACACCGTAGATCCTGGAGCCGGTCTTGTCCTTCATGTACGCATCGGCGACGAGCTTGCCCTCGGCGATATTGTGGCCACGGCTTACTCTAGTAGCGAAAGCCTTCTGGCCGCCGGCGAGGAGCGCTTGCGTTCGTCCGTGTCCATAGGCAAGGCTCGAGTGGAACCTCCGCCGCTCTTCTACGAGGTGTGATGGTAGTGGATGTCGTAGTCGGCCATGCAAACCCTGACTTCGATGCGTACGCCGCCACGGTGGCTGCTACCAAGCTCTTTCCCGGTGCGAAAGGGGTGTTCTTAGGCACCCAGAACAGTAACGTGAGGGCCTTTCACAACTTACACGAGGACTTCCTGGACTTTGTCGACTTGCGTGGACTTGACCTGGAGGCCATCACGCGGCTGATCATTGTGGACACTCGCGACCCGGGACGCATAGGCGAGCTGGGGGCCGTGACCCAAAGGTCAGATGTCGACGTGATCGTCTACGATCATCATCCGCCCGCTGAGGGCGACCTCACCGGGATAGATGACCGATCGCTGGAGGTCGGCGCCACAACATCGATACTTGTTCACGAGATCCATCGCCAAGGAATCGCTCTTGCACCGCTAGAGGCCTCCCTTCTTCTTCTCGGCATTCACGAGGACACCGGTTCGCTCACCTATCCCGGATCGACCGCCTACGATGCCGAGGCGGTTGCCTACCTGATGGCTGCAGGCGCCGACATGGAAGTTCTCAACCAGTTCCTTGCACGTACTCTGGATAGCGAACAGCGGCGTCTCCTCGACGACCTAGTCGGCTCTTTGGAGGTCTGGGATATCCATGGACAGGAGGTCGCGATAGGTGTTGCGCAGGCTGACGAATACGTGGACTCGGCCAGCGTGCTCACACACTACATCGTAGAGGACATGGGATATAGAGCTGCGATCGCCGTCGTGGGGATGCCGGATCGCCTGCAGGTGGTAGCCCGCAGTCGCATGCAGGAGCTCGATGTTGGCGAAGTCATGAGTCGAATAGGCGGGGGAGGGCACGCGCAAGCTGCCTCGGCTGCCTTTCGCGGCACCGACGTCGACGGCGTACTGGGGCGCATCAGAGAAGCCCTCGAGGCTGTGGTCCGTCCGCCACTTCGCGCCCGGGACATCGCATCCGCTCCCGTCCACACGATCGACCCGAATCAAACCATGGCCGAGGCCGGCGAGCTGATGTCGAAGTGGGGACACGGAGGACTTCCCGTACTCGACGACGAGCGCATAGTCGGCCTCGTGACCCGTCGTGATGTGGACAAAGCTGCCCGACATCGCCTTTCGCACGCGCCAGTTCGTGGTTTCATGTCTCGAGACGTCGTCACTATCGAGCCGGACACCGATTTAGGAACGGTTGAGCGACTGCTCGCTACACGCGGCATCGGACGACTTCCCGTGATCGAGGACGCCCAGCTCGTCGGGATCGTCAGCCGGAAGGATCTCCTGCGCGCCGAACACGGCGACGAATACCTCGACCGGCGTCTGCCGAAAGCTCGCGCTCGTTCGACGAAGCGCTTCCTTGCGTCGGTTGAGTCACTTCTGCCCGGCGAAGCCAATGACGCACTACGCGAGATAGGTCGCTTCGCCGAGGAACATGGCCTGCGCGCACATACCGTTGGCGGCTTCGTGCGGGACATGCTTCTCGGACGTCGCAACCTCGACATAGATATCGTGATCGAGGGCGACGGTGTCGAGTTCGCTCAACAGATCGCGGGTCCCCTCGGCGCCCGCGTGAAGGTGCATCGGCGTTTCGGAACCGCAGTGATCGTGCTTTCGAAGGAACTGCACGTGGACATAACCAGCGCTCGAACGGAATACTACACGCGTCCAGGCGCACTTCCGACCGTGGAACGCTCCTCGTTGCGACAGGATCTCTTTCGGAGAGACTTTACCGTGAACGCGATGGCTGCAAGTGTCAATCCGGAATCGTTCGGAGCCATAGCAGACCCGTTCGGAGGCCTTCGGGACTTGGAACGTGGCGTTTTGCGAGTGTTGCACTCGCTTTCCTTCGTCGAAGACCCCACCCGGGTGTTGCGCGCCGCTCGTTTCGAGCTGAGGTTCGGGTTCTCCATGGATGGAGCGACCGAGGAGCTGGCACACCGCGCTGTGGAGATGGGAATGCTCGACGAAGTGAGTGGCGCAAGAATTCGCGAGGAAATGCTCGACATAATCGACGAGGATGCTCCGTCAGCTGTCTTCGAGCGTCTTGCGGAGCTCGGAGTCCTCGGCCTGATACTTCCCGAAGAAGCGGACGCGCACGGGGTGATCGAATCGCTCTTCGGTGCGGAGCGAGCGTACAGGACACTGGCCGATGCGTTCACGCGCACCCCGCGTCGCCGGGTATCACTCGTGGCCCCCCTCCTTGCAGACGTAGGGCGTTCGGCTGCAGACAAGTGGCTGAAGTGGATGCGTTTCGGGAGAGAGTACTCCGAGCCCGCGCTGGAGCTGGCAGAGAGAGCAGGCCATCTGAGCAGGCGGCTCAAAGACAGGCGCAAGATGAGGGATTCCCGCCTGTACCGGTTGCTGGAGCCCGTTCCCGCCGAAGCGCTCATATACCTTTGGGCTGTCGGTGACGAACTCAGCCGTAAGCGAGTCGATCGCTTCGTTCGTGTGCTCTCGCGGGTCAAGCCATCGGTCAGTGGTGAGGATCTGATCGCCATGGGGCTTGAACCTTCGGCAGCGTTCTCAGCTATACTCGCGCAGGCGCTCGATGCTCGGTTAGACGGGCGAGTGGTCGGCCGAGAGGCGGAGTTGGCAAACCTTCGGCGACTTGCCGTCCGTGCTGGGATGAAACCCGATGGCCCTGAAGCGGGCCGCTAGGATCTGGTGCGAGTTTGGACCCTCTCGATATCGCCCTACGTTTCGGCCTACTTGTGCCGGCCATAGTGATTCACGAGGTAGCTCACGGTTGGGCCGCACTGGCACTGGGGGATACGACGGCCAGGGACAAGGGGCGACTCAGCCTCAACCCGGTGCAGCATATCGACCCATGGGGCACGATTCTTCTCCCGCTGCTCCTTGTCGCCATCTTAGGATTCGGGTTCGGTTACGCTAAACCCGTGCCCATCAACCCATACCGGTTCAAGAACTATCGTCAGGGCATGTTCTTGACCGGAATCGCGGGACCGGCCTCGAATCTGGTGCTTGCGGTGATCTGTGGGCTTGCATTCAGGATGATGGCACAGGGAATCATCAGGGACGTCCTTCTGCTGTTCGGTTTGCTGAACCTGGTACTGATGTTTTTCAACCTGATACCGTTGCCACCACTCGACGGCTCTCGTGTCTTGCCGCTGTTCCTATCCGATCGAGGCATGGCCATCTATGACCAGATCGAGCGGTATGGATTCGTGATCATTCTTGCGGTGGTATGGCTGGTTCCTAGCTTCCTTGGCTTCAATCCTTTGAGCTGGTACATCTCTCGGACCGCTTTTCCTTTGATGTTTTTGCTCGCTGGCCTAGGGTGAGTCTGCCCCGTCGTGCACGCCCCGCCTCATCTGCCGAGTCCTTGCGCTACAATCCGAACCACGTTATCCAAGGCCACTCCGACTCACGGTAAGGACCAGGAATCCGTATGACACGTAAGCGCGCGCTGACGGGATACCGTCCCACGGGCAAGCTTCATCTCGGGCATTGGTTCGGCAACCTACAGAACATGCTCACGATGCAAGACGAGTACGATGCGTTCTACTTCATCGCAGATTGGCATGCTCTGACCAGCGATTGGGCGGACACGTCCAGGATTCGTGAGTACACTGAAGATATGGTGCTGGACTGGTGCGCTGCAGGACTGGATCCCGAGCGTTGCACGATCTACCGGCAGTCCGATGTTCCAGAGGTAGCCGAACTTACCCTCTACTTCTCAATGGTCACACCTCTTCCCTGGCTTGAGAGGGTTCCCTCGTACAAGGAGCAGCGGGAGCAGGTGACGGACAAGGATCTTGGGAATCTAGGCTTCTTCATGTATCCGCTGCTGCAGGCTGCCGACATCACTATCGTCCTGGCCGATGTCGTGCCAGTAGGGGAGGACCAGCTGCCCCATCTCGAGTTGACACGCGAAGTCGTGCGCCGCTTCAACAACACCTTCGGCGATTACCTGGTCGAACCAGCGGCTCTGATCGCCAAGCTCGGAGCTCGCGTTCCGGGTACCGACGGACGCAAGATGAGCAAGTCTTATGGCAACGCGATCTTCATCTCGGACACGCCTGAGGAGATAAGCGCCAAAGTCCGCGGCATGATCACGGACCCTGCACGCAAACTGAAAAGCGACCCGGGCGATCCCGACATCTGTCCGCTGCATCAGATACACAAGCTCGTCAGCCCCGACGCAGATGATCTCGCCTGGTGGGACCAGTGTTGCAGAGCAGCCGAGTGCGGGTGCGTCGATCACAAGAAGAAGATGGCCACCGATCTCATCGATTACCTCTCGGACTTTCGCGACCGCAGGGCTGCACTTGCAGCCAAACCCGGATTCGCATGGCACGTTCTCGAGTCCGGAGCGGCAAAAGCTCACCCGGTCACCTCGGAAGTGATACAAGCTTGCCGTCGTCTTGTCCGCATCGACGAAGACGGGTAGGGGATTCCCGCTGGCTTACCGTGTCAAGATTGACGCGTTCGAAGGGCCCTTCGACCTTCTTCTGCACCTGGTCGCCCGTCAGAAGATGGACGTGAACGCCATCTCTATCACGGACGTGACCACTCAGTATCTCGAGCACGTCGACCGGATGCATGAGCTCGATCTCGAGGTGGCAAGCGATTTCCTGCTCGTTGCGGCTACGTTGCTAGAGATCAAAGCTGCCGGCCTTCTTCCTGCGGAAGAGGTCTACCTCGGAGATGAGATTGATGATCTTTCGCCCGAGGAAGCACGCGAGCTGCTCATGGCTCGCCTGCTCACGTACAAGCAGTTCAAGAATGTGGCCGCAGAACTCTCCGCACGTATGGATTCGGTCACGCGCATGCATCCGCGTCAAGCCGGGTTGGAAGAGCCTTTCGTGGGGCTGATGCCTGACTACCTGGAGGGACTGACTCTTCGAGGACTCGCGGTGATCTGTGCGGACCTGGTTTACCGCCGCGAAGTCTTTCTACTGCAGGCGGAGCACGTCGCCGCGGCTCCTATCAGCTTGGAAACGCACACCGAGAGCGTGTCTGAAACGTTGAGACGAAAGGGCAGCGCACAGTTCCGGGAGCTGATCGGTGACGACCCCACTCCAGAGTTCGTCGTCGTGACCTTCCTTGCGGTACTGGAGCTTTACAAGGACGGTATGGTCGACCTGCGTCAGGACCGGATCTTCGACGATATCCTGGTTCTCACCAGAAAGGACTGAGAGGAATCTTGAGATGGGTGTCGAGCTGAATCTTAGGACCTCGATCGAGGCGCTGCTGTTCGTTTCCGATGAGCCGGTGTCTGCGGCGCGGTTAGCCAAGGTGCTACATGCCGATACGGCTGAGGTGGAACACGTGCTCAGTTCCCTTGCCAAGGAGTACCTTGACCAGGAACGGGGGTTCCAACTCCGTGAGATAGCCGGTGGATGGCGTATGTACACCCATCCAGCATGCCACGACCAAATCGAAGAACACGTGCTTTCCTGGGACACGCGCCGTCTCTCCCAAGCTGCGTTGGAGGCTCTTGCGGTGATCGCCTATCACCAACCGGTGACTCGCGCGGGAGTCAATGCAGTACGAGGCGTGAACAGCGAGGCCGTAATCTCGTCTTTGGTAGAGAAAGGCCTCATTCGAGAGGCAGGCAGGGATCGCAGCGCGGGCAACGCCATCCTTTACTCCACCACACGTGCCTTTCTAGAGAGGTTCGGCCTGAGGAATCTCTCGGAACTACCACCACTGGAGGAGTTCGCGCCCGATCCGCGCACGGAAGCGGCGATTCAGGAGCGCCTGGGCGGTCCGCTCATCGATTTCGGAGCAGGGCACCCGGTGTCCGGAGACTCGGACCCCTCTGCTGAAGGTACAGGCGAGAGTGAACGTGAAGCGAGCGAGGAGGACAACAACTACACGGGCGTTCCCAACGATAGTGCAGACGACGATATCATCGGAATCGACTGAGCGATGATCAAGCACCGTGGCGCTAGCGGCACGACGCCCCCAGGTGAGACAAGCGTGCCGATGCGTTTACAGCGATTCCTCGGGCGGGCAGGAGTCGCCTCTCGACGGGGAAGCGAGGACCTGATCACCTCCGGGCGCGTGACCGTAAACGGGAAAGTGATCACCGTGCTAGGAGCGAAGGTGGACCCTTCCACAGACCAGATCGCCGTGGACGGGCGAGTTGTGACCCTTGCCGACGAATGCGCCTACATAATGCTCAACAAGCCAGCCGGCTATCTGACTACTATGAGGGATCCTCGAGGACGGCCCACGGTAGCCGATCTCGTGTCGCGCGAGCCCGCCGGTCTCTTCCCTGTCGGACGGCTAGACCGTGACACGACGGGCCTGGTGCTATTCACCACCGACGGAGACCTTGCGCACAG
>PWVH01000085.1 GCA_003563465.1 Coriobacteriaceae bacterium | reverse complement strand
TCCGTCAGGGAACGGTGGTAAGCCAGGCCCTGCAGCCCGGTCAGAACACGGGCTGGAGATACCGGGTCTGGGAGTCGCCCGTACTCCCCCACGGCACCCACACCATAGAGATCGTGCCCACAGGCACCAAAGACAGCTGGTCCAGCAGCACCAACATCGTCCTCGATGCGTTCGACGTGACGCCGTAGCGGATAAGCCCGACGAAGCCTTAGCTGCGACGCGCAGGATGTAGCGATGTGGAGCTCGACGCGCTTGGCCTGATGCATTAGGAGTGGGGGTCCGCCCTCAATCCTGCCCGGCAGACAGTTCGCGCACGGTGTCTTTCGCGTCGCCGAGTAGCATAATCGTGCGCGGGTCGTCGTAAAGGGGGTTGGGTACGCCCGAGTAGCCGGGCTTGTCGTCGAGGTTGCACACGATGACTGTAGCAGCCTCGTAGACCCTAAGGATCGGCATTCCGGAGATCGGCGTATTCTCGACATTCATCGCTGCCGGGTTGACAACGTCGCATGCTCCGACCACGAGCGCGACGTCAGTGGAGGCGAAGTCGTCGTTTATGGCCTCCATCTCGAAGAGCTTGTCGTAGTCGACCTCGGCCTCGGCGAGCAGCACATGCATATGCCCGGGCATGCGGCCTGCCACCGGATGCACCGCGAAACGCACCAGTTTGCCCGCCTTCTCCAGCTCGGCGGCAAGGGCAGCAACATCACGTTGAGCTTGTGCGACTGCCATTCCGTAGCCTGGCACGATTACGACCGAGGCAGCCCGTGCGAGCGCTCGGCGCGCACGGAGGACAGGCGGGTCGGCTGACGCAACGGGAGAAGACGACGGCCGTGAGGCCTCGGAAACGGCGGCGTCGGCCAGGAAAGGAGCTTCTACTTCGGTGTCAAGCTCACTGGCGGAGGCGTCAAGCAGGCGACTGCCGGCGAGGATGCTTCCTGCACGGCGGTTCATGGCCCGGGCCATGACCAGGGTCAGGATGAGGCCGGAGGAGCCGACCATCGCGCCGGCCGCGATCAGCATCTGGTTACCGACCGCGACGCCGACGAATGCAGCGGCCAGACCCGAGCAGGTGTTCAGGAACGAGATGAGCACCGGCATGTCCGCTCCGCCGATCCGGACGGCGAACAGGGCTCCCAAGAAGAGTGCGGCAACTGCGATCCCGGCAGTGAGTGCAGCGCCCACGCCGTCTCGCACCCCGCCCGAGAGTATCGCGAGTGTCGTCACCGCGGCCAGAAACGCAAACAGTGCGACGTTGTGCCCCGGTAACGTCACGGGACGCTGCCTGAGCCAGCCGGCTAGCTTGCCGCCCGCAACGATGCTGCCTGCCAGCGTAGCGCCGCCGACGACCAAGCCCACGTAGCCGAACACTTCTCTGGCGGCCAAGAAGTCAGTGCCTCCACGCGTAAGCTCCACGAAAGACACGAGGCAGGCCGCGCCACCACCTGCGCCGTTCTGAAATGCTACAAGAGCCGGTATCCGTGTCATACCGATACGCGCTGAGACGATGTAGCCGAGCCCTCCTCCAACGATGAACGCGGTTACGACGATCCACATGTGCCCGATCGTGTTGCGGTAGAAGAGGAGCGCGAGGGCGATGGCGAAGGCGAGGGCGGCGGTTAGATTGCCCTTTCGGGCACCGGCTGGCGTGCGGAACTGTGCGATACCGCCGATGAAGATGGCGATGACGGCCAGGTCGACAAGTAGTCCTCGGAGTCCTTCCATGCCCATTCCGTTCGGGGTCGTCTAACGCTTGAACATCTCGGTCATGCGGTCGGTCACTGCGAATCCGCCGAACAGGTTGAACGCCGCCAGCGTGATTGCGAGTCCGCCGAGGACGGCTTCGGCTACGGACGGACTCGGCAAAGAGCCTAGGGAGGAGGGCTCGTGCGAGAAGATCAGAAGAGCGCCCAGGATGGTGACGGCCGAGATCGCATTGGTGAACGACATCAGCGGCGTGTGGAGCCTTTGCGGCACGCGGGAGATGAGCAGGTAGCTGACTGCGGAGGTGACCGCAAAGATCGAGAGCATCAGACCGATCTCACCCATCGCATGCCCGCCTTACCAGCTCGCCGTCTCTCACGCCCGATCGCCCATCGCGTGAAGGGCGCCGGCGTGGACGATTCGTCGGTCGTGCGTGACCAGCGTGTGCTTGACGATCTCGTCGTCCCAGTCGGGTGTCTCGATACCGTTCTTGAAGAGGTTCTTCACGAACTCGAGCATGTTCTTGCCATAAAGCCAGCTGGCGTGGACCGGCACCGAGCCGGGAATGTTTATGTAGCCCATTATCGTGACGCCATAGGCGACGGTCTCCTCGGCCGGCACCGTGATCTCGCAGTTGCCGCCCTGGTCGACGGCTACGTCGACGATGACCGAACCCGCTCGCATCGACGCGACCATATCGGGTGTGATGAGCACTGGCGAGACCTCTCCGGGTATGAGTGCGCTCGTGATGATCACGTCGGCTTCGGCCACGAGCGGCGCAAGGGCCGTGCGCTCGCGCTCCAACCACTCGGGCGGCAGTGTGCCTGCGTAACCGCCCTCTCCGACAGCGTACTCCTCGGGCGCCTCGAATCCGACGACCTTCGCGCCGAGACTCGCTGCCTCCTCTCTGGCCGCCTGTCTTATGTCGACTGCCTTCACCACAGCGCCCAGGCGCTTTGCGGTGGCGATCGCCTGGAGGCCTACCACGCCGGTGCCGATGAACAGGAACTCAGCGGGTTTCGTGGCGCCGATCGCGGTACCGATCATCGGGACGAACCGCGGCAGGGCTGCAGTCGCCATGATGACCGACTTGTAGCCGGTGACGGTCGACATCGACGAGAGGGCATCCATGCTCTGTGCGCGGGAGATACGCGGTATGCCGTCCATCGTGAGCGAGATGACACCACGGTCCCGCAACTTGCGGACTATGTCGTGGTTGGACGGAGCGGCGGGGTGCAAGAAGGTGATGAGAATCGCACCTTCGCGGATCAGGTCGGCCTCATGCTTGCCAAGGGTAGCGTTGAAGTGCGGTTGCTTGACCTTGAGAATGATGTCCGCTGCGGAGTAGACTTCTTCGGCTCCGGCTAGGATGCGAGCTCCCGCGTCGCGATACTCTTCGTCTGAATGGAGCGAACCGGTGCCGGCGCCAGATTCCACTACTACCTCGAAGCCCATCTGCACGTAAGCCGCGACTTCTTCAGGCAAGGCTGCTACCCGGTGTTCGCGCTCGAGAATCTCCGTCGGCATGCCGATGACCATGGCTCCTCCATTGATACGCGGTGACTGAACGGAGTGCATATTCAGAGCGCAGTTCTGCATCGGGTATAGTGTACGACTTTCTGTGGTCCCATCTCCTACGTTTGGTAATACATACATTGATGGGAGTGGCTCAGGTACTCATAGCGCTCGGGTGGGCGACAGCCTTCGTGTTGGTCGCGAAGCTCGCGCATCGGCACGTGAAGGTCTTCAGGACGTTGTTCATTCCGAGTTCGGTGATCGCAGGATTCGCGGCCCTACTCCTTGGACCGCAGGTGCTCGGCTTCGTGGCGATGTCGCTTGGCTGGACCGAGCGTCTGGCTGATGGCTTGATTCCTGCGACGGTTCTGGATGCATGGTCCTCGCTTCCTGGGCTGCTCATAAACATGGTGTTCGCTTCGCTCTTCCTCGGCAAGCGGATTCCCCCGCTGCGTGAGATCATCCGAGTGGCAGGACCCCAGGTCGCTCTCGGCCAGAGCATGGCATGGGGGCAGTACGTCGTAGGCATCCTGCTTGCGGTAGCGATTCTGCAGCCGGTCTTCGGCATGGATCCCGTAGCGGGTGCGCTCATAGAAATCGGTTTCGAGGGAGGGCACGGGACGGCGGCAGCGCTGGATTCGACCTTCGAGGAGTTCGGGTTCGCCGAAGGTTCGGACCTCGCTTTGGGACTTGCGACCATCGGGCTCATAGCCGGGGTGCTATCCGGTCTGGCAATCATCAACTGGGCCGTGCGCACCGGGCGGATAGAGCGCGAGGATCTCGAGGGGGGACCCGCGTCAGACGATGAGTCTGCCGAGGAACTTTGCGAGTTCGATGGACGCGAGGCCGCCAATGGGGCGGAGGACGATTCCCGCAAAGATGTCGCGGTAGACCCGTTGTCGGTGCACCTGGGCCTGATCGCGATCGCCATAGGGCTCGGCTGGGTGCTGCAACAAGGCCTGATCGCCCTCGAGAGCGCTACCTGGGCACGCGGCGGCGGGTTGGAGCTCTTCGAGCACATACCGCTCTTTCCGTTGGCGATGATCGGCGGCCTCATGCTGCAGATCGTGCTCGACCGGTTAGGCGACGCGGCGCCTCAAGTCGACCGGAGCATCGTGAACCGCGTGTCGGGCGCATCTCTCGACCTAGTCATCGTCACCGCACTCGGGACTCTTTCGCTGGCCGTGATCGGTGACAATATCGGACCGATGCTCATACTGGCAGTGGCCGGCATAGCCTGGAGCATCGGCGCGTTCCTGATACTCGCGCCGCGCATCGTGCCGGACCACCCTTACCAGCGCGGGCTAGCCGATTTCGGACAGTCGACCGGCATGACCGTAACCGGGCTGCTCCTCGTGCGCATGGTCGATCCCGCCGGGCGCACGAGGGCCACCGAGGGGTTCGGCTACAAGCAGCTCCTCTTCGAGCCGTTCGTCGGGGGCGGGCTGTTCACTGCGGTGTCCGTCCCGCTGATAGCGCAGCTAGGTCCATGGGTCGTGCTCGCGATAGTAGCCGTTCTGCTGTTCGCCTCGATAGGCGTGGGAGTGGTGTTTTTCGGTCCGAAGACGAGCTAAGGCGGAGGCGCCGTGCTTTTCGTGAAGGGCTGGAAGTGCGAGAAAGGGCATCGGGGCGGGGAGCGAACTCGAGAGTGGCGCCGACACGGTGGCCTGCCACAGAATGCGCGCATGAGCGTAAGAGCTGGCAAGAGGTAGCTCGATCCAGTCAGGTGAGGCCTGCCATGTCAGGTGCTGTGTGGAATGAGCGTGTTCGGCTCGGGGCTGACGATGTGTGGGTCAGCCGTCCTATTGCGGTCGGCCCGATTCACGCGGTCTGTCGAGTCTCCGTCAGGGCAGCGACCAGCTGGCCGGTCTCCCGCCTTGGGCGGAAGGGCCGAAGCATAGTGCTCACCGGACGCGCTCCGTAGACGAGGACGAGTCCTACCATGCCGACGCTGAAGGCCAGACTGACACTGTTCGTGATCAACAATGCACGATTGCCTGCGGTGACGAACAGATACGCAGCGTAGACTTCCATGAGTGATAGCCCCGCCAAGACGCTTACCCACATCGACAAGCTGAGATCGTGTGCCGAGCGTGTCGCTACGATGCGGCGGATCTGAGGGATGTAGCCCGTGCACAAGATGATACCGCCACCGATTTGAAGAATCTCCATAAACCCGCCCATCGCAGCACCTTTCAGTAGTTCGCCCGCTCTCGATAAGTACGGGAGTGCGGGAGTCCGTCGTTTCGGATCGAGCATATGCTGTGTTCACAAGTCGGCACTAGGCAGCGTTGCCGTGCTGTAAGCGAGCTGAGGCTGTAACGAGAACGAGATTGCCAGGAGGTGAGAACGAGTTCTGTGAAGTCAGGGTTTTCCAGGAATGCATGGAAAGACATGTCTTCGAACATGTGCTGCTAACAGCTCGCACTTGTCCGCTTTCGCCGTAGTCGTCTTGCGAGGCTCGAAGAGTTGCGGTAGGGTAGTTTGCGTTCCCCTCTTGGATGTGGCCAGGCTTGCTGGCGCGTCTTGCTTTGCATAGGAGGTAGGACTGCTTGCATCGTGAGGTGTGTGGTGGGTCCCGGTCGCCGACTGTGGGGTCGACAGGTAACCGGACTAGACCGGGAGGTCGCACACATGAAGCGTACCTGGAAGTGGATTATCATTGCCGCGCTTGCGGCAGCATCCTTCGCGCTCGTCGGCTGTGGTGATGAAGCCGCAAACGGCGACGACGTCGGAGATGCGGACACTGCGGAGACCTTCGTTTTCGCTAACAGCGGAGCTTACAAGCCGTTCAGCTTCGACGAAGGTGGAGAGATTGTCGGTTTCGACGTCGATATCGGCAACGAGATCGCAAGGCGCATCGGTCGTACCCCGGACATGCGTTCCCCGATTCCCTTCGACACGCTGATCCAAGGGCTGCGCGACGGCCGCTACGATGCACTTGTCGCCAGCCATGGAATCACCGACGAACGCAAAGAGCAGGTCGACTTCTCGCGCCCCTACTACCGGTCTGGTGCACAGACCTTCGTCGCTCAGGACAACGAGACCATCACGTCGGCGGATGATCTCTCCGATGCGAGAATCGGCGTTGTGAAGGCTTCGACGTATCTCGAGCTCGCCAATGATATCGCTGGCGAAGAGAACGTTGTGACCTATGAGAGCGACATCGTCGCGCTGCAGGATCTGACTACTGGCAGGCTCGATGCTGTTATCACCGACAAACTCGTCGGCTTCATCGCGATGGAGGAGTCCGGAATGGCCATCAAGGCGGTCGGCGATGTCCTCGAACAGGACGAGATGGGCATCGCGGTACAGCAGGGCGACGCTGAGCTCCTCGACGCGATCAATGCAGCTCTGGAAGAGATGATCGCAGACGGCACTTACGAAGAGATCAGCCTACGCTGGTTCCCCGAGAACATCCTTGGAGAATAGCGCCCGAGCACTCATGTGAGCTGAGATGGGGCGGACCGAAGCATCGGTCGGCCCCATCTTGCTGAAGGAGGAGTCCCATGTTCTCGTCGCTCTGGGTGGTCATAGACTCGCACTTCTACGGCTTCCTGAAGGCGACGGGCGTGACACTGCAATTGACCGCAGTCTCGCTCGCCCTTGCAGTCCTCATCGGACTGGTGTTCGCGTTTTTCAAGCTGTCGAGAAACCCGGTCGCCAACCTAGTGGCGAACGCATACATCGGCATTGTGCGTGGGACGCCACTAATCGTCTTGCTTATGTTCCTTTACTTCGGCATCTCGTCGATTGTGCTCCTGAGCTCGTTTTGGGCAGGATCGTTGGCTCTCGCCATACACGCTGGAGCATACGTCGCCGAGATATTCCGAGGCGCCATCCAGAGTATCGATCACGGCCAACATGAGGCCGCGCGGTCACTCGGCATGTCCAGGCGTACGGCCATGCGGCTCATCATCCTGCCGCAGTCCTTTCGGCGTGCGATACCGCCGCTCGGCAACCAGTTCATCATCGGTCTGAAGGACTCGTCGCTCGTCGCGTTCCTTGGCGTATCGGAGATTTACAGCACGGCGATGACGGCGGCCGCGGCGAACTTCCTGCCCTTCGAGACCTACCTGGTGGCCGGGCTCTACTATCTGGTGCTCGTGCTCATATTCACGGTCCTCGTTCACAAACTAGAGATCAAGCTGGCTCCGGACAGGAGGGCGGCGACGTGAACGTCATAGAGACACGAAGCCTGAACAAACACTTTGGCGATCTGCACGTTCTGAAGGGCGCGGACCTCACGGTCGCCGAAGGCGAGGTGGTTGCGATAATCGGTCCATCAGGCTCGGGCAAGTCGACTTTGCTGCGTTGTCTGAACTTCCTCGAGATTCCTGATGAGGGATCCCAGGTCTTACTCGATGGCGAACCGATAGACCCCCAGCACGACGACTTGAACAAGGTTCGGGAACGTATGGGAATGGTCTTTCAGCATTTCCATCTCTTCCCCCACAAGAACGTCATCAACAACATCACGATCGCTCCGGAGAACGTCAAGGGTGTTCCGCGCTCGGAGGCGAAGGCCAAAGCACGCGATCTCTTGGAGAAGGTAGGGCTTCCCGACAAGGAGAAGGCGTGGCCGTCGCAGCTTTCCGGCGGCCAGAAGCAACGCGTCGCCATCGCTCGTGCACTTGCCATGGATCCCGAGATCATGCTGTTTGACGAGGTCACCTCTGCACTGGATCCGGAGCTTGTGGCCGAGGTGCTTCAGGTCGTGAAAGATCTCGCCGCAGGCGGGATGACTATGGTCATGGTCACACATGAAATGGGATTCGCACGGGAAGTGGCCGACCGGGTGATCATGATGGACGAAGGCATGATTATCGAGGAAGGTGAGCCGTCGGAGTTCTTCACGAATCCATCCGAGGAGCGCACCCAGGCGTTCTTGAGCCAAGTGCTGCACGCCTGATAGATGATCGTGCCAGCAGGCTCCGATCGCTTTGGAGAATGGAGCGGGGCGTGCCGGTACAAGCGGACTCGTGCCACGCCCTTCTCCAGAGCAAGGCAAGACGTGACTCCGTCCGATTAGGCGGAGTTGTAGCCGGTGACGAACCTGTCGAAGGTCACCCCGGCGTCGTGGTGGTGGACGGTAGACATCTTGCCGCAAGAGCCGTCACGGCACCACACATCTCGCGAGACCAAGCGAGGACCCGTCTCCTGCGAGACAGGGGGAGGCTTTCCGCATGTCCTCGGCGCCCATCTGCAAACGTCGGGTCGAACCTAGAGGGTCGCACTTTGGACACTGATAGAATGTCACTCGCACCAGCGCTCCGAATGCGCCGGTATTCCTGCATTTCTTCCAATACATGGAGGAGAAGCGCAGGATTTCCAACACCATATTGGTAGTGCCTGGAAGCTGTTGTACAGTAACGGTGCAGCTAGAAAGCGAAAACGGGCGATTAACTCAGCGGGAGAGTGCCTCCCTTACAAGGAGGAAGTCACTGGTTCAAATCCAGTATCGCCCACCAACAACCCTGGAGATCCTGGCTGAGTAGTCTGGATCTCGTTTGTTGGGCGCCATGCTACATTGATCAACCGTTCGTGCTGGAGGAGAAGACTCGCGAAACCGTGCAACTGCTGCGCGCTCAGCTCGCTCCAGCTGCTGATGCTCGCGAGCGAGAGGAGACCGTGCCTCCTGTCGCTCCAGTTCAGTAGGGGTTTGACAGTGGCCCTCGGCAAACGCGAGGAGATGCTGGCCTTGAACGGATCGGCGCGGCGCGCACCCCGGTGAACGGAGGATCACGCTGTCTCGGTTCCGGAGGCGAGCGCGC
>PWVH01000040.1 GCA_003563465.1 Coriobacteriaceae bacterium | reverse complement strand
TGGCCTGCCAGCAATTCGCTGCGACGAACCTCGCACTCGACTCCGCGAAACCCCTGGGCATCCGTCACAAAACGACGGTTCCCGTTTTGGAGACGTTCCAGCGCTTCAAGTGCAGAGATCATCGGCTCTTAGCCCTCGCCAACTTCGCAGTCCGGTGCATGTGGGGCGGTTCGGTAGTGAGGGGTGTGACACAGCCCGATCTGCCAGCTGGCAGATCGGGCATGTGCTTACGAATCGATCGCCCCGCACATCATGTCACAGATTCACGGCCATGCACCGCCGAAACGGCTTTTCTACTCGTCGCCTGGCTTCCAGACCTCCCAGACACGACCGACCAAGTCCGGACCGGGCTTGAGGACCTTCTTGCCCGGCTCCCAGCCAGAGGGCGTCACTTCTGCGCCTTCGGTCTCCCTAACGTGCTGAAACGCTTTGATCTGTCGGATGGACTCCTCCACCTTCCGTCCCACAGGCGGCGTGAGCACCTCCATTGCCTGAATGATTCCGTCCGGATCGATGATGAACCGGCCTCGGACATCCACACCGGCTTCATCGTCGTATACCCCGTAGACAGCACCGAGATGACCCGCTGCGTCCGCGATCATCGGAAACGGGACACCGCCTTCAACCATCTTGGACAGTTCGGTCTCATTCCATATCTTGTGCACGAACTGCGTATCCACGCTGACAGACATCACTTCGACACCGAGAGCCTTGAGTTCATCGTACTTCGCGGCGACCGCCGATATCTCGGTCGGTCAAACGAACGTGAAGTCGCCTGGATAGAAGCACAAGACGATCCATTTGCCCAAGAAGTCCGATAGTTTGACCTGCTTGAACTCACCTTGATGATATGCGGGGGCCGCAAAGTCCGGCGCCTTGCGTCCCACCATGATCTTGCTCACCGCAACCTCCTCTTCCTTCTTCTGGCCCTGCGAGCTCGCTTCCTGAGCTGGCTCTTCTCCCACGACCGATCCAGTCGGACGCGCGCAGCCTATCGCCTTTTCTGCCATTCCCTGGACACCTCCCGATACACTCGATCGCAGTCGAACCGGACTTACCCCTCGAAGGACTCGAACCGCAATTCTTTCTTTCCCCCAAGGGGTAAACTCAGAACAGCTCCTAACTAGTAATGCGTAGATAGCAGGAGGTTGCTGTCGAACTGGCCGAGGTAGAACGCCTCGCGGCAATGTCCGACGACGAGTGCGCGGAGGCCACCGCCGAGTAACCGAAACGTGCTGAAGTACGAAGAAGGACTGCCTATCATCCGGCCCTTGCCGCTCGCACTCAAGAACAGGGGCCGGAACGGCTTCAGCCGACATGCGGTGGGAGGTGTGAAGCTCGCCGCCGGGTACAAGGCGCTCGGACAAGCCACCGATGGCCTATCTGGACTGCATCTGCAGAAGGTTTCCTGGGGACCGAGACTGAAGTATAAAGTATTGATTGTTGGGACGAGGAGGGCGATCAGGTGCGAGGAGCAGTGTGGCCGTGACCGGACAAGCAGCAAGAGACCTGTCGGACCCCTCTCTTTACGTAAACCGTGAGCTCGCGCTCTTGGCATTCCAGGAACGCGTCCTCGAGGAAGCCTCTGATTCTGCGAATCCGCTCCTTGAACGCGCAAAATACCTAGGGATTTTCAGCTCTAACATCTCTGAATTCTACATGGTTCGAGTGGCTGGGCTTCGGCAGCAGATCGCCGCAGGAGTCACCAGCTTGTCTGACGACGGCCTGACCGCTGCCGAACAGCTCACCGCCGTGCGTGAGACCGTGGCCGACATGCTTGGTAGAGCCAGAGAATGCTTTCATATCCTTCGCCAAGAACTGAACGAAGCGGGAATCATGTTGCTCGATTACGCGAATCTCGACGACGCGCAGCGCGCGGCCGCCGACTCGTATTTCGCATCCGACGTCTGGCCGGTGCTCACGCCGTTGGCCTTCGACCCCGGTCGGCCGTTCCCACACATCTCCAACCTGAGCATGAACGTGGCCATTGTCGTCAAGGGCCCCGACGGCGAGGAGCGCTTCGCCCGTGTCAAGGTCCCCAAAGCGTTACCGCGCCTAGTGCCCGTCGGCACCGAAGGAACGGGCATCGGGCGCCAGCATGCGTTCGTATGGCTCGAGCAGTTGATGATCGCTCATGCAGGAAGGCTCTTTCCCGGATACGACATAGTGGCTGCACATCCGTTCAGAATCACACGCGACGCCGAGATGGTGATTCAGGAACTCGAAGCGGACGATCTGCTCGAGTCCATAGAGCAGGGAGTCCGGCAGCGGCGCTTCGGTTCGGTGGTGCGCATGACGGTAGATCCCACCATGCCGACACATATCCGGGATATGCTCGTGGAGAACCTGCGGATGGACCCTCTGGACGTGATCGTTCTCGAGCCTCCGCTGGGCATGAGCGAGCTTCTCTCGATCTCTAAAATCGACCGGCCCGACCTCAAGTATCCGACTTTCGTTCCTTCCCTCAGCCTCGAGTTCGGCGACACCTACGAGTCGGACATCTTCGCCACCATCAGGGAACACGATGTCTTGCTTCACCACCCCTTCGAGTCATTCCAGCCTGTGGTCGCGTTCATCCAGCAGGCAGCCCACGATCCCGACGTACTTGCTATCAAGATGACGCTCTACCGGGTCGGCAAGGACTCGCCTATCGTGGAAGCGCTGATGGATGCCGCACTGGAGGGCAAGGAGATAGCTTGTCTCGTCGAGCTCAAGGCAAGGTTTGACGAGGAAAGCAACATCGAGTGGGCACGTGCGCTGGAAGCCGCCGGAGTCCACGTCGTGTACGGTCTTGTAGGCCTAAAGACGCATAGCAAGGTCGCCCTTGTGGTACGCAGGGAGGGCGGCAAGGTCAGACGCTACGTGCACGTAGGCACTGGCAACTACAATGCAGTGACCGCCACCCAATACACCGATCTGGGGCTGCTCACCTGTGACGAACAGATGGGAGAGGATGCTTCGGCTCTGTTCAACCTGGTGACTGGATACGCTCGAAAGAGTGACTACCGGCGTTTCGTGGTTGCTCCTGTGGAGATGCGCGAGCGTATCTCTGAACTAATCGGCCGAGAGATCGAGCACGCTCGCGCAGGCAAGGAGGCCCGGCTGGTCTTCAAAATGAACTCTCTCGTCGATGCCAAGATGATCGCGCGACTCTACGAAGCCTCACAGGCCGGAGTCGAGGTCGAACTCCTTGTAAGAGGCGTGTGTTGCCTGCGACCCGGTCTCGCAGGTGTGAGCGAGAGGATTCGCGTGACAAGCGTCGTCGGCCGCTTCCTCGAACACAGCCGCATCTATTTCTTCCTCAACGGCGGCGAACCGGAGGTCTTGCTTGGTAGCGCGGATTTGATGCCCAGAAACCTCGATCGGCGCGTCGAGGTCCTGGCACCCGTGCTCGATCCAAAGCTCGCCAAGCGACTCCGGGAGGAGATCCTCGGCACGTTCTTGCGTGACAACACGAAGGCGCGACGCATGCTTGCCGACGGCTCCTACGAGAGAATGACACCAGTAGAAGGCGAGTCGGAAGTCAACGCTCAAGAAGAGCTTCTGCGAATACAACGACGCGCCGCGCCAAAGCGCAAGCGAAAACGGGCCGGGGCGAAGCCGAAACGTAGGGCCCAGAAGAAGGGGTAGTTATGGGCAAGAAAGACAGGTCAAGAAAAGCTATCGCCGACCCGGCTCCTGCCGACAGAGCCTCAAGGCTTGACCGCAAAACCTACGAGCGTGAACTCAGAAGGCTGCAGATCGAGCTTGTCAAGCTTCAGGAGTGGGTGAAGCAGGAGGGCTTAAGTGTGGTCGTAGTCTTCGAAGGCCGGGATGCAGCTGGCAAGGGTGGCTGCATAAAACGCATAACCGAAGTGCTGAACCCGCGTGTCTGCCGAATCGTTGCGCTGCCCATGCCGACCGAGCGAGAAGAAACACAATGGTATTTCCAGCGCTACATTCCGAATCTGCCTGCGGCCGGCGAAATCGTGCTTTTCGATCGGTCATGGTACAACCGGGCGGTCGTAGAGAGAGTGATGGGTTGGTGCACTGAAGAGCAGGTCGAGGAGTTCTTCCGAGACTGTCCTGAGTTCGAGCGGATGCTGATTCGCTCGGGAATCAC
Source organism: Coriobacteriaceae bacterium (assembly GCA_003563465.1). Taxonomy (GTDB): domain Bacteria; phylum Actinomycetota; class Coriobacteriia; order Anaerosomatales; family SLCP01; genus PWVH01. The sequence goes on along the minus strand of PWVH01000040.1, from coordinate 4,894 downwards.
GCTTATCAAGTACTGGTTCTCTGTTTCTGATGAAGAGCAGGACCGTCGGTTCCAAGAGCGAATCGACAATCCGCTCAAGCGTTGGAAGTTCTCGCCCACCGATCTCGAGGGACGGGGCCGATGGGAGGAGTTCTCCCGAGCAAAAGACGAGATGTTCAAGTTCACGGACACTAAGGACTCGCCGTGGTGGGTCGTCGAAGGCGACGTGAAGAAGCGTGCACGTCTGAACTGTATCAGCCACCTACTCAGCAGCATCCCGTACGAAGACGTCCTTCCTGAATCGTTCACTCTCCCCCCGCGCACGGCACCGAGCACCGGCTACGTCCGCCCGCCGATGTATTCGCAGACTCACGTGCCCGAAATCTACTAGCACAGGACTAGCGGCAGGCCCTCCGTGCTCACGAGGAGCCGTCTATGGGCAAGAAGAAGCCAACTAAGGGCGAACCTCCCAAGACGTGCCAAGGCTGCAGGAGTTTCAAGCCTGGGAAACGCGGTGGCGGGTTCTGTACGAGAAAGGAAAAGAAGCGTTCGGCTCACAACGAGGCCTGCGGCAGCTTCAAGGCCCGATAGCACCTGCGTCTGAAGCGAGCACGAGTCAGCGGAGGGACTCTCTTGGAGGGTGGTTTCAGAATGAAGCTCTACTTCCTGCGCCATGGACCAGCGCTTTCCCGCTCCGAATGGAACGACCCGGATTCTACGCGCCCCCTGTCCGCAGATGGCAAGGATGCGGTTCGCCGTGTCGCCAGCGCTGTAGAATCGCTCGTCCTGGACCTCGATATCGTCGTCACGAGTCCCTACGAACGCGCACTTGCCACCGCGCGAATCGTCGCCGAAGCCTTCAGTAGGCCGGTTCCTGTCGCTGAGAACCGCGATCTGGAGCCGCACCGATTCACTGCCGCGGCACTCGAGGCGCTACTCGAATCCCAGACTGGTGTCGCGTCCATAATGCTCGTCGGTCACGAGCCCTCGATGAGCGAGGTCCTCTCAGAGGTGATCGGGGGCGGCGATCTGGTCATGAAGAAGGGGGCGCTGGCTCGTGTCGATCTGCACTCGATCGCACGGCCTCGCGGAGAGCTGCGCTGGCTTCTGACACCGAAGTTACTGGATGGGCTGAACCTAGTCTGAGCAGTAAGCGTCGACCGAATCTATGCCCATCCTGGCGACACGTTACGGCAGGTCGGTCTTTCGCTCGTCGACCTGCTGCTCGAAGTAGGTCGGCTCCAAAGCACCACGTTGACGCTCGAAAGTGTCTATCACCAGGCCCTCGCGCATGCCGCGCGCATTGACGATCAGCTCTTTTGCATCGAACGCTCTCATGGCCTCGGCCAGAACCGCCGCGCCTTCGATGATGATGTCGACGCGTTTTCGGGGCATGCCTTCCAGGGCTGCACGACTCTTAGCCGTGCTATTCGCGAGCAATGCAAGTACAGCGGCGACCTCGGCTTGTCCGAGTTCGAACGCATGGATGTCCTTCGTGACCGGCTCCCGTCTCGCCGCGATCAGCGCCGCAACCGTATTGACGCTCCCGCCCGAGCCGATGAGCTGATCCACGGAGCCTGCGTCCTTTCCCACCGCTTCGAAAAAGGCGAGTCGAATGTGCCTGATCATGCGCTCGAAGTCCTTCTTCGGCATTGGATCGCGAGCATGGTAGCGCTCAGAGAGAAAGACAGCACCGATGGGAAGCGAGTTGATGGACGCGATCCGTCCATCTTTGGTACGAACGACCTCAACAGAGCCTCCGCCTATATCGACTAAAGCCGAGTTCCTCTCGAGTCTCACGCTATCGGCCGCACTGAGGTAGGCCAGGCGTCCCTCTTCCTCCTCAGAGATCACATCGACTTCGAGTCCGAGCTCTTCACGAATGCGCACCAAGAACGTCTCGGCATCAGTCGCATTGCGCAATGCAGCAGTAGCTACCGCGCGGACGTGGGTCGCTTCGTATTCCTCTGCACTCTGAAGCATTCCTCGGAGAGCTGAGACCGTCTCGCAGATCGACTCCTCGGAAAGCCGCTTGCCGGCCGTGAGGCCTCGCCCCAGCCGAGTGTGCGCTCTGTCTTCGTATAGCGTCTTGCGGGTACCGGCAGCGGATACTTCGGCGATCTTGCAGCGCACTGAGTTCGTGCCGATATCGATGGCGGCAATCCTCATGAGGACTCCCTTGCGAAGCATCCCTCCGGCATGGTCGTGGCGGCAGGACAGGTCCTCAAGCAACCGTTGTCGGCGCATCGACCTCGCGCGGCTCCGCTACAAGTGGAAATCCCCCGCTGCTTCCGGCTGATACACGACCTCCTCGATGTATATGCGTCGCTTACCAGCAGGCACCGGCCACTCGACCGTGTCTCCTTCACGATAGCCGAGGATCGCCGTGCCGACGGGAGCCAGAACGGACACCGCACCAGACGCGGCGTCCGCGTCGTTGGGGAAGACCAGGGAGACAGTCATGAGTTCGGAGGTGTCGACATCACGAAGCACCACCTTCGAGTTCATCGTGACCACATCAGCCGGGATCTCGTCCGAAGAGACGATGGCAGCACGTTCGAGCTCCTCACTCAAGTCCCGAAGATCCTGCCTGCTGCTGCCGAAGTGTTCGGCCACTTTGAGAAGCTCTCGAAGCCGCTCCCTGTCGAACTCTGTGATGAAGATGTCTCTGACGGTCATCATGCCTCCGATAGCGCAGGGTTCCGAAGATACCTTACCCGGAAACGCTGTCCAGTTCCTCCTCGGTGAAGTGCAGGACGAGACGTACCAGCTCGGGATCGAAGTCTTCGTCACACGAACCCATACAGACAGTCAGCGCTTTTCTATAGGTGCTGATCGTCGGAACCACGCTGGCTCCGAATGCCGCAGGTCCGTATATGTTCGCTGCTGAAGGTGTCCGATTGTCGAATCCTAGCCTGCCCTCGTCCAGGATTCCCATGTTGGTAAACCACGGGTAGGTCCTTCCCGAACCACCCACGATTCGCAGCGCCGTCTCCAAGACTCGCCTCATCGGTTTGTAGCCTAGGCTGCCTATCCTCTCCACGCTTAGAGCGGGGCCGGCTCCATAACAGGTTTGGGCCCATGCGTTCATCCTCTCGCGGACACGGTGCAGCGTGTCGCCGAAGTCCTCTCCGCCGACACGCTCGATACCTAGCGAGCCGAACAGCGAGACGTTGGCGATCGGCAACCTGGCGACATCAGGCAGGTATCTTCTCAGGTCAGCCGTGCACATGAGCGAGAGCGGCTTCCCGTGATCGGGGTCGAACGCCCGTACGCATGCACGAAAGAACCCAGTGAGCAGCATATCGTTGATCGACGCCTCGCTCTCGCGCCCGCAAGCCTTCAGCGCGTCGAAACGCTCGGGGGCGAGTGTCAAGAAGCGATAGGTCAGCCCCTCGCCCGTCCGCGCTTTGGCGGGTATCAGCCAATTCGGAGCCGTCCAGTACTTGGCTCGCCTGGCCTGACGTCGTTGTCCGGGATCGAGCGCATTCCAGACATCTTTTGGCGTGGGACGAGCGGTCGCATTGGGCTCGGGCCTCCACGAGGGATTTGTCCCGAGACGCGTGTAGATCTCTGAGAGCAGATAGGCGTAGCTCTTCGCGGCCTGTCCGTCGCCGGATATGTGGCTGAGCTTTATCCCCAACACATCCTTACAAGGAGAGCGAAACAGGCAGGCAGCTACTTGGGGGCCCGCATCGTCTACCTCGAGCGCTTGGAACGTGATCACTTCTTGGTCTGCATGCTCTGTCTCGATTGCGCTAAAGGCCTCTACCGTGTCGAGGTCTTCTATTCGCCGCCAGTAGGCCCTGAACGAGTCGGCCTGAAAGGAACAGCCTAGAATCGGCTCGGCATCCAGAGAGAGCCTGACCGCTCGTGCGAGCCTGTCAGCGTCCAGAGGCTCATCGAACACCAACCGCAGGCCGATTCGATGCCGGGTGACTGCACGTGTGATACTCACGACCGCGTCTATGCCGCTTGCCGGGAAGCGCTCAGACATCACCAGGCCGTCCATCTTCTCCCGTTCTCGACCAGGCCGATGCGGACATCATCCTCTGGCGTGTATGAAAGAACCCGGCTGCCAAGAACACCACGGCAAAGATGCCCGATGCCAAGGGTGGCATCGTCAACCACCATGGCACATCCTCGACAAGATGCATGACGACAGCGGCTTTTCCAACAGCTTGCCGCTCAGAGAAAGCCAGCCTCTTCGGTAGCCGCTGTCACCACATAGCAGCGCTCGATGTTGGAATCGGGGTCGGCCGGTACGAGAAAGAACCCCGGACGTCCAGCCTGATAACCCGTCGTAGTCCCCACGAGCACTTCGCCGTCCTTAAACCTCACGCGGATAGGCCGTCCGACCGGAGGGCGTGCGGGATCGAACTCGTTGCGCTCTACATGACTCGGATCGCCATCGAAATCCTTCACAAAGAACAGGGCCTTCAGGTCCTTAGTATGGATTTCTACAGGCTTTGCATCCGCCGAAGCTCCCACTACGCTCACGTGGAACGTGTCTTTCGCAGGGAAGAAGTCGGCTGTCATGCCCTTTACCAGTCGCCCGTCGGCGAATCGCGCGACGACCTTGTTCACTGGCCCCTCCTTTCGGAAAGCCGTACCGATGCAACAACCACCGGCGACGTCTTCGGCCATCCCGCGCGCGATCAGCCGCGGTTGTGTGTCTTTCGCAGAGTATCGGTCGGCTTGCGCGCCTTACGCTCTGAGGATACGACAACTCTTCCCGTGTGGGGCCAATGAATCTGTCAGGTTATGGGCCTGGCGTGTCTTCCGGCCTGCTGTTCGGAACTCCTTCGGGTACGCCATTCGGAGCGCCCTCCGGCTTGCCGCTCGGCGTATCCTCGGGTGCGTCACTGGGAACGCCTTCCGGCTTGCCAGCCGGAACCCCCTCGGGGTGGCCACC
>PWVH01000156.1 GCA_003563465.1 Coriobacteriaceae bacterium | reverse complement strand
CGCCCATGCCGTCGTGGAAGCCCCCCGCCAACGACACCGCCGCCGATCTGCTGCCGGAATCAGGCGACTACCGTCACCATCGCCTCGGCGAGGACAATGCCGACGGGCACCTCAAGAACCTCCTGGTGCATCACCAGGTGATCGTCCCGATCACCAACGGCAAGCTGGATCTCGGCCCGTGGCAGGCGATCTTCTACTGCGAGTTCGACGGACAGCGAGACAAGCGCCTCGTCATCAAAGTCCTCGGGGAGTAGGCCCGAAGCCGGCACCGTCGTTACGGAGCGCGTTCTCCTCGGCCACCGCCTCACTGCGCAAGCTTCGCGAGCAGCCAAGCCATGTTCTCGCCGAGGACCTGCATGGTCTTCATGCCCTCTTCGTCTTCGGCGACCTCGCCTCTTGCCGCACCCATCCCGAAGCTCCAGTACGATGAGCCCACCACGAACATCTGGTTGATGAGAAAGAAGTGGTTGATCGTGTCCAGCGCGTGCATAGCGCCCGCGCGACGCTGCACCACCACGGCCGCACCGGGCTTTCGTACGAACATCCCCTCGTTTCCGCGCGCCACGTATCCGGCGCGGTCGATGACGGCTTTGAGCTCGGAAGTGACGTCGGCGAAGTAGACCGGCGAGGCTAAGACCATGCCGTCTGCCGCGTCTAGTGCAGCGATGACTTCATTGCCGAAGTCGTCGCGGCCGTGACAGCGCCGGTCGGCCGCCTTCCGGCAGACTCCGCACGCGATGCAGCCGCCCACGGTCTGGCCCGCGAGCGCGATCTCCTCGCACTCGATACCCGCCTGGCGCATGGGCTCGAAAGCTGCCTGTACGAGCAGTGACGTGTTCGCCTCTCGCCGAGGAGACCCGTTGACCGCCACCACGCGCATCCGATGCTCTGTCATGCCTCTCGCCTCCTCATGCCCTCGTCTCCTCATGCCCTGCGTCTTCTCATGCCCTGCGTCTTCTCATGCCCTCGTCTCCTCATGCCCTGCGTCTTCTCATGCCCTGCGTCTCCCAAGCACGTATCACGGGATTGTACCCGAATGCGACGGGGGCGCTCGAGCGCCAGAGCGCCACAACGCAGAGGACCCGGTGCAATAGATACGGGGCCGGCGAGCTCGTTCAGGTTGCCCTCTGGTTAGTGGGTGCAATTGCACCCACTAACCAGAGCCTGACCCGACCCCCTTCCGCACGCTCATCGATCGTGGGTCCACCTGCTCGCCGACCTTGGGCCCGCCCGCTCGCCGACCTTGGGCCTGCCCGCTCGCCGACCTTGGGCCCGCCCGCCTGCCTGCCGATTGCCAATCCCTATCCGGACGCCGAGATTCGCTCGCTTACCGCCAGACCCCATACGGGTATCAACCCAACGGACCCGCAAGCACCGGCTTGTCGTGCCATACGGCGCCAGCAGAGCGCTCGGCAGGTGCGCCAGCAAAGCACCCGAAGGAGAGGAGAGCCGCGGGAATGTGCGACGGACCGCACGAGCGAGAGCGACCTTCAGCCAGCAGCTATCTGCAGAACCTGAGGCAGCCCATGCCGTTGGGCGCCAAACTCAAGCTGCTTGCTCGAAACGCTTCTCGCCGCATCTTCCCGAAGCCCGCCACCTGCTGCGGGCACCCCGGTGAGCCCGGTTGTTGACAGTGACCCCCGGCCGCCGGGAGCGGCATCCCCTCCCAGACTCCGCTCAGTCACCGACCGCCTGGCTCAACGCCCGCCACATCTCCACCATCGCTTCGGTGTCCATCTTGCAGTACGCGAGCAAGTCGGTGCGTAGCTGCTCCACTGCCTCAGGTGGCACCTGCTCCGTGAGCAGTTCGACGAGCTCCACCGAAGCCGCATCGCCGTCGGCGACCGCCATCCCCTCATAGCCCGCAAGTCCCGGAGCCAGCACGGGTTGCACCTGCTTGACGGACCAGCGCCCGCGAAACTCCGGGTGAAATACCCACTGCCTGATAGCCGTGCCGAGATCCTGCATACGTGCAAGCACGCCTTCGATCCTCGGCCTGAGGTCCGGGTAGAGTTCACCGAGTTCGCGCAGAATCCGCGATTCGTACCCGCCGTTGCCGTGATACTCGAGAATCGCACCGGTATCGCCCAAGGCATCCAGCAGCGCGTCGATGAGCTCTCGCCGAGGGTCTTCGGTGCCTGTTGCCAGGTACTCTTGATGCTCCAGCCGCCCATCGGCGTGCATCACGTGCAACGACCACTGCACGGGGATGACCGTGTAGGGATGTGTGCCCGGATAGATCGGCAGTGCCGGGTTGATGGTCTCGAAGTCCAGGAAGTATACCGGATGCTCGAGCGAGTCCAACCACTCGCCAAGCTCGGGAAGCACGACGAGCCCCCGCTCGACCACCGTCGCCCGCCAGGTGTGGAGCTGATCCGTGCGCGCGAAGACCTCCGAGGCGGTGCGCTCGTCGATGTCTAGGAGGGTGTCGAGGCCACGCGCCTTGAGCTCCTTGTAGATGCGGTTCCGCGGTCCACAGTACGGGAGTTCGCGGATGGGATGCGGAGGGGCGCCCTCTGCGCAGAAGGCGGTGTAGCGACATGCATGCGGCGAAGTGCAGCTCACCTCGTCACCTACCTGAGGGAGTTCCTCGGCCTGCAAGACCCGCATGAGGCGGTCGATGTGCATCGGTATTTCGGGCTGAAGCTCTTCGGCCTCGTCCGTGATGTCGACGAGCGTGAAGAGTCGTTCGAGATCGTAAGGGCCGCCGGGCCAGATGTAGCTCTTGTCGAGGTGCATGAGGTAGACGTGGCGCACTTTCACGCCCGCGCCACGAGCCACGTAGAGCTGTACGGCGGCGTCGAACAGGTGCTTGCGCGCTTCGTAGCCGCCGGTGGACTTGACCTCTATGAGGTCCCAGGTGTTGCTGTCGGCGGTGCCCGCGCTACCCTCAAGCGACCCTTGAGGGTAAGTCGCTCGCCGCAAGATGTCGATGCGCACCTTCGTCCGGTCGTGGACGAACGCGGCCTCGTATATCGCAGGCGCTCCCGCGCCCATGGCTTCCCGGGTCTTGGCGACCGCCCGATCGTGGTGGAGGTGGTCCGCCTCGATCACCACACCGCCGCCGAAGCGCTCGCACGCAAGCGCGCCCACGCGGTGACCCATCTCGAATCGAGCCAGATCGCCACGCGAAAACGGCTCCGGCTCGACATCGGTCCGCACCTCAAGGAAGAGCCGCAGCGGACATTGCATCCCGTGCACGAAGCGCGACTTCGACAACGGGTTCGCCGAAGTCAGCGACCTGACGTTCGGCGACGGCCGCGATGTTGGCGGTGTCGGCGGTGTCGGCTGTGTTGGCTGTGTTGGCGATCCGGTGTTCACCTGCGGCTCCCAACCTTGAGAGTGACAAGTCTGTGAAGCGAGTCTAGCGCAGGGGTCTGACAGCGACCCTTCGGCGATGCCACGATGCCCTATACTGGTCTCAAAGAGGACGCGACAAAGGGGGTTCGCATGAAGACACGGCGCATCGCAAGAATCGCACTCGCGGCAGTCCTCGGCATCCTGCTCGTACTCGGGCTTACAAGCTGCAGGTGTGCGGCGGAAAGAATCTTCGAGAGGACCACGGGCATAAGCGTCGATGAAGAAGGCGAACGCATCACCGTCACTGGTGAAGAAGGCGAGGAGATGCAGATCGAGACCGGTAGCGCCTCGTTGCCTACCGGCTGGCCTGGCGACATGCCCGTCTACGCCAACGCCGACATCGAGAACTCGACCAGCTACACCACAGGTGAAGGGACGCAGTTCTCGATAGGCCTGAGCACGAGCGACTCTTTCGAAGGGGTCTTCGACTGGTACAGAAGCGAACTAGTCGGCGAAGGCTGGACGATCGAGAACGAGGTCTCCATGGAGACCGACGGTGCCCGGAGTGGGCATCTTTACGCGAGCAAGGGCAGTATGGAGAGCTACACGTGGTTCTCCGAAGAGAACGGCGGCGTGACCATCTCGTCGCAGGTGATGCAGCCCCAGGACTGAGATGATGCAGTCCCTGAACTAAGGCGATGCAGCCTCGGGGCTGAGCGCGGCCCAAGAAACTACCGAAGCTTCTCGGCGAGCACCTCGTTGACGACCTTGGGGTTAGCCTGGCCGCCCATCTCGCGCATGACCTGGCCGACGAAGAAGCCCATAAGCCCGGTCTTCCCGCCGCGGTAGGCCTCGACTTGGTCCGGGCTTGCGGCTAGCACGCGGTCGACGACCTCCTCGATCGCGCCCGAATCGCTAACCTGCTTCATGCCGCGCAGCTCGACGATCGCTCCCGGAGAGTCGCCGGTCTCGGCCATCTCGGCGAAGACCTCCTTGGCCTGCTTGCTCGAGATCGTACCGTCTTCGACCAATGCCACGAGTTCGGCGACCATGGACGGTACGACTTTGGACTCGGCCAGGCTTATGCCCGCGGCGTTCAGGTGCATCGACAAGTCGTTGAGCATCACGTTGCTGATCGCCTTGGCGCGTTCGGCCCCAGCGATCGTCACCGCGGCCTCGAAGAACTCGGCCATCGCGAGGTCTTCGCCGGTGAGCACGGTCGCATCGTGTGCTGGGATGCCATAGTCGGTCATGAGGCGCTTCTTCTTGTCGTCGGGAAGCTCGGGGAGGACGGCCCGCAAGGTCTCGATCCACTCCTCGGTGAACTCGAAAGGCACCATGTCCGGCTCGGGGAAGTAGCGGTAGTCGTGAGCTTCTTCCTTGGAGCGCAGGCTGCTCGTGATCTTGGCGCCCGCGTCCCAGTGGCGCGTCTCCTGCACCACGCGACCGCCACTTTCGAGCTCCTCGGCCTGACGCACGATCTCGAAGGCCAACGCATCGTGCAGCGCTTTGAACGAGTTCATGTTCTTGACCTCGGCCTTGACGCCGAACTCGCTCTCTCCGCGGGTGCGCACGCTCACGTTCGCGTCGACGCGCATCGAGCCCTCCTCCATGTTGCAGTCGGATATGCCGAGGGAAAGCCAGATGAGCCTGAGCTTCTGGGCGAACCGGCGCGCCTCTTCGGGAGTGCGGATATCCGGCTCGGTCACCAGCTCGATAAGACCGGTTCCCGCGCGGTTGAAATCCGCAAGCGAATGGGTCGCGCCAGAGATGCGTCCTTCGGCGCCGCCAACATGGATCATCTTGCCGGTGTCTTCCTCGAGATGGATGCGCGTGATGCCGATTCGCGTCGTGTAGGCGCCATCGCGGTCGGGACGCTGCGGCCCGCCATCACCCTCGATGTCGATCTCGACCCAGCCGTCGGTGCAGAACGGCGCGTCGTATTGGGACACCTGGTAGTTCTTGGGCATGTCGGGATAGAAGTAGTTCTTGCGGTGGAACTGGCTCCACTCGGCGATCTCGCAGTGAGTGGCAAGCCCTGCTAGCACCGTCGCTTCTATCGCCGCTTGGTTGGGCACGGGCAGAGAACCGGGTAGGCCGAGGCAGATCGGACAAACCCGCGAGTTGGGCTGGCCTCCGAACTCGACCGGGCACCCGCAGAACAGCTTGGTCGCAAGCGTCGTGAGCTCGGTGTGGATCTCGAGGCCGATGACGGCCTCCCAGCGCTCGAGCGCGCTCGCCAGACGGTCCTTCGCCACGTAGGCACTCCCTCTTCATCGCCGTACGGTCACGCGTCCGATTCTAACCGAAATGCGCGAAGTGCGGCCGCCGGATAATCGGCTGCCTAGCGATTGCGCCTCCGATGGCGCGCCCACAGGATCGAGGCGAAGAACCACACGCTCACTAGAAACGCCATGGCCATGCCTATCTCGCCCACGATCCGCGCCCAGCCTGGCACGCCGGTGACGCTGAGCAGCGTCGCGAAGCCGATCACCAGCGCAGCCACGACTATCGCAAACGACAGGCGCCCGACCATCTCGTGCAACTCGGCGACAAGCCGCTCGTATCCTGTCGGCCTGACCGACACCCCGATCTCGCCGCGGGCCAGCCGACGCAACACTCGCTCGGGCGTGTCCGGCAACATCTCGAGGATGCGAATCGCATGTCTCCAAGAGCGCGCTGTCTTGCTAAACACCAGGTCCGGACGCATGCGCTCCCGCATCACGCTGTCCGCATAGGGTTTGGCCGTAGAGGCGAAGTCGAACGAGGGGTCGAGCATCGTCCCGACGCCTTCGAGAACGCCGAGCGTACTGAGAAGCAGGGCGAAGTCAGCAGGCACCCCGAGAGCGTGACCGCGTATCAGCCCCAGCGTCTCGTTCAGGAGCGGACCGAACTCGATGCGTCCCAGCTCCACGCCGTGGTACTTGCTGATCAGCCGGTCCACCTCGCGGTAGAGGGCGACCTCGTCTACTTCGGGGTTGTGGCTTACAGCCACGAGCGTGTCGGTGGCAAGTCTAGAATCGTGGTTGACGGCCGCCCATATGAGATCGACGAAACGCTCCCGCGAGTCGTCGGAGATACGCCCGACACGCCCGAAGTCGGTGAACCCGACCCTGCCGTCGGGAAGGGCGAGGTAATTGCCGGGATGCGGGTCGGCGTGAAAGAACCCGGTCTCGAAGATCTGCCGAAGGAAACAACCGATGCCCCGCTTGGCCAGCTCACTGCGGTCCATCCCGGCCTCGTCGAGCAGATCGACGCGGTTCATCGGCACGCCGTCGAGACGCTCGAGAGTGAGCACGCGAGAGGTGGTCTGCGGCCAGAAGACCTTCGGGAATGCGACCGTCTCGTCATCGCGAAACGCGCGCCACAGCCTATCGGCGTTGCTCGCCTCCTTGGCGTAGTCGAGTTCCTGGCGGACGGCCTCCGCGAACTCCTCGGCAATCCCCACGACGTCGATCTCGCCGAAGACGTCGCTGTGTTCGGCGACCCAGCGCGCTTGCGTGAGCGCGATGTCGATGTCGGTCTCCACCTGACGGCGCACGTCGGGGCGCTGGACCTTCACCGCCACTTCGGTCCCGTCGTGCAGCGTGGCCCAGTGCACCTGGCCGAGGGAAGCTGCCGCCCCAGGTTCCGGGTCGAAGGAAGCGAAGGCTTCGTCGAGAGGCAGCTCGAGCTCGGCCTCGACGACCGCCCGGATGGTCTCGAACGGCTCCGGAGGCACCTCATCCTGCAGCTTGCGCAGCTCTTGGGCGAGTTCGGGCGGAATGACATCCGTGCGCGTGGCGACAGCCTGCCCCGCCTTGATGAAGGTCGGGCCGAGGCGCTCTAGAGCCCGGCGTATATGCTGCTCGTTGGTGAGCGGGTCGACGACCCCGCGCCGCGCTGCCCGCGAACGCCGGCGCGATGGGGCCACGCGACGAAGCCCGGCCGCATCGATAAGCGCGTGAAGGCCCTCGTCGGCCAGCACCGTGGCAATCTGCTTGTGGCGCGCCAGATGCTTGCGGACTTCGGGCGTTGCGGCGCCCCTGGGACTCACGAGTCGCTCGGGCCGCCCTCGATGGGTCTGAGCGAGGCGATAAGCTCCCTGATCTCGCTCAGCTCGGCCTCGAGCCTTTCGAGATCGGCCTTCGAAGCCAGGCCCATGCGCTCGACCACCTTGGCGGTCTCCGTCTCGACGGCCTTCTGCGCCGAGGAGGTTGCTTCCTCGGCCTCGTGCGTGATGCGGCCGACGAACGACTCGGAATCCTCCTGGGTCATGCGGCCTCGGCGGACGAGCTCTTCTGCAAGCTCCTCGGCCTTGTCCTTGGCGAAGACCGCTGCCCCGATGCCCATCAGAAACGCCTTCTCGATCAGAGTGGTGTCGCTTACCGAAGGTGCCTCGGGCTTCTTGTCCTTCTTGGTGTCGTGCTCTGCCACGTCGTGTCCCTCCTACGCTTTGTCGGTCGGGTGGTCCGGATACTCGTTCGTGTCTTGGGTGATTATTCCACTCGGCCCCTCGATATGAACGCAGCCCGACAGAACCGCCGGACATGCGGGCTGCTGCGCGCGGCCACGGATCCGCCGAGGACGGCCCCCGAACCCGGCGGCAGGCGACCCGCCGAGGTAAGTGGATGGTAAGAGCGGGTTCGTGACGGCGCTGTATGTTCGGGCGGCAGCACCCTCCTGCAGGATGTCCGTACACCTGGAGGGAGATCGATATGCACGCCCGTCCGAACGTCCAGCTCAAGCGCACGATAGCCGTACTACTGATAGCAATCATGTCCGCCGGGACCATACTCGGCGCCGTACCGGCCGCCTTCGGCTCTGCGGAGGTGATGACTGCAACCGGCCCGCCGACCGGCTTCGACTTTGCAGGGGTGACGCCCGCAACCGGCCCGCCGACTGGCTTCGAGGAGGTTGCCTCCTTGCCCGTCGGTGACGGCCCTGGTGAGATCGGCATACTCGAAGGTCCCGAACTCGAGCCGTGGGGGCCTTCGGCATTCGCGATCGACGACCAGGGCCGCTTCCACGTCATCGACGGAGTGAACGGACGCGTACTTACCCTCGACCGGAACGGCGAGATTATTGCCGATCTCTCATGGCACGACCCAGTCGTCTGCCCCGTCGACATCGCGGTAGTCGACGGGCGTCTCTTCGTGCTCGACCTGCCCGCCCAACCCTCCGCCGTCCAGGAACTCGATTCGGAGGGCTACCCGGCAAAGACATGGGAGATTCCCGCCTACTACACCGACCACGGTATCACCGGCTTCGACGTCTCGACCGACAGCCGAGGAGAGGCCGACATTCGCCTCGAGATCGCCGGCACGTGGCACGTACCCCTCGTAAGCAGCGGAATCGCCGTGGGGCCGCGCATGCTGCCGACGACCGCCACCGACGACATCGTACGCGTTCCAGCAGCAGCCGCCTCAGAGGTTGCGATAGAGCGCAGAGCGCGCGGAGCTGCCTTCTTCGCCGACAAGGAGTGGACCACCGGGCGCTCGGCCAGCGTTACCGCTCTCAGGCGCGGCCGCCCCACAGCGGCGATGACGGTGCGCTCGCACGCCACGCTCGGAGCGATCCGCTTCCTCGACACCGACGAGCGCGGTAACGTCTACGTCTTCGCCGAGGACATGGTCGAGCACTCCCCCGGAAACCCCGACATCCGCGCGTTCGTCAAGCGCTACCTGCCCGACGGCACGCCGCAAGCTGTCTTCGAACTCCCCGTCGAGCGCTTCCGGACCCATCCCGAACCCCCGAT
>PWVH01000080.1 GCA_003563465.1 Coriobacteriaceae bacterium | reverse complement strand
GCACATCGTGGCATTGCAGGCACGAGTCCGTGGCCGCAGAATACCCGCCGTGCGGGATGGAGTCGAGCAGCAGTTCGTACTCGTACCTGACGATCACGATGCCCGAGCCGCCGTCGCCGCCAACTGTCCCACCGGGGCCTGCGCTGCCCCCGCCGCCGCCGCCGGTATTGGCCTGCGCATCTTGACCTTGCCCGCCGTTCTCGGTACTACCGTCTCCGCCGCCTGCTCGGCCCTCGCCCCCGGCTCGCTCGTCGTTGCCGCCACCACCGCCGCCGCCCGCTATGGGCTCGTGAACTCCGAATTCGGAGAACTCTTGTCCTTCTCCACCGTCACCGGAATCGTTCCCAGAATCCTGACCGGCACTGCCGAATCCGCCACCACCTGCCGCAGCGTTGTTGTTCAGAGTGCGGTCTCCACCGTCGTTTCCTTGTCCTGGGGTGCCCGACCCACCGGTCTCTCCACCTGTCGTCGCCCTGCCGCCGGCGCCGCCACCGGAGCCACCGCTAGTAGCAGTGATAGGGCCGATGCCGCCTCCGCCTCCTCCGACTGCTTCGATGCCGCCGAACGACGACGGCGAGCCGTTGCTGCCGGCACTGCCTGGCAAGCCGCCTGCTCCTCCATCCCCGACCGTCACGGTATACGGTATGGCCGTAACCTCCTGGGTGCCCGTGAGAACACCGCCGGCGCCACCGCCGCCTCCGGCTGCAGCAGTAGCCTGCCCTCCAGGACCCCCTCCTCCGCCGCCAGCGACCACCAGGTACTCCACTTCGGTGACTCCTTCCGGAGGAGTGAACGACGAACTACCCACCGAAGTGTAGGCATGCGCGACGTAGGTGATGCCCGCGTCCAGAATGAAGAAGGTCTGGTCCCCTTGTTTCGGGATACCAGAAGTAGAGGACGGGGAGTCGAGCGGAATCGGCGTGGTCCCTAATGCTCTAACGGCAGCGGCCTGATCGCCCTCGAGAGCAGAGTCCTTTGCGGCGGCAGAAGCCTCTTGACGAGCTTTCTGCAGAAGCCCGGGCGTAACCAGATCGCCGTAAGGTTCTGCGATTGCTCTCTCTCTAGCCACGTGCGCAGAATCCGAGTCTCCGGCACGCAAGTAACTGAGCGCGTCTTCTGCAGGCGAAATCAACCTTCCATCGGCTGCAGACGGCCCCGACATGACGCTTGAGAGCACAAAACCGAAACCGACTACGGCCGCAAGCCACGGAAGAGACGGCTTACCAGGGAAAAGAGACAGGAATCGACCGAGTCCAGCCTTCTGAGACTCACGACCCATCTTTCCTGCACCCCTTTCCTTCCCGTGTCCAGCCGCCTTTGACAACTTCGCAGGCTGCCGAGGCGTTCGCGTCCCTCGCGATCATCGCAGCTTCAATCGCTGTTGCACCTCAGAAACGAGCGTGCGGCTGACAGGCACCTCTGTGGAGTCCGCGTTGGCCAGCGTCAGCCGGTACGAAGAGCGAGTGGCCCATCGGCATCCCCTCACATGGTCGAGATTAACTATATAGGAACGGTGAACCCGCATGAACTCCTCTGGGACACGATGCTCGACTTCGCCTAGGGAGAGGCGACTCAGAAAGCGGCCATCGCGCGTGTGCAGATACGAGTAGTTTCGAATCCCCTCGACCCAGTGTATATCGCGTGAGTCCAAGAACTCGTAGCCCGAGGAGCCGCTTACCACGGGGATTCGCTCTGATGTGCGCGATTCACCTTCCGGTCGAGTTCGCCTCAGCAGGGCCGCGACACGGCAGCGCAGTTCTCGAACGCTGAAGGGCTTCGTCAGGTAGTCATCGGCGCCTAGCGAGAAGCCAAGTACCTTGGATTCCTCGGAGTCCTTGGCCGTCAGAAGCAGCACGGGCAGGTCCGGCGTCGTGGGATCGCTGCGAATGCTTCGCAAGACCTCCCATCCGTCAACTCCTGGCATCATCACGTCGAGCACGACCACATCGGGCTGGATGTGGCCGATGACCTCAAGTGCGTTCGACCCGCTCGGAAGCATGGTGATCTCGTAGCCCTCGTGCCTGAGCGAGAGGTTCAGGCCGCGCAGAAGCTCCGGGTCATCGTCTATGAGCAACACCTTGGCCTGCTTCTGCATGTCGTTGCCGCTGCTCAAGTGCTCTGTAGCCTCCCTCACACCACGCGTACTTGCTCTTTGCGTCTCACACCTTCGCGCGAAGCCTCGAGCGGCAAGGTCAACTTGAACACGGATCCTTCGCCCTCAGGGTTGTCTGCATAAGAGATCGAGCCCCCGTGCGCTTCGGCGATCCGGGCGCTTATCGCAAGCCCCAGCCCGAGCCCGGCCGTATCCCTATTGTCTTTCGAATCGAGCCTCCCGAACAAGCCGAAGACCTCCGAGTGCTTGTCTGCCGGAACGCCCTGCCCCCTGTCGATCACCAAGACCTCTGCATCCTGTCCGTCGTGCTGCACGCAAACCCGAACCTCGTTTGCACCGCCGGAGTACTTCACTGCATTCGACAGCAGGTTGTCCAGAACCTGCCGCAGGCGCAAGCGATCGGCTCGGATGGATACCTCCGGCAACTCGCCATCGATGACTATCCGCACGCCACTGGCCCGGGCAAGCACGTTCTCATCCCTAACCGCACTCCTAACGATCTCATCCAGTTCGACATCTGCGAACTCGAGATTCATCAGACCGCGCTCGAGTAGTGCGGCATCCATGAGGTCCGAGACGATCGTGGTCAGACGTGCCGTGGCCGAAGTGATGGCCTCTATGGCTTCCGAGGTATCTTCTTCCAGGTCTCCGAGTTCGCCGTCCTCCAGCATCTCGGCATACATCCTGACCACAGAAAGAGGTGTGCGAAGCTCGTGCGATGCCACAGCGACGAAGTCGGACTTCATGCGGGCCAGCTGCTCGAGCTCTTCTCTCGCCTTCACCTGTACGTCGAAGGCCTCTTTGAGCTTCACGTAGGATTCCTCGAGGCTGCGTTCCCTTTCGGCAAGCTGCGCCGAAAGCTCGTCTAAAGCGCAGCCGAGTTCGCCGATCTCGTCGTGCCGCTCGCTGCAAAGCGACAGGTCTCTGCGGCCGGCCGCAAGCATCCTGGCGCCGTCGCGCAAATCCCCCACGGGCTCTACTACCGTCCTCAATACCAGCCATGCGCTCCATGGCGCCGAGACGAGTGCGACAGAGAGTATGACTATCATCGCCGCGACTACGTGCGCGCTCATGACGGTCGCGAATCCCGGAGGATCGAACTCCATGACCACTTCGCCGAATTGGAAGCCCTCGACAAGTATCGGCTGCCGGATTATCTGCGGTTTCGTCAGCATCGCAAAAGCGCTGTCGTCGAACCCGGTGGGATTGGCCAAAGCTTGCAAACCGGGAGAGGAGGAAGCGACAACCTCCCCGGTGTCGTCGACGATACTGATCCTTCTGACATCACCGTACTGGACGGAATCGAGGATGCTCCTCATCTGTTCGTCCCCGCACATCCTCCGCTCGTCGGCGATAAGTGGTATCAGGGCCGCTCCCACGGTCACGGCGGAACGCTCTAGAGACGCTTGACGCTCTCTGGCCGCCAGTCTCGCGCTGTATACCCCTACGGTCACGCCGACGACCAACCCGAAGGCAATCTCGCCGAGAATCATCAACGCCACGAACCGTGTGCTCAGAGACGAAGCAGGTCGCCCCTGTCTGGACAGAATGCCCCTCATGCCCTGCTTTCCGTTCATGGCTGATCCCACGAATCGTCGGTCATCGTCGGGGCGGTGTACTCCAGAAGCGTCTCAGCGAACGCGTAGTCCTCGGGCGAAGGCAGGCGGAAGCCCTCGACGGTGGGATACTCGCCCGATTCCTCAGTATCGGAGCCCAACTGCAATAGAGCCGCGAGCAACCTGTTCTTGATTCGAGCATCGAGATCCGCGCGAACGACGACGGGCCGCATTCCGAACTCGGGCGATTCCGAAACAACGCGAAAACGTTCCTCTGGCCATCCGGCAAGCTCCGACCTGCCCACGACGGCGGCATCGACGTTGCCCGAGATGAGTCTTTCGATGGCCTCGGCGTGCGATCCGTTGAACACTAGTGACGAGAAGTAGGTCTCGGCATCTTCGCCGGACTGGTCCATGAGCCAGAACAGATAACCGTAGCCCCCCAACGAACTGCCCGAGCTCAGAGCTATGCTGGCTCCACGGAGTTCCTCGAAAGTCGTCATCGCCGAGTTGGTCTCAACGAGCACCACCCCAGCCTCCATGCTCTGTCCTTTGATCACAGGAGAAGCCAAGATCTCGTACCCGCCGTGCTCCCGAAGCCGCAGGTATTCGCTGACCGAGACGAATGCGACATCGACGTCTTCCGTTCTCAAGACCTCGAACACCTTGTAGCGTCTCGCGATGTAGCGAGTCCTGACCGGAATGCCGGATGCCTCCTCCATCGCGCGCAGAGCTTGCGTGTACATAGCCCACTGAGTCGCACCGCCTGGAGCCCTGCCGATCACTACCGTCAGCGATTCGTCCGCAGGCAGAGCGGCCATAGAAGCGTCCGCAGACGGTCCCGAACTGAGGAAGAGGCCGAAGAGAAGCGCGCTGCCTCCGAACAGCACCACGACCGTGCTGGCCAGAGCAAAGACAAGCCATCTGTCAGACGAGCGTTGGCGGTGACCCTCAGGTCGCGCTTCTCCACCCTGTACGCTCACCGCGCATGGCACCTCATAGCGCACCAGCCGGAAAGGTGACAGTCGTAGCAATCGTGAATCCACACTCTGCGATTCCTGAAGTCAGCAGCGTGGTTCCTGCCATAGCCGGCCGGATGCGTAGCGGGATGACAGCGGTCGCAGAAGGTTGTCTCGTGGCAGAGCGAGCACCACTCGGCAGACGGATCGAAGCTGCTGACGGGCCTGGGCCTGGCGCCTTCCACGAGCCTCTCTTCGCTGTGACACGTCTCGCAGGCCATTCCGATCTCCCGGTCACCGGCAAGTCGCGCGCCGTGGAACAGGCTGCCGTAGGGATGGCAAGTCAGGCAGCCGGGCATCGACTGCGTCTGTGTGTGACAGTCACCGCATCCGCTCATCGGCGGAACCCGGTCACGCTCGGGGCCTTCTGCGGCGTGGCAGCGCTCGCAACCGATCTCTGCAGCCTCATGCACCTCGTGCGGGGCGAAGACCACCGAGAAGAGCGGCTGCTCGCGAAAGCCCGGATGGCATTCCTCGCACTCTTCTACGGGAAATTCGGCGACAGGTGCAACCGTGGGCTCCAAAGAGGGCTCAGGCCTTCCCGTGTATCGTGCGAAAGGACCGGCGAATCTGTACTGCCATCCTTCTCGGGCACGGATGAGGACGTCGTCCGTTGTCTCCATCACGTCACCAGCAGTGGTGGCCACCCAAGGTCGACCGGATGCAAGCCGCGCACCGAGATCCTCGGCTGCTCGCGGATAGGCCAGGGCAAGAGCGAAGAGCGCCAGCGCAGCCACGAGGAGCAGACCCAGCAGTGCGACGAGGGCATCTACTACTGTGAACTCTCGCTCGCTCACGGAATCACCAACCCCCCGGTCTGGTGCGTGTCGTGTCTTTGGTGACAAG
The DNA here is from genome assembly GCA_003563465.1 of Coriobacteriaceae bacterium. Taxonomy (GTDB): domain Bacteria; phylum Actinomycetota; class Coriobacteriia; order Anaerosomatales; family SLCP01; genus PWVH01. Next base: position 3,845 of record PWVH01000080.1, on the reverse strand, counting down.
GAGCGCAATCCGAGGTCACATGGCAAACCCAGCAAGATTCTTCCGTATAGCCTGACCTTGGGTGCTCGGCGAGGAATCCCGGAGGATGAGGCATTCGGACGCCGAGGTGGCACGGGTCGCAATATCCTGGCCGATGACAGAGGTAGCAGCCTCTGCCATCCAGTCTCGTCGCCTCGGGGCCATGCTCAGCCTGCCAGCCCTCTTCGTGCGGCCATTCGGCTATGTGGCATGCGGTGCAGAAGAAGTCGTCGTGGCAATCGAGACAGCGGTCGTAGTCCCTTACGGCTTCGCCCCCGTGCAACCAGTGCCACTGCGGCGTGTGATCCGCAGGTTTCGACACCTGCCGGGCGCCGAAGACAGATGCGGCGCCGACCCCGGCAACCAGAAGCACGATCGCAACTGTGATGGCTGTCGAGCGTTTCATCATGGACCTCCTGGGAGGCCGAGCCTGCGCGTGACGGCTTCCGAAGGCGAGAAGTCACCGGGTTGGACTACCAAAGTGGTGACCTTAGATTCGCGAGGAACCGCGTAGACGAGCGAGATGGAGGCGGCTTTGTCAGCTTCGAGCCTCGAAGGGTACGACGAGTATCCCGAGACCCCTTCGTGTGTCTCCGACAGTGGTGGAATCATCTTTTCGACTATGTGGAGTTTCGCCCAGCCCGGATCGAACACCCTGGTCTTGTCGCTTCGCAGGTCCATGCTCACCAACACCGCCACGCCCTTGTGACCGACCGAGACCCCTTCGGCAATGCTGACCTCGACCCTTTCGAGTTCCAGCGGGCCTCCTCGGCCGATCGCCCGGTCGCGGGCCTCCGGGTCATCGACGATCCGCTCGCTCTCGGGAACCGGCCACAAGAGCCCGCAAGCCAGAAGCAGCAGAATCAGAAGCACGACCAGCGCCGCCACGCGCCCGCTGATGCTGGCCTTGGACTCCTCTTCGGCCTGCTCGTCTTCTTGAAGATCGATGTCAGTCGAATCGTTCAAAGCTCTGCTCCCACTTGGCGGATACGTCTCCTCTAGGTGCGACCGGCTCTCCGAACCTCAGCACCTGAACCCGGTTGTTGGCGCGATCGGCAACGTAGAGAAGCCCGTCTGGAGCTAGCGCCATCCCTTCCGGGAAGTTGAACTCGCCGTCGACCACACCGCGGCGGCCGTAAGAGCCGAGGAAAGTGCCGTCATCTGCGTCTATCACGTAAATCTCGTGACGAAAAGCGTCGGAGACTAGCAGGCCCTGCTCGGTGAACAGAATGCCTCTGGGTAGCCCGAAGAAGCTGACGATCTCCCCCATCTCATCGGGCTTGCCGAGGAGCCAAAGCGGACGCCCGTCCGAATCGTAGGCGATCACCCTTCGGTTGAACGAGTCGACGACCCAGACTCTCCCCGTATCGGGATCCGTGGTCAACCCGGTCATGTAGTCGGGTCCGTGACCCGCAGGCTCTCCTCGATCGAAGCGCCCCTTGAGTTCGAGGGTGCTTCCATCGAACGTAAAAAGCCCGGTCCTCGTGGCCACGAGGATGTCCGAACCGTAGCGGATGACGTCGAAGGGGAAGAAGCCTCCCGGGCCGTAGACCTCTGGCGTCGGGTCCTCGGGGAAGTAGTCGATCGCGGTGCCGTCCCCACGAAACAGCCATATACGCTGCAGGCCCCAGTCGCAAAGATAGATCGTGTCGTCCTCATAGAACGCTCCTGCGACCGAAAAGACCTTGTTCTCGGGCAGATCGCCGCCGAGGCGGGCTGCAAGCACGCCGTCGCGGTCGTATATGTAGGCTCTCTGGGCCCCGGTGTTCGCGATCACTATCTCTCCATCAGGGCCTGCGCCCACACCTCGGGGCTCTATCAGTCCGTAAACGCTGAAGACCGGCGTCAGGCCGGCGGGCGGCTCTACCGGAGTCACGATTCGACGCTCGGGGAAGAGCGCGTGCAGGATGCCGCAGACCACTAACAGCAAGAGAAGCAGAAGTACGATGGCCCACCAGACGCGGTCCCGCCGCCTGGTGCGCCGGATGCTCCGGCCCTCAGCCAACTGGGACTCGTTCTCCCATGCCGGTCGGACATCACTCATCGTCAGCCCCCGTCATGTCTATGGGCGTCTGCATGTCGGGAACGGCCGCGCCTAGCCGTTCCAGTACCTCTATCACCTCAGGTTCTGCCGCAGCGAACGCGGCCGCGCGCGAGATCGACTCACGAGCCTTGTCCAGTTCACCCGCTCGCTCGTAGAGAAGAGCCAACCGGAAATGCGCGTTCCAGTAAGAACTGCGCTCCTCGATCGACTTCTCGTAGGCTGCGATCGCCTCAGGGTCGCGTCCGACCTCCTCTTCGAGCAAGCCAATACGATAATACAACAGATAGGCGGACCCTTGTGGAAGAGAATCCGCAGCAAGCTGAAGGCGTTCGCGCGCTCGATCGAACTCTCCTTCCGCTTGTTCTCTCTCGGCGATATGCATGAGCGCTGCGACGTTGCCCGGATCGAGTTCGAGAGCCTTACGATACGCGCGCTCCGACTTTGCCTCAGCGCCCGCGGCTTCGTACAGCCCGCCGAGGGTCGCCCAGACCAAAGGATCGTCGGGGCGCTCCATGCTCTGAAGCTCCCAGCGCTGAATCTGATACTCGTAATAAGTGCCCGGCGGCAACTCCCGGGCTGCTGCCCACCGCCATGCGAGCAGGATTCCACTGACGAGAATCGCGATGATGAGAATCGCAGAGAGCGTCCGTGGGGAGATTCGGCGGCGGTGCGGCACGTTGCTGCTCGCTGGAGATGTTGCGGTGCGAAGATCTGAAGTCATGAACACTCCATCGTCTCAGTCGGGCGTCCGCACCGCACGCGAACTGTACACCGGTTAGGTGCAAGAACCCAGGCGACGGACATCGCGCTTCGTTACCAGAGCCGCTGCAAGACTCAGCTTCGTGACGTCCTGCCCGGCAGTATCGGACTCCTGAGAGGGCTGTCCTCTCTAACTGGTGCCTGCGTTCACAAGTATAGCGAATTCCGGTCCAACGAGCAGGCAACGGCGGCTTGGGGCGGGAGTGCGAGCGGGGCGGCACGCAAGCGAGGCGCGCCTGCCGCAATGACGCGGCACGACACGCCCCGCTTCGCTCCGACGAACCGCAAGCCTCGGCTTACGAGACGTCGGGTGTCTTGATGAACTTAACGTTCGGTTCGGTGAAGGCCGGATCGGGCAACAGTTCTTCGCCTGCTAGGACGATCTGTGCGGCATCGTCCGTAAACGTGCCATCGACGTCGACCCAGTCGAGCGCCGTGGCATGACACGCCTCGACGCACCTAGGCCCGTCAGGGAAGGTCACGCAGCCATCACACTTGTCGATCTTCTGCGTTGTGGGATCGAAGACTATCGCGCCGTACGGACACGCCCACTCGCAACGCCTGCATCCAACACACTTCGCAAGATCGCGCGTCACGATGCCCTCGGCATCCTTGCTGATAGCACCCTTGGGGCAAGCCGGCAGACACGACGGCTCGTCGCAATGGTTGCACGCTATCGAGACGAAGATGCGCGAGTTCTCGGTGTCCCTCATGGGCACACGACGACGGCTGACGCCTTCGGGGCTTGCGTACCGGATCTTGCAGACCGCCTCGCAGGCTTTGCAGCCCACACACTTCCTCAGGTCTGTGACGAATCCTTTTGCCACTAGATATGCACCTCCTCGGTGTCACTTTCTCCCGACTCTCGCAAGAGCTGGGGTCGTCAGCCTATGCCTTCGCGATTACCAGCATCGCGTCGTTCATGACTGCAGAGCACGACGGGTCTAGACGTGCGACCTGATCGTCGTACGGAATCGCTGGAACAAGAGAGTTGTCGTTGGCGCCGATTCCAGCCGAGGCATTC
>PWVH01000037.1 GCA_003563465.1 Coriobacteriaceae bacterium | reverse complement strand
GGGATCAGTTCTTCCTCGAAAACCCTCTCGCCGCCGCGGTCGATGATGGATACCACGCCTGATATCTCTCCCCCTGCATCACGAACGAGCCGTAAGACCTCCGCGACGGATCCACCCGTCGTGACCACGTCTTCTACGATAAGGACATTCGCACCACGAGGAATCGTGAAAGAACGGCGAAAGCGCATGAGGCCTTCCTCTCGCTCGCTGAACATGAACCTGACCCCGAGCGCTTGCGCTACGGCAAATCCGATGACGATGCCACCAACAGCCGGAGAAGCCACGATGTCCACATTTCGGTCTGCGACTTTGGCCGCCGCAGTCCGGGCAAGACGCGTCGTGAGCGCCGGATCCTCCAGAACTCGCGCACACTGAACGTAGGTGTCCGAGTGTCGTCCGCTCGTAAGTGCAAAGTGACCATGCACGATGGCGCCGGCTTCTTCGAGCGTGTTCAGCACTTCAGACTCGGTCATGCACGCGGATTCGGCCATGAGTCGGCTGCTCCTTCTCTCACGATGCGCTCCAGTGCCTTCACAGGCTCTGCGGCTCCGGTGACGGGTCTACCTATGACGAGATGCGAGGCTCCTGCTGCAAGTGCTTCGGCTGGTGTGGCAACACGCATCTGATCGCCGTGAACCGTCCATGCGGGTCGCACGCCAGGGGTGACGACGAGAGCTTCCTCTCCGAGCATCGCACGCACCGATCTTGCTTCCTGAGGCGAGCAGACCACGCCCTGGACGCCTGCATCTCGCGCCAGACTCGTCAGAAGTTCGACCTGAGCGATCGGAACGCGGTCGACGCCGATCGTCTGAAGCATCTCCGAATCGAGACTAGTAAGAACTGTGACCGCGACGACGTCCGGTGTGTCTGCACCACACTCTGCGCTTCCCGTGCATGCTCCGCGCACTGCGGCCTCCATCATCAATCGACCGCCCGAAGCGTGAACGCTCAACATGCCGGCACCCGCGCGAGCGAGTTCTCGAGCGGCGCCTTCTACCTGATGCGGAATGTCGTGCAGCTTGAGGTCAACGAAGACCGAGTAATCCATCTCCCGCAACCTCGTCACTATCTCCGGTCCGCCGGAGTAGTAGAGCATCATGCCGACTTTGAAGTGTTTCGCGTGCCCGCTCAGCGAACGTGCCAGCCCAAGAGCCGTGTGCGCATCGGTGTCTAAAGCGATGATGATCGATTCCCGGATTCTGTCTTGCGACACGGGTTTCGCGGCAGAAGGTGTGCCGTCACCGTCTCTCACGCGCGGTCTCCTAACCGAAATCCTATGCCTTCATCGCACCGGTCAGATCGGACACCCGCTCGATACCGCGAGCATGACAGAACTCTGCTAGACCGTCGACGATGCGCATAGTCACCGTGGGATCGATGAAGTTCGCCGTTCCTACCGCTACTGCGGTTGCTCCCACGAGCATGAACTCGACTGCGTCATCGGCAGACATGATGCCACCCATGCCGATAACGGGCACGGAAACCGCGTTCGACACCTGCCACACCATCCTGAGTGCGATAGGCTTGATCGCCGGCCCGGAAATACCGCCTACCACACGAGACAGCTTGGGACGGAACGTCTCGACATCGACAGCCATGCCGAGGACGGTGTTGATGAGGGAGAGCGCATCGGCACCTTCGGCTTCCACCGCACGTGCTATCTGCACGATGTCGGTGACGTTCGGGGTCAGCTTCACTACTAGCAGGCGGGTGGTGGCGACCCTGCAAGCTCGAGTGACCTCGGCCGCCGCAGAACACTCGGTACCGAACGCCATGCCGCCGGCATCAACGTTGGGACACGAGATGTTCACTTCGTAGCCCGCGACACCAGTCTCCCGCTCAAGGCGTTCGATCACCCCTACGTAGCCGGCCACGCTGTGTCCTGAGACATTGACGATCACGGGCACGTCCACATCCGCAAGCCACGCCAGATCGTTTTCGCAGAAAGCGTCGACTCCGGGGTTCTGCAGACCGATCGAGTTAAGCATCCCGCTTGCCGTTTCGGCGACGCGGGGGCTCGCATTGCCATCCCAGGGATCGAGCGACACCCCTTTGGTCACCACGGCGCCGAGCCTTTCCAGCTCTACGAAGTCGGCGAATTCGCGCCCGCTCGCAAACGTGCCCGAGGCGGTCAACACGGGGTTTCGTAACTCCAGACCGCCTAGCTTCACTGTCATGTCTGTTGTTTGGCTCAAATCTCCCTGACCTAAACGTCGAGTCTATCTTCAGTGTTCGGGCGGAGTCTCGGTCGGATCCCAAAGTACCTGTTGCGCGTCGAACACCGGGCCGTCCACGCATGCTCTCTTCATTCCATCTACAGTTCGTACCACACACGAAAGGCATGCACCGATTCCGCATGCCATCAGGCGCTCAAGCGATACTTGACAAGGTATGTCCACCGCTGCCGCTCGGGTCGCCACCTTACGTTGCATGAGCTCGGGGCCGCAGGTGTATACGATGTCGAAAGATCCGTCCGACAGCAATCGCTCGCACACGCCGGTCACCGGCCCACGCAAGCCGCATGACCCATCATCGGTCGCGATCTCGACCCTCCGGGCCACGCGTTCGAATAGGTTCCTCGCCAAAACCCTTTCCTCCCGCGGCGCCCCGATAGCCACTGTGATGGCAACGCCACGTCCCGCGAGTTCCTCGGCGAGCATGCCCAGCGGCGCGACACCCAGCCCCCCCGCGACAAGCAAAGCACGAGCGGTTCCTTCGCAGACCCGCCACCCGCTGCCCAGCGGACCGACCAGATCCATCTCCTCCCCTGCGACCTTCTCCGCAAGCGCTCTGGTCCCCACACCGAGCACCTGATACAGAATCTCGATTCGTTCCCCCGATACTCGATGCACGGAAAACGGGCGTCTTAGAATGAAATCGGTCCCGCGCGATATGCGCACGTGTACGAACTGCCCTGGAAGAACGCCTGCGGCCGCACGTGGCGCGTGAAGCGTGACAAGCCCTACTCCCTCGGCAAGACGCTCGTTAGCCACGACGGAGATGCGCTCGAGCGCGGGATTCACCGGACGCCAGACAGATTCTTCACCCATGCAGCGTCTCACTACTTCAGACCCCCTCCGAAATCCTGCAGCGCAACCACCTCGAGCCGCCCGTCACCACAGGCCGCCTCGATAGCGTGAACCACCGCATTGGCAGCCGGCAAGGTGGTTATGTTCGTGATTCCGTATCGGATGGCCGCTGCACGGATGTGATAGCCGTCGGAACGGGTCTCTTGTCCGAACGGGGTGTTGATGACGAGCTTCACCTCGCCGTTCTTCATGGCGTCGACGATGTTGGGACGTCCCTCGTGTACCTTGAGCACTTCTGTAACGGGTACGCCGGCCGCTCTTAGAGTGCGTGCCGTTCCTCGCGTAGATAGTAATTCGAACCCGAGCGTGTGCAGGTGCTTGGCCACCGGCATGATTGCACGCTTATCACGATCGCACACGCTGATGAACGCTGCACCGCCCTTGGGCAGCGAGTAGTCTATGGCCAGCTGGGACTTCGCGTATGCTGCCGGGAAGTCCGCGGCGACTCCCATCACCTCGCCGGTAGATTTCATCTCCGGTCCGAGTACCGAATCCGAACCCGGAAAACGCCCGAAAGGCATCACCGCCTCTTTCACACAGAAGCGTCCCAGGTCGCGACCTTCGGGCGGAAGCCCCATCTCCACAAGCTTTCGCCCTGCCATCACTTCGGCCGCGATCTTGGCGAGTGCGACCCCGGTAGCCTTACTGACGAACGGCACGGTTCTACTCGCTCGAGGGTTTACCTCCAAGACGTAGACGCTCTGGTCCTTGACCGCGAACTGGATGTTTATCAAACCGCACACTCCCAGTTCGAGCGCGAGAGCACGAGTGTGTCCGACGATGCGCTCGACGGTGTCCTCGCCCAAGGAGAAAGGCGGGATGCAGCATGCCGAGTCACCGGAATGGATGCCCGCCTCTTCGATATGCTCCATTACTCCGCCTACGTAGACGCTCTCGGTATCGCATACCGCATCGACATCCACCTCTATCGCACCCTCCAAGAAGCGGTCGAGCAGTACCGGATGCTCTGGCGAGATCTCTGCGGCTTCGGCCATATACCGTTCGAGATAGTCCTCGTTGTAGGCGATCACCATGCCTCGCCCTCCTAAGACATAGCTCGGCCGCACGAGCAGAGGGAATCCTATTCTTCGCGCTACCTCCACCGCCTCCGAGTGTGTCTTGGCCGTTCCAGCAGCCGGAGATGCGATATCGAGCCGCTCGAGCACCTCGGCGAAACGACGTCGATCCTCGGCCAGATCTATCGCCTCCGGAGATGTCCCCATGATCGGCACGTCCGCATCCTCGAGCGCATGAGCGAGCTTGAGAGGTGTCTGCCCACCGAACGTGACTACGACACCTTCCGGACTCTCAGCCTCGACGATATCCATCACGTCTTCGAAGGTGAGCGGCTCGAAGTAGAGCCGATCGCTGGTGTCGTAGTCGGTGGAGACCGTCTCGGGATTGCAGTTCACCATGATCGTCTCGTAGCCCAGATCGGAGAATGCGTATGCGGCATGAACGCAACAGTAGTCGAACTCGATACCCTGCCCGATACGATTCGGCCCCGCTCCGAGAATCATCACTTTGGGCTTTGCCGAAGACACGACTTCGTCTTCTTCCTCGTATGTCTTGTAGTTGTAGGGAGTGGCCGCAGCGAACTCCGCCGCGCACGTGTCGACAGCCTTGAAGGTAGGCTTCACGCCTAGGTCGAGCCTTCTCTTGCGAACCTCGATTTCTGTCGAACCTATGAGGTAGGCAATCTGCGGGTCTGAAAGGCCATGCTGTTTCGCGCGCCGCATCCGTCCCGCATCCAAGATGCTGAGACCGTCCACCTCTACCGTTGTGCGGACCACAGCCTCATCAGGTCCGTCCTTTGCAGGACTGGCACCCTCCACCTCGACCGCCAACTCGGTCTCGACCTCGACTGCACGTCGCATCTGCCCGAGGAACCATCTGTCTACATGGGTGAGGTGATGCACCTCTTCGACGGAACGCCCGCGGCGGAAGGCCTCGGCGATGTAGTAGGGCCGCCGTTCGGTTGGCGTGGCGAGCATGGCGTCGAATTTGTTCTCGTCGAAAACATCGTGTCCATCGGCACCGAGGCCTGCTCGGCCATTCTCGAGAGAGCGCATCGCTTTGCCCAAGGCTTCTGCAAAGGTACGCCCGATCGCCATTACCTCGCCCACCGACTTCATCTTGGTGGTCAGGGTGATGTCGGTACCAGGAAACTTCTCGAAAGCCCACCGGGGAACCTTCACTACCGTGTAGTCGATGCTGGGTTCGAAGCACGCGGGCGTCTTCTTGGTGATGTCGTTGGGAATCTCATCGAGTGTGTAACCTACCGCCAGCTTCGCCGCAAACTTCGCTATTGGAAAGCCGGTCGCTTTGGAGGCAAGCGCAGAGGAGCGTGAGACTCGCGGATTCATCTCGATCACTACCAGTCGCCCGGTTATCGGGTCGACAGCGAACTGGACGTTCGAACCACCTGTTTCGACCCCGATCTCACGCATGATGTCGAGCGAGGCGTTACGCATGGCTTGGTATTCGCGATCGGTAAGCGTCTGAGCAGGAGCTACCGTGATCGAGTCACCGGTGTGCACGCCCATCGCATCGAAGTTCTCGATCGAGCAGACGATGACCGAGTTGTCCTTGCGATCGCGCATGACCTCCATCTCGAACTCTTTCCAGCCAATCACACTCTCCTCTATCAGGACCTCGCCGATCGGAGACAAGGCCAACCCGCCGGTCACGATATCGCGCAGTTCTTCGATGTTGTATGCGATGCCGCCACCGGCCCCTCCGAGCGTGAAAGAAGGACGCACGACTGCCGGGAAGCCGAGGTCTCTCGCGAGATCCTCGGCCTCGCGCAGCGTGTATGCGTAGCCGCTCCTCGGCACGTCCAAGCCGATGCGCCCCATCGCCTCAGCGAACAGCTTTCGGTCCTCGCCCTTCTTGATGACGTCGAGCTTGGCACCGATGAGCTCCACTCGGTGCTCATCGAGCACGCCGCACTCCGCTAGCGCCACCGCACAGTTCAGGCCGGTCTGACCTCCAAGAGTGGGCAGCAGCGCTTGCGGCCGCTCCCGCTCTATAACTTTGGTCACGAACTCCGGCGTCACAGGCTCCACGTAGGTGCGGTGAGCGAGTTCGGGGTCGGTCATGATCGTCGCCGGATTGCTGTTGACCAGCACGACTTCGTATCCGTCCTCGCGCAGTACCTTGCATGCTTGGGCGCCCGAGTAGTCGAATTCACACGCCTGTCCGATGATTATCGGACCCGACCCGATAACTAGTATCTTCGCTATGTCGTCACGACGGGACACCCGCACTCCTTCAGATAGTCATCGCGGCCGTCCATCATCGACGTGAACGCGTCGAACAGATACCGGGAGTCTTGCGGGCCCGGCGCCGCCTCGGGATGGTACTGGACCGAGAAAGCCGAGGCGTCAAGCAGCCGGATTCCCTCAGTCGTCATGTCGTTGAGGTTCGCATGTGTCAGCTGCACTCGTCCGAAGCGCTCGGACCGCACCACCGGCGCTACCCCTGCGCTCGCCCATGCACCGATATCGGCAGGATCGTGGTCCAGTCCGCCACTCTCTTCTTCGATCAGCGGACCGATGGAGCCGAAGTCCACACAGAAACCGTGGTTCTGGCTAGTAATCTCGACTCTGCCCGTGAGCAGGTTCTTGACCGGCTGGTTGCCTCCACGATGACCATACTTCAGCTTGTAAGTCTCGCAGCCTACTGCGAGCGACAGCATCTGATGACCCAAGCATATGCCGAACACGGGAACACTGCCTATGAGCTCCCTGAGCGTCCCGTACAGATAGTCGACGGCGGCCGGATCGCCCGGGCCGTTCGCAAGAAACACGCCATCAGGCTCATACTCCATCACCTTGGCCGAAGGAGTATCGGGCGGAACCACGACCACGTCGCAACCGGCCTCGGCCAGATTGCGGCAGATGTTGTACTTGATGCCCGAGTCGAAAGCCACTACACGATATGCAGGAGATACCGGCAAGATACCAGTGTCCACGGGGATGCGCCCTTCGGAGTCTTCCGACCCCCAACGATACGCTTCGCATACGCCTACCTCGGCGACAAGATCGCGTCCCACAAGTCCCGGGCTCGCCGCTGCCTTGACAGCGAGTGAGGAGGGATCCAAGTCCTCGGTCGATATTACCGCACGCATCGCCCCGGCTTCGCGAATGTGCCTCGTCAGCCGCCGAGTGTCCACACCCTCCATTGCGATCACGTTGTGACGCTCGAGGAAAGCCTCCATCGTCTCCTCGGCACGCCAGTTCGATGCAAGCTCAGACATCTCGCGTACGACGAGACCAGCTGCGAACACACCGCGAGATTCCATGTCGGCGCCGTTCACACCGTAGTTGCCGATGTGGGGCATGGTCATGGTGACGATTTGACCTGCATAAGAGGGATCGCTTAGAACCTCCTGGTAGCCAGTCATTGAGGTGTTGAACACCACCTCACCGATGCTCTCGCCCATGACACCGCAGGCACGTCCGGTAAAGAACGTTCCATCCTCGAGTGCAAGAAGGGCTGGGCGATCGGTCACTCAGTCGACCACCTTTCCGTTCTTGAGGGCGAAGCGTCCCTCCACCAGCACTTCGGTTGCTCTTCCAAGAAGCATCGCACCGTTGAAAGCGGAGTTCGATGACTTGGACACGAACCACTCCTTACAGACTTCAACCTTCGCCTCCGGATCGATGACGGTCACATCGGCCACGGAGCCACTCCCTAGGCACACCGGCGACAGGCCGAAGGCCTCCCTAGGACCGTGTGCCATCAACCGCACTACGTCTGCCCAGTCGAGAACACCTGGCTCGATGAGATTGGTGATGATCAGAGGAAGGGCCGTCTCGAGACCTGTAGTCCCGAAAGGTGCGAGCTCGAACTCCATCTCCTTCTCGTGCAGCGCGTGGGGTGCGTGATCGGTGGCGACGCAGTCGATAGTGCCGTCGAGTAGAGCATCTAGGAGAGCCGCTCGGTCGGAGGAGGTGCGCAGCGGCGGGTTCATCTTCAGATACGTGTCGTAAGACGGACCTAGAACGTCCTCGTCGAGAAAGAGGTGGTGCGGTGTGACCTCGGCGGTCACAGGAGCGCCACGCTCCTTTGCGGCCCGCACAAGCGCCACAGAGCCAGCCGTTGACAGGTGGGCCAAGTGAAGCCGGCAGCCCGTGAGTTCCGCTAGACGTATGTCTCGGTCCACCATGACTTCTTCGGCAGCCGCAGGCCATCCAGGCATACCGAGGCGAGTCGAGACTGCCCCTTCGTTGACAACTCCGTTGCGCACGAGGGACTCTTCTTCGCAGTGACTGACGACGATAGCGTCGAAGGCCATCCCGTATTCCATAACGCGACGCATCATCCCGGCGGACTGAATGCCACGGCCATCGTCGGAAAACGCCACTGCCCCCTCGGCCGCCATGTCTCCTATCTCGGCGAGCGTCTCACCTCGCTGCCCTACGGTAGCTGCTCCGATCGGGTGAACGCGCACGACTCCGGTCTCCTCAGCGCGCTCGACCAAGAAGCGGACCTTGGAGCCGGTATCGCATACGGGAAGGGTGTTCGGCATCGCACAGACCGCTGTGAAGCCGCCGTGCGCGGCGGCACGCGTACCCGAAGCTACGGTCTCTTCGTCTTCACGACCTGGCTCGCGCAGATGGGCGTGCAGGTCGACGAGACCTGGAACCACTACCTTCTCTGCACACTCGATGATCTCTCCCTCGGGAATGGTAAGGTCCTCGCCGATCTCGACGATACGCCCGTCGCCGACGATCATGTCGCATATGGCATCGAGGCCGACCGCCGGGTCGATCAAGCGGCCGTTTCTAAGCAGCAGCGCCATGCGGCTCACCTCCAAGCAGCAGGTACATGACCGCCATGCGTACTGCAACTCCGGCATTTACCTGATCTAGCACGATAGCCCTGGGCGAATCCGCCACCGCCGAGGATATCTCGACACCTCGGTTCATCGGTCCCGGATGCATCACCAGCATCTCTGGCTTGGCGGCGGCCAACCGTGTCTCGTTCATGCCGTAAAACCTCGCGTACTCGCGCAGACTCGGAAAGGGCATATCCTCAGCGCGCTCGGTCTGCACGCGCAGCAGATAAGAGATGTCCAGCTCTGGGAGCACCTCATCGAGGGAGGTGGCAACCTCCGCGCCGAGGATATCGGGTCGGGCTGGCAGTAGCGTGGGCGGGGCGACCAACACCGGCGTGGCACCCACCTTTCTCAAGGCCGGCACCAGCGAGCCTGCTACACGGCTATGACTGATGTCGCCGACGATGCCGACAGTGAGCCCCTCGAGACGACCGGCATGCTGGCGGATCGTGAAGAGATCCAGAAGCGCTTGCGTAGGATGCTGGTGCAGCCCGTCTCCACCGTTGATGACGTGCGCCTCCATGCACTCCACTATCACCTGCGGCGCTCCCGCATAACGATGACGCACCACTATCAGGTCGCAAGCCATCGCGGACAGCGTTTGCGCGGTATCGCGCAGACTCTCTCCCTTGACTGTCGCAGATGATGAACCGGTCATATTGATCGCGTCGGCCGAAAGGCGCTTGGCTGCGATCTCGAAAGAAGTCCGCGTGCGTGTGGACGGCTCCAGGAACAGATTGATGATCGTGCGTCCCCTGAGCGTAGGTAGCTTCTTTATTCGACGCTCGTTGACTTCCTTGAACGATTCTGCCGTGTCGAGGATCGTGGTGATGTCCTCGGCGCTCAGATCGTCCATCGAGATGATGTGGCGGCAGGAGATAGCGGTCATGACCCCTCCACCTCTTCGAGGATCTCGACGGCGTCGTCCACTCCATCGGTCCCTCTGAAGCGAACCCTCACTCGTTCCTTTCGAGAAGTGGGCACGTTCTTGCCCACGTAGTCTGCACGTATTGGCAACTCACGGTGTCCGCGATCGACGAGCACGGCGAGTTGAATCGAGCATGGACGGCCGTAATCCATGATTGCGTCCATCGCTGCGCGAATCGTCCGTCCGGTAAACAGAACGTCGTCGGTTAGAACGACGTCGCGGTCCTCGACATCGAACGGGATGTCTGTGCGGTGAACCTCGGGTGAAAGACGCTTGGCCACGTCGTCGCGATAGAAGGATATGTCGAGCGTTCCGACCGGAACCCGGACACCTTCGATGCGCTCGATGCGCTCGGCTAGCCTCTCAGCGAGTTCGGCTCCCCTGGTTACGATTCCCACCAATGCGATGTTGCCGCATCCCTTGTTGGCCTCGAGTATCTCGTGGGCGATGCGAGTAAGTGCCCGATCGACGGCGGCGCCATCCATCACCTCGGCTTTAGTGCGATACTCCACGATTGCGACACGCCTCCCTCCGCACGTGAGACTCTCTCCCGCGCTCCAACGGACCCCTAGACGAAGAACGCCTCCTCGCCAGCCGGCAAGAAGGCACATTCAGCGTCGGTACGAGGTTCGCTCGCGTCGCATCGTCGCTCGAGTTCCCTTGCCAGCCTCACAGGACCGGGCTTAAAGGTCTATCCGACAATACCAGGCCGTCACTTAGATTCCAACCCCCGGATTGTGGCGGTGGCACAGGCGCAAGGGCGATGGCGTCGCGCTATTCGGGGTTCTACCGCAGGAAGCCTGCGAATCGTCCCGCAGTAAGCTTGGCCGTCAAAGAAGCACGTTATCTCTCTGACAGAAGCTGCGGGAGAACTTCTTCGCCGTATCCGGTACGTCCCATCGAGTCGGGCTCGATTTCGGACAGCACATGACGGAGGTCCTCCGGCAGTGAATCGTGAAACACCAGGTGCTCTCCGGTTACGGGATGATCGAACTCCAATCGCGAGGCGTGGAGGAACTGTCGTTTGAGTCCTCGATCCTTCTTGATTCTGCGCTGTCCGTACAACTGGTCACCGACGACTGGATGATCGATGTATGCCATGTGGACACGGATCTGATGCGTGCGACCCGTGTAGAGCTTGCACTCCACCAGTGTGTAGCCGTCGTCGTGCATACCGGCCGTGAAGCGTTCGAGAACCTGGAAGGTGGTCACCGATTGACGGGCCGACGCGGACTCTACCACCGCCATACGCTTACGATCGCGTTGATCGCGCGCTATCGGAGCATCGACCAAGCCGCTATCGGGTGCGACATAGCCGTGCACGAGAGCCGCATATCGTCTGTCGATCGCACGGATCCTGATAGCCTCTGACAGAGCGGCTTGGACTCGGTCGTTCTTGGCCACCATCATCAGACCGGTTGTCTCCTTGTCGAGACGATGCACGATTCCGGGACGCTCCACACCCTGTAAGGTTCCAAGGGATTCACTGCAGTGTGCCAGCAGCGCGTGTACGAGAGTCCCGCTCCAGTTACCCTGCGCTGGATGGACGACCATGCCGGCCTGCTTTGAGATGACGATGACATCGTCGTCTTCGAAACGGATGTCGAGTGGAATGTCCTCGGGTTGAAGAACG
Organism: Coriobacteriaceae bacterium; assembly: GCA_003563465.1. GTDB lineage: Bacteria > Actinomycetota > Coriobacteriia > Anaerosomatales > SLCP01 > PWVH01. Next base: position 58,065 of record PWVH01000037.1, on the reverse strand, counting down.
CACTCTTCGGCAGGCGGCACCTCGACAGAGATGGTCTCTCCTGCCTTGAGTACGTGTCGCTTGGAGACTGGCGATCCGTTCACCCGAACGAATCCGCCGTCTATGAGACGTGCCGCTGCGGAACGCGAAACCAGTTGCTCCGTCTGCCCGAGAAAGGTGTCGATTCGCTGACCGGCTTGCTCGCCCCGCACGGTGACTACGAAGTGATCGCGACCGTTCACTGATCGCCTCTCTCTTCTCCCTCGGCCATCCATCGCTCGTTGTCCGCATCCTCGACCGCCGAGAACGGCTCTTGGTCTTCGATCGGCGCTAGAATCGCCCAAGCGAACAGGCCGACAGCTCCGAAAACTATCGAAGTGTCGGCGATGTTGAACACGGGCCATATCTGGAGGTCGAAGAAGTCGGTGACCCTTCCAGCTATGACCCTGTCGATCAGATTCCCTATCGCTCCCCCGGCGATCAGGCCAAGTGAGATGGACAGGAGCACACCCTTGGGCCTGACTCTCCACCAATACAGACCGATGGCAGCGAGCACAAGCGTCGAAGTCACGATGAACAGCGTTCGTTGTCCCGGCATGAGTCCGAAGGCCGCGCCTGTGTTTCGCACGTGAGTGAGGTGGAACACGCCTTCGATAACTGGCACGGATTGAGACGGATCCAGCAACGCCCTTGCTATAGCCTTGGTGAGTTGGTCGACGGCGACCGTAGCGGCAAGCGTACCGAGCAACAGGCCACCCGGATGTCGGGACTCTACCGAGATTCCTCTGCGGCTTTGCACGTGATACACAACGTTGCAGTAGGAATGGCCTTCAAGCGCTCTTCATCGATGTCCGACTCGCAGCGTTCACAGACACTGTAGTTGCCGTCGTCCATGCGTTCGAGTGCCCGGCGGACAGCAACGAGAGACTCCCGGATGTTGTCCTCAAGGGTCATGTCGAGTTCGCGACTGAACGTCGCCGTGCCCTGGTCGGCCATATGATCACGGTAGTTGTTCTCTCCGCTGGCCTCGGAAAGCGCTTCGTGGCCTTCCCTCTCTATCGTCTCGACCTCGGTCTCGAGACGAGCGAGTTCCTCTTCGAGAAACGTCCGCAGGGTGGTCTCTGTAGTTTGTTCCATAGCCGCATCACCTCGCGGGTCCGGGGTATCGTAAAGCGCCCGGGCAGCCGGGCGCTCTGTCGTCTACGTCTATTATACACAAGGTGGGCTTTCACATCTGCTCTTGGCCCTTGCGGGGATACCGAGGTCTCGCTCACAAAGAGTCGAGGACTCCAGCGCATCTCGCACACAGATCAGGATGAGAGGCCTCGGTACCGAGACTACGGTAGTTCCAGCATCGGGGACATTTCTCTCCCGTAGCGCTTTCGATCGAGACCGCCAGTCTTTCCCCGGCGAAAAGAGAAACATCGGAGACGATGAACATGTCCGCAAGTTCCCTTTCCCCACGTGCGCCTAGAGTGTCCAGCACCTCTTTCGGTGCGATGATCGCGACTGCGGCTTCCTGACTCTTGTTAACCTTCTTGCTGTCGCGCGCATCTTCGAGTGCCTTCGTGACCGAGTCGCGAACCTCTAGTACGACCTTGTAGGCAGCCATCAGCTGTACAGCCTCCTCGGCAGGCACGTCCGGCTCGGGCCAGCCGGCCAACTGCACGCTGACGGGCGCCCCGCGCAACGATTCGGGCATGAACTGCCACACTTCTTCGGAGGTGAAAGTCAGAACAGGTGCTACGAGGCGCACCAGCGAGGTCAGAATCGAAACGAGCACGGTTTGAGCGCCGCGACGTGAACGGGAATCCGCCGCATCTGAGTAGAGGCGGTCCTTGAGCACGTCAAGGTAGAAAGAGGACAGATCCAGCACACAGTAGTCGTACACGGCGCGATACACCTGGTGAAATCTCCACTCGTCGTAAGCGCGGCTCACGCGGTCGACGAGCTCGGCAAGTCTTGTGAGTGCATACCTGTCGATCTCGGACATCTCGTGCCACGGCACCGCCATCGAAGGCTCATAGTCGTAGAGGTTGGAAAGCAGAAAGCGGAAGGTGTTTCGGATTCGCCGGTATGCCTCACTCGTGCGATCCAGAATCTCCTCGGAAATCGAGATGTCCTGGCTATAGTCAGCCGCAGCGGCCCATAAGCGAATGGTATCGGCGCCTGACCGCTCTATTACTTCTAGCGGGCTTATGACGTTGCCGAGCGACTTGCTCATCTTGCGTCCGACACCGTCCACGATGAAACCGTGGGTGAGGACTCGCTCGAAAGGCGGCGCATCGTACGCCCCTACAGCGGTCAGCAGCGCGGACTGGAACCAGCCGCGATGTTGATCGCTGCCTTCGAGATAGAGTTCGGCTGGACGGTGAAGCTCCTCTCTGGTTTCCAAGACACTGGTGTGCGAGACGCCGCTCTCCCACCACACGTCCAAGATGTCGTTTTCGGCCTTAAAGGTGCTCCCTCCACATCGGTTGCACGCCGTGTCGGCAGGCAGATACTCGCTCGGATCTTTCGTGAACCATGTATCGGCGCCCTCGCTCTCGAAGAGCTCTATCACCGCATCGAACGTGGCTTCGTCGGCGACGGTCTCCCCGCACGAAACACAGGTGAACATAGGAATCGGGACTCCCCATGCACGCTGGCGGCTAATGCACCAATCCGGACGATCGCCTACCATCGAGCGGATGCGGTTCACGGACCATCCGGGAATCCACTCGACCCGGTCGATGGCTTCGAGCGCGCCCTGGCGCAGTGGACGAACACCCTCGGCAGCATTGTCCATGTCCACGAACCACTGCTCGGTCGCACGAAAGATGACCGGTTGCTTGCATCTCCAGCAGTGCGGATAGGAATGGGTCGTCGCTTCCGAGGCCTCGAGCAGGTCCTTCTTCTTCAGCCAATCGATGATCATAGGATTGGCTTCGTTGACCTCCAGCCCAGCGAACGGACCGCCTCCTTCGTCGAACACGCCATCGTCATCCACTGGCATCGGCGAAGGCAGACCGTACTCTTGTCCGACGAGGTGATCCTCCTCGCCGTGCCCTGGTGCAGTATGCACCGCTCCGGTTCCCGTGGACAGGTCCACATGGTCCCCGGTGACGATGACCCCTATCACGTTGTCGTGTATGGGATGCGAATAGGTGACGCCTAACAGAGAACGTCCTTTCAGGCGGACCGGCGCTCCATCGCCTCCGATCGCCGTCAACGGTTCGTCCCAGCCCGCCACTTCGGCTACCTTATGCACGAGTTCTTCGGCGACTACCACGATATGGCCATCACGGATCACGCCTACGTAGTCGGCATCTGCGGCCAAAGTGACTGCGACGTTTGCGGGCAGCGTCCACGGAGTGGTCGTCCAGATGACCACTGACACAGGCATCCGGAAATCCGCGAAGGCCTCAGGGGCCTCCGTCAAGCGAAACCTGACATAGATGGAGTCGCTCGCCTCGTCCGAGTACTCAATCTCGGCCTCTGCAAGCGCTGTCTTGCAGCGAGCGCACCAATGTATCGGCTTGGAGCCCCTGTATATCATCCCTCGGGAGTACATCTCTTTGAAGATACGCACGTTGCCGCCTTCGTAGGACGGATCGAGAGTGAGGTAGGGCCTCTTGAAATCGCCTCTGACCCCCAGGCGACGGAATTCCTCCGCTTGAACGTCCACGAATCTCAGAGCATATGCTCGACAAAGAGCGCGTAGCTCGGCTTGTGAAGTCGTCTTCATCTTCTCAGGACCGAGGTTCTTCTCCACTTGATGCTCGATCGGCTGACCATGACAGTCCCAACCTGGCACGTAGGGAGAGAAGAAGCCGCGCATCGTCTTGTACTTGACGATCATGTCTTTGAAGACCTTGTTGAAAGCGGTCCCCATGTGGATATGTCCGTTGGCATAGGGAGGACCGTCATGAAGAATGAACGGCGAGCCGTCCTTCGTGGCTTCCAGAGTCCTCTTGTAGATGTCGATCTCGTCCCAAAACGCCAACCACTCGGGCTCGCGCGTCGCTAGACTGGCCCGCATAGGGAAGTCGCTTCGGGGCAAGTTCATCGTTTGTTTGTAGTCCACCGCCCCTCCTGTCCTCTCAACTCATCACGGCACGCCAAAGCGCGCTCGCCCGCCCGCCGGGACGAAGCGCGCTTCTTTCGGATTCCGCTCCGCGATACCACCCAGCTTGCGCGGGCGCCAACGCGCCGCGCGCCACTCGGTCGCCCGCTAACGGGGGCTTCCGTCGGAGCCTACTCGCCTGGAAGCCATGCTCGCTCCGGCTTTCGGTCCAAGGCTGATGGAGCGATTTTCGGCCGGGAGTCGCTCCGCGGGCTTTCACTGTCCCCGCTCGCTTGATAAGCGGATTTCCCTGCCTACTCGTCCCCGTCGTAGCCTGTTGCAGTGTAGTTTGCGGCTCTCGCGCCGTGTGGGTGCGATGGTAGCGTACGCCTGTGCGCAGGGTCAACGCGAATCGACGATGGCCGCACGTCCGTCTGCCTCTAGATCTCTTCGTTACCGGGCTTGCCGAAGGCTTCGAAGACCTCCGCCTCTTCGACACCGTTCAGCTCGAGCTGCTTGTAACGCGAGGTTTCACCGCGCAACATATGCACGGACCTCTTGGGAATCCGCAAAGCACTCGCGAGAAGCTCTCGGACCGCCTTGTTGGCCTTGCTGCTTTCGGCGGGAGCCGACACTCGCAGCATCAGTCGAGACCCGCGCCAGCCCGTGATCTCGTCTCGACCCGATCTCGGAGTCACATGTACGGCAATCCGCACCGACGGCTCGCTCCTGCCTAGTCGATATCCTCGATGTCGATATCTTCTTCACGTTCACCGAGGTTCTCGAAGGACGGCGTCGAGAACTCCGTCGGCTCTTCCATCTCGATGTCGTCGGGAAGATCTTCTGGAGGCCCCGTCTCGCCCAGAGTGACGCTGGTAACGAAGCCCGACTCCGGCGGCTCCACAATGGGCTCTTCCCGAAGCTCTTCCCGAGGCTCTTCCCGATCTACGGGACTCTCCTGGACAGGTGCTTCTGACTCGTAGTATACGGGTTGTTGGCTGACGGCCGCTTCGGCCACCTCAGACGCCTCTTCGAGAGCCGCCATGGCCGACTCCGCCGCTACCTCCACTTCGCTGACCACGCCTTCATCGGTCGTGCCGACGAGCACGTTAACGTCCTCCGGCATATCCAGCTCCTGCACGCTTGCCATGTGAACCTCGAGAATCCGGCGGAACTGAGCACGAAACTCCTCTTCCGCCTGCTTGATTCGAACGAGCTCTCCGGCGACCTTCTGCTTCTGAGTCAGAGCATCGTGAATGACCTCCTTGGCCCTGACTTCGGCATCGCGTAGAAGAGTGGAAGCCTCTTCTCCAGCCTTGTTCACGATGTCTTCTGCAGAACGCTGTGCGGCGAGAAGCGTGTTATGAAGGGTCTTCTCCATCTCCTGGTAGCCTCGCACCTTCTCGTTCGCGGCCTCGAAACGCTCGGAGAGGTCGATGTTCTCCTTGAAAAGGCGCTCGAACTCGTCAGCGACCGCGTCGAGAAAGTCGTCCACTTCCTTCTCGTCGTATCCTCTGAGGGAGTGACGGAACTCCTTGTGGTGGATGTCCATCGGAGTGAGCTTCATGGTGATGGTCCTTCCCTATAGACCCGACATTCCTACGAGAGCGACAAGCGCCGGTCGGACTAGATAGCGTAGCACGAGCAGCGCCACCAGAGGCGAGAAGTCTATCCCCCCGCCACCCATGCTGGCCACAGGTACGATCCGGCGAAAAATGCCGATGTAAGGTTCGCACACGTTGCCCAACACACGATAGATATCCGTCAGCACCCCTCCACTTCTTATCGGAAACCACGACAAGATCACGTAGATGAATATCAGAAGTGAGTAGAAGTCTAGAATGCGAACGAGGATAAGCGTCGGCGTCACGAACCTAACTCCTTCGCGCGTTCGACCGCTACGGCGACGGCAGCCGAGAAGGCCGCTCTCACTCCGAAGGCTTCGAGCGCCTCGATTGCTGCGATCGTCGTGCCGCCAGGACTTGCGACGCCGTCGATGACCTCTTCGGGATGCTGCCCTGTCTGCTCGATAAGAGCGGTGGTCCCAGCGAAGGTGGTGACGGCGAGTTCTTCGGCCACATGCCGAGGCAGACCGTGACGCACGCCTGCACGTGCCAGCGCATCGATGACCAGGGCGACATACGCCGGACCAGAACCCGAAATCGCCGTGGCAGCGTCTTGGTGTCTTTCATCAAGCACCACGACCTTGCCTAACACGGAGAACAGTCCGCGAACCAAGTCTACATGCTCGGCTCCTGCCTGGCTGCCCGCGCTCAGTACGCTCATTCCCTCTCGCACCAGGGCTGGAGTGTTAGGCATGACGCGCACGACAGGAGTACTGGGCGGCAGATGAGACTCGATACGCGCACACGAGATGCCTGCAGCGATCGATATAACAAGAGCGCTGTTCACGACATCGGCGATTTCGGCCACGACCTCGTCTATAACCTGAGGCTTTACGGCAAGCAGAACGATATCCGCCCCCTGTGTTGCTTCAGCCGCATGAGCGACGCATCGGACACCGTGGACGGCCGAAAGCGTCTCTCTGCGCTCTCTGACCGGCTCGGCGACCACGATCGAACCAGGCTCGAGCATGCCCGATCCCAGAAGGCCACCGGTGATGGCCTCGCCCATCTTGCCGCCGCCGATAACGGCTAGCGTGCCTTCGATGCGCAAGTGTGGCAAGCTCACAGGATTCACTCCATGTTGAACAGGCCCTTGTCGCGAAGGTGCCTCCGGTCCTCGGCGGATACGTCGACATTGGCCGGGGTGAGCATGAACACCTTGTCGGAGATCTTCTGCAAGCCACCATCGAGACCGTAGGTGAGCCCACTTGCGAAGTCTATCAGGCGCTTCGCAAGTTCAGGCTTGGTAGCCGTCATGTTCATGATCACAGGTGTCCCGGACTTGAATCTGTCTGCGATGACCTCTGCCTCGGTGAAGCTTTTGGGCTCGGTGATGTGCATCCTGAGCTGAGGGGTCCTCGGAGCCACATCTGCTCCGGATGGTACCGGGCGCAGCGTGGGAGCATCGTATGCCCAATCGGCATCCGATCCACGTTCGAGGCGCCTTACAGATCTCCGGTCGGCACCATAGGGCGATTCGTGCGATGCACTCGCACGACCGTAGAACCCGTCCGAACTCCCAGATTCCGTGAACTCTTCTTCTCGATCGTCTTCGTCGTAGTAGTCCTGGTACTCCTCGTCCCAATCGTCGGCGAGACCGAGACGCACCTTGATGTTATGCCACAGGCCCACGGGAGCCTCCTACCGCGCATGCCTACCTGCCGAAGATCGCCCTTCCGACACGCACAATCGTGGCACCTTCCTCGATCGCGACACGGAAGTCGCCAGACATGCCCATCGAAAGTTCATCTAACTCTACCCCATCCAACGGCATCGCGCGTAGCGAATCGCGTAGTTCACGAAGCTCCCTGAACACCCAGCGCACGTCTTCAGCACGCGCCAACGGCGCCATGGTCATCAAGCCTCGGACTTCGACCGAACTCATGTGTGAGGCATCCACCAACACTTCACGGACATCGACAGGTGAGAATCCACGTTTACTTGCCTCGGCTGCGATGTTGACCTGAAGCAACACGGGCTGTACGAGTTCCAGTCCCGCGGCCCGTCTTTCGATGTGGGTAAGCAACTTGAGCGAATCGACCGAATGTATCAGGCATGCCTTGCCCAATACGTCTTTTACCTTGTTCGTCTGGAGCGTGCCGACGAAGTGCCATCGCTCATCGGGAAAGAGCCCGTACTTGCCGGTGAATTCCTGAACTCTGTTCTCGCCGAAATCGCGAATACCCGCCGCGATCGCGGCCCGTATCTCAGGAATGCCCACCGTCTTCGTGACCGCGACGATCGTCACGTCTTCTGCACGCCGGCCGCAAGCATCCGCGGCGTCCGCAACCTGTCTGCAAACGGCTTCGTATCGCGTGCTTATGACCGCCATACCTCAGCTGTTCTCCTCGTCGCTATCGTGCAGCGCGTCGAACTCACCGGTGACCAGGTAGGCTATTCGCTCACCGATGTCGACAGCGTTGTCAGCGATGCGCTCCAGATAGCGGCTTGCAAGCACCATCAACGACGCCCATTCGATATCCTCTTCATCGTGAAGGCGGGCCAGCTCCCGGAAGAACTGCTTGTAGAGATGGTCTATGGGCTCGTCGAGGTCCTGCAACCTGCCCGCAAGTTCTAGGTCGTTCTTCTGCAGCGCCTCACACGTCGCATCGAGGACTCGGGAAACAAGATTCCCTTGCGCCTTTATCAAATCGTAGAGCGTTTGTGGTCCGCGACGATGAGCAGTGCGTTTTGCGGCTCGGGCGATGTTGACTCCTAGATCAGCCATGCGTTCCAAGTGTAGAGCGATATATGTGAGTGAGTGAAGCAGTCTCAAGTCGCGCGCAACCGGAAACTGCGTCGCGATGACTTCCAGGGAGTGCTCCTCGACCTGGAGCGTACGCCGATCTATCTCGTCGTCGCCTGCGATCACCTTATCAGCCAGGTCCACATCCCCCTCGACCAGAGAGGTGACTGCCTCACGCGTCATCGCGGTAACAGCATGGCCGATAGAAAGCACCTCGGCCTTCAAATCCTTGAGTTCCTGCCTGAATCCTTCACGCATGGCTACGGCCCGTCTCCTTGGATGCATAGGGACTTTCGGCCCATTATACCGCTCGACAAGCAACAAACTTGCAGTTCACCGATGTTTAACCGAAGCGGCCGGTGATGTAATCCTCTGTACGGCGATCGGTAGGACTGGTGAATATGTGTGCCGTACGATCGTACTCGACGAGTACCGCCGCCTCACCCGCCTCCTCCTGAAGGAAGAAAGCCGTGAAGTCGCTCACGCGTGCAGCCTGTTGCATGTTGTGCGTCACGATCACTATGGTGATGCGATCCTTGAGTTCGGCCATGAGGTCCTCGATCTTCTGCACCGAAGTCGGGTCGATCGCCGAACACGGTTCGTCCATGAGCATCACCTCGGGCTCCACCGCCAGAACGCGTGCGATGCAGAGACGCTGCTGCTGTCCTCCTGAGAGCGCCAGACCGTTCCGGCCGAGGATGTCTTTGGTCTCCTTCCACAGGTTCGCCCGTTCGAGGGATGTCTGCACGACTTCGTCAAGCTCGACCTTCTTCTTCACGCCCTGCAGACGGGGCCCGAAAGCCACGTTGTCATAGATTGACATCGGGAACGGATTCGGCTGCTGAAATATCATGCCTATGCGGCGTCTAAGATCGACCGGGTCCACATCGGGGGCGTACACATCTTGCCCATCGAGAGCTATTAGCCCCTCTGCGCGAGCACCTGGGATGAGGTCGTTCATACGATTGAAACACCGTATGAAGGTAGATTTCCCACATCCCGAAGGGCCGATGAAGGCCGTCACCGCCTTCTCGCGAATCACGACTGTGATGTCAGTCAGGGCATGGAAGTCACCGTAGTAGAAATCCAGACCCGTGACCTCGATCTTGTTGGGGCCGGAATCGGGAAGGGGAGCTGCAGAGTACGGCATCACTTCACGCCTTCCGGTTCCGGTGCAGGAAGTAGCGAGCACCCAGATTGAAACCCAGTATCAGAATCATCAGCAACAACGCGGTACCGTACGCCGCAGGCAGGTTGATGCCTTCCATAGCGAGCAGGTAGAGATGCACCGTCATTGGCCGTCCAGAATCCAGAGGAGATAGCGGCAGGTTTATCGCCTGTCCCATCGTGTAGATGACGACGGCAGTCTCGCCCACGGCGCGACCAGTGGACAGGATGATGCCCGTGATTATCCTCGGCATAGCCGCGGGCAGGACTGAACGGCTGACCGTCTGCCACTTAGTCGCACCCAATCCGTAAGAGCCCCAGCGTATGTACTTGGGCACCGAACGGATCGCCTCCTCGGTGGCTCTCATCACTATCGGTAGCATCAAGAAGGAGAGAGCAAGTGCTGCCGACAGCATCGAAAACCCTATTCCAGCCGCCTCGACGAAGAGCGCCAGACCGAAGAGACCCATCACGATCGAGGGCACGCTCGCGAGCGTGTCGGCCGCGAAACGGATGATTGCCACGAGGCGGCCTTGCACCGCGTACTCGGCAAGATAGACGGCCGCGAGTATCGCGATCGGGGTGACTATCAGCATCGCCAGCGCGGTGACATACATGGTCGAGACGATTGTCGGCCATATGCCGCCTTCTGCCGCCACCCCCTCGGGCCAGGTGAAGATGAACTTCGGGGAGAGTTCGCCGATGCCGTTCAATACCACGTATAGAATCACCGTGCTGAGTATGGCGACCGTGGAGACAGCGGCGATCCAAAGGAGCGTCAACGCAACGGCATTGGTGATGTTCTTATTGATCATCCGGACTCCATGGACGTCTGGAACCGGGATATCAGGCGCACGAGCGCCACGAGACCCATTGAAACCAAGAAGAGAATGATCGCCATTCCGAAGAGCGCGGTGCGATGATCGCCTGTCGCATAGGGCATGTCCATAACGATCTGCGTGGTCAACGTGGCGATGGGATCAGCGATGGTCTCTGGAAAAACGGGGGCGTTTCCGACAACCATGAGCACGGCCATCGTCTCGCCGATCGCTCGCCCCATACCCAAGATGACAGCGTCTATGATTCCGATCTTGGCTGCTGGCACAAGTACTCGGTAGATCGTCTGCCAAGTCGTGGCGCCCATCGCGTAGCTGGCCTCACGGATGCCGGGAGGAATCGAGCGCAACGCGTCTTCTGAAAGCGTAGCGATCGTCGGCACGATCATGATGGCCAGAATCAGCCATGCGGTCACCGCACCAAAACCGAGTCCATCGGTAAGATTGGCCACGATCGGCCGCAAAATGATCAGGCCGAAGAACCCGTATATCACCGAGGGGATGCCGGCAAGAAGCTCGACGGCCGGACGCACGAGCCCACGGATGCGCGGAGTCGCGATCTCGCTCAGAAAGACAGCGGCTCCCACAGCGAGCGGAGTGCCGATGGCCAGAGCGCCGAGCATCACCACGACAGAACCGTATACGAGCGGGAGTATGCCGAACACACCATCTGTCGGATTCCATTCCCGCCCGGCCAGAAACGCCCACGGACCCACTTCGACAAAGATAGGCCAGCCTCGTATTCCCACGAAAGCGAAGATGAGAAACACCCCGGCGACTGCAACACCGGCGCATACAAGGAACAGATTCTTCAGAGCCATCTCCTTGTAGTAGGTGAGCCGCGATACCAGCCGAAGTCCTCGGCTAGAGTTCGTCGAAGCAGAGGTCACTTCGGACATCTACTGGACCTTCCCAACTATAGGGATGAACCCGGCATCCTTGACAATGGTGCTTTGTATCTCCTCGGAGAGAACGAAATCGATGTATGCCTCGGCTAGATCGGTGGGCTCACCTAGCGTGAAGAAGTGCAGCAGCCGTTGGAGCGGATATTCGCCGATCAGCACGCTCTCGATGGTCGGGAAGACGCCGTCGATCGCAACCACCTGAACCTCATCATTGACGAACCCGAGTGAGATGTATCCGACCGCTCCTCGAGAGTTCGCCACAACCGAGCGCACCTGACCTGTTCCTGGAAGAACGGCAGCGGTTCGGTCGAACGGCGTATCGTCCATCACGATTCTCTGGAAGGCCTCTCGCGTGCCGGATGCTTCGTCGCGATTCACAAGGCCTATCTCCATGTCCAGCCCACCGACTTCGCTCCAGTTGTCGATTTCGCCAGCGAAGATGGCCCGGATCTGATCGGTGGTAAGCTCACCGACGGGATTGTCGGGGTTCACGATGACGGCGATCGCATCGTATGCGATCGGGATATCTTGCAACCCCAGGGCTTCTTCTGCCGGTTTGAGGTCGCGCGAAGAGGTGCCCACGTCCGATGAGCCTGAAGCGACTGTTTCGATGCCTGCCGAGGAGCCCAGCCCGGACACCAGCACCCTCTGACCGGGATGAACCTCGCTGTACATGTCGGCGGCTATCTCCGCTATCGGTAGAATCGTCGTAGAACCGGTCACAACGAGTTCGTTCGCCAGAGTGCGGTCACGATCACACCCGCCCGCACTGCTGACCAGAAGAAGTGTTGCCACGCATATGAGCACCCGTAGAAACATCGGTGCGTGCGGGATTCTCGGTGTCGCGAACGGCCGGGGCCGTAGACTCGTCATGTACGCGCCTTTGCGATCACAGCTAGTGCACCGTGCCTTCCCGTCAAAGGACTTGCGCGGTACGAGAAGAACCTGTCAGTGTGGTCGCGGGTGCACTCGTTCACCTCTACTATCCGTGTCTGATTCACACCCGCCCGCGTGAGACTCTCCCGTATGGCTGCCGTCAGATCGAGTCGATCATCGACCGCGCCGATGGTATCAAATGTGTTGCAGAAATGCGAAAGGATATTTTCATCCATTTCATAGCAGCAAGCCGCGATGTGAGGACCCACATATACCACCAGATCCGATGCTGCGCACTTCGCATGCTCGGACAGAGCCACCGCGGCCTTACCCGGTAGCGAGGCCAGGGCACCCCGCCATCCGGCGTGTACCACGCACACCGCGCAAAGTGAGCCTGATGCCACCATCACAACGGGCACGCAGTCCGCATAAAGCATCAGAAGCGGAGTATCCGGCTGAGAAGTCAAGAGCACGTCGCAAGCAGGCAGGGGCGGCTCGCCACCGCCAGCAAAGGCCCCAGAACCTGCCTCGCCTTCACCTACTACTCCAACTCTTTCCCCGTGCACTTGTTCGGCGGTCACAAGCCGCTTCCTGAGCCGACTGATGCCCAACGCATCCAAGAGGAGTGTGCGGTTGGTGTCCACCGCCGAGGCTTCATCGCCGACGTGTCCGGCAAGGTTCAGCCCATCGTAGGGAGCGGCGCTGACTCCACCGCCTCGTTCGCTGAATGCCACGATGACACCTAGCGAGGCGAGCGAGGGGTCCGTCCATAGCGTGACGCCGTCATCTCTTCGGCGACGCTCAAGCGAAGGCTGAACGATGGGATCCATGCCAGTTCTCATCCCTTCCGTCATCAAGGAATGATACTCTCACTCATGTCGATACCGAGCCGTCGGCCCCGCCGGCGGCGTGATCGGGGAGGAGTGCGATGGACATCGGCAGAGGGATAGGGGCGCCGTTCAAAGACCCCTCTTGGATCACGAAAGCCCTATTGGGAGGAGTATGGGCCGTCATACCTTTCACGGGCTTCGCACTCACGGGATACTATCTCGACTACCTCCGCAACTGTGCCCACGGCAAGGAGACGCCCCTGCCTGAATGGAGCCTTTTCGGACGGTTCTGGGTACGTGGGCTTCTGGCTTCGATAGCACTTTCGATATACATGCTTCCCGCCCTCGTCATCGCAGCGATCGGTCTGATACCCGTCGTAGGTCTCGCTGTCACCGACCCGTACGCCTTCGAGCGTGGATTCGGCACTGCTGCAAGTGGCGGAGCGTGTCTTGCATTCGCACTCGCTGCTGTCTACGCGGTCGCAGTGTGGATCTTCGCAGCAGCCGCGCTCACCCACTACGCGATGCACGAACAGTTCGGCACCTTCTTCGCGTTCGCAGAGATCAAGCGCCGGCTCTCGACTCACGATGCGGGTTACTTCACAGCGCTGGTCATGGGCTTCGTCATCTTGCTTGGTGCCACTCTTATCGGAGGTTTCATCGGAGGCGTGCTTTCGATCATCCCTATACTGGGAACCATAGCTTCACTCTTCATCAGTGGCGCCACGGGATTCGTAGGCGCGCTCATGGCCGCTCATCTCTTCGGGCAGTATGCTGCGCGGGCGTACGATCTGCCAGGGCTTGCCCGTGCACCTGTGTCTAGTGCGCACGTCGACACTCCCTCCGTGCAACCCCCTCCACCGCAGGCTCCTTCCGCGACACCTGCTCCCCCAGCACCTCCGAAGCCTCCGGAGCCCCCCGCCAGCCGGCCCCCGGTCTCTGGCGCAGAGCCACCTTCGGCCGCGCCGGGTGCCGATACTCCTCAGACACCGGATGAGGAAGTCGAGAACGAGGATGATGACGAACAGCCGACCTAGGACTCTCTTGCCTGCGTGCACATGAGACGGACTACACAAGGCCTGGTGTGAATGCACCAGGCCTTCCCGTTTACCGATTCATCTATGCGCGGAAGTACGGGTCCCGGAACCACGGGGCCTCACCGCCGCAGCTCCGGGACCCAGATGTGATCCGCTAGAAGGAACGCTTCTTCAAGAAAGCCGGGATGTCCAGCTCGTCCTCTCCGATAGGCTCGAATGTCGGGATTTCGGGGCCTTCCTCTTCGACCGGCCCGAACTCCATGGTCTCCTGCTTCCGGCGACGTCCCTCGAAACCCGTGGCTATCACCGTCACTCTTATCTGATCCATCATCGAGTCGTCGATTACCGCCCCGAAGATTATGTTCGCGTCCTGGTGAGCGGCAGCAGCTACCACTTCTGCAGCTTCGTTGACCTCGAAGAGCCCTAGGTCTGAGCCGCCGGCGATCGACAACAACACCCCTTGAGCCCCTTCGATGCTCGATTCCAGTAGAGGGCTGGATATGGCTGCTTTCGCGGCATCATGTGCACGGTTATCCCCGGCAGCGAGACCTATTCCCATCAATGCCGATCCCGCGTCCGCCATGATCGTACGAACGTCGGCGAAGTCAAGGTTGATAAGACCCGGAACGGTTATGAGATCGGTGATGCCTTGGGTGCCCTGCCGAAGGATGTCGTCGGCTATGCGGAACGCGTCAAGTATCGATGTCTTCTTCTCGGCGACCTGAAGGAGGCGATCGTTCGGAATCACGATCAGTGTGTCAACCTTGTCACGCAAAGCGTTGACGCCTTCCTCTGCCTGCAAAGCCCGCTTCCTACCTTCGAAGGCGAACGGCCGCGTCACGACTCCAACCGTCAGGGCTCCGATCTCATCTTTGGCGATCTCTGCAAGAATCGGAGCTCCTCCAGTGCCTGTCCCTCCGCCCTCACCAGCCGTGATGAATACCATGTCTGCACCCTGCAGGGCTTCCTTAATCTCTTCGCGGCTCTCTTCAGCAGCCTGACGCCCCACATCCGGGTCGGCCCCCGCGCCCAAACCCTTCGTCAGGCTCACACCGATGTGTACCTTGTAGTCGGCATCCGACATCAAGAGGGCCTGCGCATCCGTGTTCACAGCGATGAACTCCACTCCCTTGATGCCGGCCTCCACCATGCGGTTTATCGCGTTGATCCCGCCGCCACCGAGTCCTACGACCTTTATGACTGCCAGGTAGTTCGCTCCCGTGTCGAGCATCTTTCTCCTCCTGGTCCGGGTGTGCCCTGCGGTAGTGGGCTAAACCTCAACTTTACACTTATGGTACTCATGTAACACTCAATCTTCGCATAAACCTTACTCCAGAAGCAACCCATTTGCAAGAAGGTTCTCCGCATCTGCTCGTGTCCCCGCCAAGAAGTGACCGCCTCCAGGCCAATAGGGCCTGCGAGAGCGCGCTTGATGACTGCACGCGCGTACCCACATTCCGCACGCACGTCTGCTTCTGATCGAAGGCTCCCGACGAGCAAAAAGGCCGAGTGGAATCGGAACTCCTATTGCGCCGGTTCCAGCCCCCTCCACGTCGGCCTGTCCACGGTGCGGACGTTTATGAAGATGGCGCTTCCAGCCTGTTCTTCGAGTATGCGGCGCGCCACGACGTCCTTCTTGCCGATGTCGTCGGCCGTGCCCACAAGAATCTCCACGTCGTCAGTCGTGATCAGGGTCGTAACGTCCACAGACTGTGCAGATATCGCCCTTGTCCTCATGCGCAGCTCTTCGCTGAGTCCGTCCAGAACAGCGAGTGCGTTGGCAAGTGTCTTCGAGTCTGATTCCTCTCCGACCACGGGATCGAAGTCCTCGAGATCGCGCACTGTCACCAGTGTGCCGGTAGTCTCCGGGGCGCGTTGCTCGAGCACTACTCCTTCTACGTCGATCAACCAGAACCGCGCCTCGCCGGTGTCGACCTGCGCCACAGGCTTGCGTTCCTCTATCCTGATCCGCACTCCGTCTGGGAAATCCCTGCTCACCTGTGCCCCGTATATCCAGGGGTGAGCCAAGAGCCGATCCACCATCTCGGTACGCGGGAACCGCAGCAGCGTGGAGCCCTCGGGAACCGCCGCGACACTGCGCACTGCGTCATCGGACAGGCGCACTGCACCGACGACTTCGACGCTTCGAATCTCGAAAACGGATGAGTTGTAGAGTGCGACGGCTCCTGTAGCCAATCCTGCGACCAGCAGAGCGGCTGCGACCAGTCGTAAGCGGAACACGCGACGTTGACGTGCAAGACGCCTCTCTCTCTCGATGCGTTTGGCATCCGCTACTTTGCGGCTCCTGACCGACTTGCCGGAAGCAGGGGTTCGGCCTCGCCCAGATGAAGCACCCGTCCCGTGAGCACGGGCGGGCTCGGATGCCTGCTTCTTCCGTGAAGCCGCTGCATCTCCGTCTCGGGGGTGCCCCGGTGCTATGACGACCCTCTTACGTCCTTTTCGGCCCGCCGAGGACCTGGATCTCCGGTTTGAGTTCGACGCCATGCTCTCTGATCACCACCTTGCGAATGTGATCGATCAGAGCCAGTACCTCGGTCGCCGTTGCGCCTCCGACATTGACGATGAAATTCGCGTGAACCTCGGACACCTGGGCCCCTCCGAAACGTAAGCCTTTCAGCCCCGACGCCTCTATCAACCGGCCGGCTGAGTCCTCGCAGGGATTCATGAACACGCTACCTGCGGTCGGCAGCCCCTGTGGCTGCGAGGCCTTTCGCCAAAGAAACCGTGCGTCCATCTCTCGACGGATGAGAGCCTTGTCACCTGGCTCCAAGTCCAGTGCACATTCCACCATTACTCCGAGATCGGGCAACCCGCTGGTGCGATATCCCCATTCGACGTCGGTCCCTCTGATGACTTCGAGTCCACGTCCGGGAATGAAGAGCGTGACAGTCTCGGTTCTTGAACCGATCCATTCGTCTCGTGTGCCAGCGTTCATAGCGAGAGCACCGCCAACGGTCCCAGGGACCCCGACACCGAACTCCAGACCCGTGAGCCCCCGTGAGTAAGAGTCTTGCACCAGGGCGGCCAGGGTCACTCCCGAGCCGGAATGTATCTTGCCGCCGTCGGTATGATGTCGCTTCAAATCGCGTCCCAGTACTATCACCGCACCGTCGTAGCCTTCATCAGAGACCACCACGTTGCTGCCCTTACCTAGAACCGTCCATTCAACCTGTTCCTCGGCGAGGGTCTCGAGCGTCTTAGAGAGGTCGGATAGCGTATCGCATATGAGAAACATTGCGGCAAGACCGCCCGTCCTGAGCGTGGTGTGACGAGCCATGGGCTCGCGCAATCTCAGCGGACTGCTCAGAACGCCGCTCAACCTCTCGTACGCTCGAATCAGCGACACTGACAAGCCTCCTTGTCTCCGAGCGCACGAAGGATATCCGAACCCAACGCGGTCACATCTCCGGCCCCCATAGTGATGACGAGATCACCGGGTCTGGTGTAGCTCGCCAGGAACGGTGCGACCTCCCAACGGTGCGGAAGCCAGGTCACCCGGCTCCGGAAATCCTGTGACAGCACCTCGTCAACTATCGTCTTCCCCGTCACCCCTGGAATCGGAGTCTCACCAGCACTGTATACGTCCATAAGAACGAGCCTGTCGGCGTCCTCGAACGCGGACCCGAACTCACGACCTAGTGCTTCGGTTCGCGAGTAACGGTGAGGCTGGAAAACCACCCAGATGCGCCTGGCTCCACTGGCTTTGGCGGCAGCCAGAGTCGCCCGCACCTCGGTCGGATGATGAGCGTAATCGTCGACCACCCTCACGCCACCCATCTCACCGACCAGATCGTATCGGCGTCTCACGCCGCCGAAACGACCGATAGCCGCGGCGGCGGATTCGGCGTCAAGACCGAGAACGTGTGCCACAGCCAGAGCAGCCGTGGCATTCGAGACGTTGTGTATGCCAGGTATCCCTATCGTGACCTCGCTCTTGCAGCCCCCCGGAAACGACACCCGGAAGTGATGCCCGTCGCCGCAAGTCTCTGCGACCGAGAAACGCACGTCAGCGTCTTCACCCGAGCCGTAGGTCAACACACACCCTCGGCAATGAGATGCGACTGACAGCGTGCGTGAATCGTCAGAGCAAGCTATCGTCGCGCCAGCTTTGTCGGTCTTCTCCACGAACTGCCTGAATCTCTCCTCCACCGCCTCGACGGTGCCGTAGTGGTCCAGATGATCGGCTTCTATATTTGTGATGACGGAGACGAACGGGTCTAGATAGACAAGGGACCCGTCCGACTCGTCAGCCTCTACCACGTAGTGATCTCCCGTTCCGCACATCGCGTTGGTCCCATATCCCGAGACTTCGCCACCGATAAGAAAGGTTGGTGACAGCTTCATCTCTACCAGCATGGTGGCGACCATCGAGCTCGTGGTCGTCTTACCGTGTGTCCCTGCCACCGCGATCGTGCGACGCTCCTCTGCCAGATGAGCCAGCATCTTGGCCCTCGGCCACACAGGCAATCCTCGTCTGCACGCCTCGATCAATTCCGGATTGGCTTCGGGAATCGCCGAGGAAACCACGACCACTTCGGGATCGCCGAGATTCTCGGCATCGTGTCCTATCGAGACCCTGATGCCTGCCTCACTCAGCGCGAGCGCATAGCGCGATTCCTTGAGATCCGATCCGCTGACAGGAATCCCTCGGCCGTGAAGCACCTTGGCGATGCCGCTCATTCCGGCACCGCCCACGCCGATGAAGTGAGCGTACACGTGCTCGCTCATGCGCGATGCTCACTTCCTCTCTCAGATCCGCACTCCACGATCAGATCCGCAAGTCGCTCTGTCGCATCGGGCATACCCAGCTCGAGTGCTGCTGAAGCCATCCGCTCACGCTTCTCTGGGTTTGAGATGAGTTCCTCGATGGCCTCGGCGAATCTCGCGCCGTCGAGTTCGGAATCGGCCACCATGATAGCTCCCCCGATGCTTTCGACATCGCGAGCATTGAGAGTCTGATGGTCTTCAGTCGCATAGGGATAGGGCACCAGAACCGATGCGCGGCCCACCGCCGTGATCTCGGCTATGGAGGTCGCGCCGGCTCTGGCGACCACTACGTCTGCAGCAGCAAGTGCGGAACCCATGTCCTCGATGTAGTCCAATACCATGTAGCGTCCGCCTGCATCGCCACCGGAATCCTTCACGGCAGCTCGAACGCTCTCGGCCTCCGCGTGCCCCGCCACGTGCATCACGCGAACATCGGGCTGGAGAAGGAGGCGATCGCGCGTCGCGATCATCGCCTCGTTGAGGTGACGTGCTCCACGACTTCCGCCGAAAACGAGCAGCAACACGGCCTTGGAAGACAGTTTCAACGCTTTCCTGGCACTGTCTCTGTCAGCATTGAGCACCTCGGCTCGCACAGGGTTACCGGTCACGGTCACACGGCCTCCATCGCCAAGACGCGAGACCGATCGAGGATAGGTCACGGCTATCGCTCTCGCCCACCTGGAAAGAAGCCTGTTCGCCATTCCTGGAACGGAGTTCTGCTCGTGCAGCACGAGTGGAATCCCGCGCATTCTGGATGCGAAGCCCACCGGCAAAGAGACGTATCCGCCGAAGCCTACGACCACCTGAGGCCGTGTCCTGTGCAGCAGGCGCCAAGCATGAACGGTCGATGAGATCAATACCGCGACGGCTGGCAATAGCGAGAGCGGCCTAGAGCGATCGAATCCCCTAGCCCGCAAAGCATGGAACAACAAACCCGCCTCATGCGCGAGACGGGCCTCCGGGCCGTTCGGGGTACCGACGACCAGAACCTCATGCCCGTCTGCGAGCAGGCGATCGGCCACCGTCAACGCAGGATAGATGTGACCGGCGGTTCCCCCACCGCTCAGCAACACACGCAACAGCACTCTCCTCGACTCGAGGTCGCCCGCGCCGTTCGACACGAACGCCGTACTTGGAAACGGACAGTATAATCCCGATGGCCAGAAGCGTCAGTGTCATCGATGAGCCACCGGAACTCACCAACGGCATCGGGATGCCTGTAACAGGTAACAGACCCGTGACCGCGGCCATGTTCACAGCGGCCTGACCAACCAACATGGAGGTGAGTCCTCCAGCCAGCAATCTGCCGTAAGCGTCGCGCGCACCGAGGGCGATACGTACTCCCGAATATGCCAGCAACACGAAAGCGGCAACGACGGCCAACGTGCCCACCAATCCCAGTTCCTCCCCGATGATAGCGAAGATGAAGTCCGTGTGTGCAGCAGGCAGATAGAAGAACTTCTGGCGCGACATACCGAGACCGACGCCGTCGAGTCCACCTGAGCCGAACGCGTACATCGCCTGGATCGATTGATAGCCGCTGCCTTGAGGATCGGCCCACGGATCGAAGAACGCGAACACCCTGTCGACGCGGTAGGGTGCGACAACTACGAGGGCCGTCGCGGTTGCAGCACCTGCGGCGGCGATCGCACCAAGGACTCTCGCACGGAAACCGCCGAGTATCAACATCAAGTAGACAGTAATGGATATAGCCAGGGCCGTACCCATGTCTGGCTGCAGCAAGACGAGGGCGACCACGACGCCCACCAAGACGAATAGCCTCCTCCAGAACTCGGTGGTCGTGATACGTCCCGCTCGGTACTGCTCGATCAGGAGAGCTGAGACCATGACGCAGCCCACCTTCGCGAACTCCGACGGTTGTACCGTAAACGGTCCGAGATCCAGCCAGCGAGTCGCACCCCACTTGGCGACACCCATCACCAGTACCAGCGCGAGGCCGAGAAGGGATGCGCCGTAGATCGCCGTCGACGTCCAGCGTAAGCGACGATAGTCGACCGACATGATCGCAAGCATGGCTACCAGACCCAGTCCTGCCCCGAGCACTTGCCTCTTGAGATGGTACGCGCTGTCCTGCAGGTTGACGTAGGCGGCGACAGACGATGCCGAGTAAACCATTACCATTCCACCCAGCAACAGAAAGAGCGTCGCGCCAAGCAGGAGATACCGTGGCAGTGGACCACCGGCATATCCTCTCCTAGCAGCCAACTCAGACTCCTTCCTCGGCCATCCGAGATACAAGCGACTTGAACACACGGCCGCGCTCGACGTAATCGGCGAACTCATCGAAGGAAGCGCATCCAGGCGACAGAACCACAGCACTCCCTGGCTCGGCGATCGCTTTGGCGCGCTGAACCGCGCTTTCGAGCGTAGACTCGTGATCGAAGACAACATCTGCCGGTACCAGAGCTGCTGCGATCTCGGATGCAGCCTCACCGAACAAAACGACGCGCGCGTCGTAGTCGCAGATCTCTTCGGCCAGCTCGGCGAAGCTGTTACCTTTGTTCCGCCCCCCGAGTAGCAGCGTGACTGGTCTGTCGTTGAAAGCACTGAGCGCCTTGATGACCGCATCGGGATTCGTCGCTTTGGAGTCGTTGAAGTACTCCACGCCGCCGACCTCGCCTACCGGCTCGAGCCGATGTTCGATAGGCCGGAAGGCCTCCAGACCCACACGCACCGCATCCGGGGGAACACCGAAAGCGAGAGCTGCGGCCGAAGCCGCAAGTGCATTGCTCACGTTGTGGTCCCCGCGCACCAGCAGAGCATCGCGGGGAACCAGCGAGACGGCTCCTGATGCGGTCTGAGCCATGAGCATTCCATCCTCGTCCAACCATGCACCGCCACAGGCAGAGTCGCATCGGCTGACCGCGACCACGCGAATCCCGCGTGCTCCGACTGGATCTATGAACGCGGCGGAACCGGAATCGTCGGCGTCGATCACTGCCGTGTCATCCACTCCTTGCCTGTCGAATATGCGTCCCTTGTCGGCAACGTAGGCCTCCATCCCACCATGCCAGTCGAGATGATCGGGCGTGATGTTGAGCAGCACCGACACTCTCGGATGAAACGTGTCGATGAAGGCTAGCTGGAAGGAGGACACTTCCGCCACGAGAGCGCCTGTGGGGCCTATTTCGTCAACTGCAGCTGTCGCCGGAGAACCGATGTTGCCCACCACCCGGGCCGAAACACCACCCGAGATTAGCAGGTGGCCGAGGAGGCTGGTCACGGTGGTCTTCCCGTTCGTGCCGGTCACCGCCAGCCATGGAGCCTCCGAACGGCGGAATGCGAATTCGATCTCCGAGATGACCTCTGCGGACGCAGCACGTGCCAGTGAGAGCAGTACGGAGTGGCGAGGTATCCCCGGGCTCACGACGGCCAGGTCGTATTCGCCGTCTATGCTCTCGGCTGCAAGTGCCACGCGCGCACCCGAAGAGCGGAGGCGCTCGGCCCTCGAACGCAGGGCCTGGGAGTCACCGCCGTCCACAACCGTGACCGTCACGGAATCTCCCTCGGCGGCTTTGCGGGCGCAGTACATCGCAACGGCCTCACCTGAGACACCGAGACCCGCCACCAGGATGTCACCCCTCAGCTCCTCCATCTCACCGCCTCACGGATTCCACGAAGTACAGCGAGAAGCCAGCGCCTGCCAGAATCCCCGTAACGATCCAGAAGCGCACCATCGTCTTCGTCTCCGACCAGCCCTTCATCTCGAAATGATGGTGCAGGGGAGCCATCCGGAAGATACGTCTGCCCGTGGACTTGAAGAATGCTACCTGCAGAATTACCGATAGCGTCTCCGCAACGTAGATGCCGCCGATAAGCACGAGGAGTAGCTCCGTCTTGGTTATGATCGCCATCGTGGCAATGGCGGCTCCCAATCCAAGCGATCCGGTATCTCCCATGAAGATGTCGGCTGGATGCGAGTTGTACCAAAGAAAGCCGACGCACGCCCCCGCGATCGCGGCCGCAAGCAATGCGATCTCGAGCCGATCCTGTCTGAATGCTATGCCAGCGTAAGCGAGCATCACGATCGTGACGGTGCCGGCAGCAAGCCCGTCCAGACCGTCGGTCAGGTTCACGGCGTTAGACGTCCCAACGATGATGATGAAAACCAGTGCCAGATAAAGCCATGGCACTACGAACGCGTACCCAGCCAAGTCGACAACACTGACTCTGAGTCCGAGGTCCAGAGTCAAGCCCGTCAGCGGCAGGTCGACGACTGTTGACAAGCCAGCCCAGTTGACCGCAAGCAAGCCGAAGCCGAGCGCAACGATCGCCTGAATCAGAATCTTGGCTCTCGGCGTCAGACCGAGAGAGCGCTCGTGCACGACTTTGGCCCAATCGTCTATGAAACCGAGCAGCCCGCAGGCAGCAGTTGCCGCGAGTGCGAGCAGGCTCAGACGCCCGAAGGCGCCGAGGAACACATAGGTCCCCGCCACCACCAGCAAGATGAGCACGCCGCCCATAGTAGGCGTCCCCTGTTTGACGAGATGGCCTTGTGGGCCGTCGGCGCGCACCTGCTGCCCGATGCTTCGGAAGCGCAGCAACCGTATCCAGAGAGGCAGTAGCGCACCCGCTGCGAGCATGGCTATCACAACAGCGAGGAATACCTGATATGTAGGGTACTGCGCCAGTCTAAACACGAGGCTCGACTATTCCTTCCACTATGCGTTCCAGACCCATCACGCGTGAGGCCTTGACCAAAACGGCATCGCCCGGTTCTAGCAGATCGTCCAAGAGCTCCGACGCTTCTTCGACGGTAGCGCACGGCCGTACGAGATCGGATTCCATACCTTCGGCACGCGCTCCGTCCGCGATACGTGAAGCCCGCTCTCCGATGGTCACCAGGATGTCGATCGGTCTGCGGGCGACCTCCTCGCCGATACGAAAGTGAGCCAGTTCAGCGAGCGAACCCAGCTCGGCCATGTCGCCAAGGACGGCCACCCGCCGCTGAGCGGCACGCATGCCTGCAAGTGTCTCCACAGCGGCGCGCATCGATGTCGGATTTGCGTTGTATGCATCGTTTATCACGTGCACGCCCGCCGCGCTCGTGAAGGACTGCATGCGCATCTCGCCAGCGCTGGCCGCGGCCAGCCCTTCGAGCACCTGCTCCGGCGACACTCCCAGGTGAATGCCCACTGATGCTGCAGCGAGTGCGTTGTACACGTTGTGCCGTCCTGGAATCGAAAGCGTCACCCTCGTTCGCGCCTCGGACGTCACAAGATCGAACGAGGCGACGCTGTCGGCATCCATCTTTATCTCCTCAGCCCGCACATCGCATGCCTCGCCGAGACCGTACCTGATGACCGGGGCCCGGGACGAAAGCGCGATCACTGCCGTGAATGCGTCGTCACCGTTTAGGAAGTTCACGCCCTCCTCGGGTATGTAGCCGACCAGCTCGGCCTTGGCCGAGGCTATCTCTTCCTGCGTGCCGAGAAGCTCGATGTGGCTCATGCCGACGTTGGTCACGAGTCCGATGCCGGGCCGGGCGATGTCGCACAGCTGAGATATCTGCCCGTGTCCGCGCATAGCCATCTCCACCACGAGCACGTCGGTGTCGGCCCTGGCGTCCATCACGGTCAGAGGAACGCCCAGCTCGTTGTTGCGGTTCCCGCGCGTCGAAATCACTTTGAATCGCGTGCCCAGGACCGTAGTCAAGAACTCCTTGGTTGTGGTCTTGCCAGTCGACCCGGTCACTCCCACGACAGGGCAGAACAGTCGGTCCCTGTGGTATGAAGCAAGTCTCTGTACGGCCGTGAGTGCGTCTGGCACCCTGATTACCGCTATTCCGCGGCCGACAGCCGATTCGATGACCTTCTCGAGTTGTTCGGCACTGCGTGTGACCAGCAGACCGCGCGCTCCCCTTGCTATCGCTTCCTCAAGGAAGTCATGCCCGTCTGCATGCTCTCCCGAAAAGGCAACAAATGCTGCCCCTGGCTCCACGCAACGGGAGTCGATACTGATTCCGTTGACCATCGTCTCACCTGAGCCGCTCACGAGAGTGCCCTCTGCCACCGACGTCAAGGTGTCCACCTTCAGCGTCAGCACTTGGCCTGCAGCTCCTCAGATGCGACTTCACGGTCGTCGAAGTGAATCGTGCGATCCGCGAACACCTGGTAGTCCTCGTGCCCCTTTCCTGCAATCAGAACGGCATCGCCGGGTGAGGCCTGGGCCAGGGCAAGGGCGATGGCTTTCCGCCGGTCGACCTCGATCTCGTACGAGCCGCCGACAGAACGTATCCCGTCCTCGATCTGCAGGATGATTCCCACGGGATCTTCGGAGCGAGGATTGTCGCTTGTGACGACGATATGGTCGGCGGTCTGTGCGGCGACGTGCCCCATCATGGGTCGCTTGTCCGGATCGCGATCTCCCCCGCAGCCAAAGACCACGATCACGCTGCCGGATATGATGCTGCGGACAGCGTCCACCGCCTTGTCGAGGCTGTCCGGCGTGTGAGCATAGTCTACGAACACTTCGAAGGGCTGACCGGCGTCTATGCGCTCCAGACGGCCAGGTACCTGAGGAGCCGAGGACAGGCCTTCTGCTATCGCATCGAGCGGCAGCCCCAACGCAAGCCCGCAGCCCGCTGCGACCAGAGCGTTCTCCACATTGTACTTGGCAGCAAGGGGTAGCTCGACTCCGACCTCGCCTACCGGGGTAAGCAAGATGAACCGGGCTCCACGAGACGAAAGCTTCTCGTCGACAGCGCGTATCGCTGCTTCGGGGTCCCTGCCCACGGTAAGCGCATCGCCGAATTCCAGAGCCATGCCAGCGCCTAGGACATCATCTATGTTGATGACCCGTTCTCCCACCTCGAACTCGGTGAACAGGCGCCGTTTCACAGAGAAGTACTCCTCAATCGTGTGATGGTAGTCGAAATGGTCCTGAGAGAGATTCGTGAAAGCCGCTACCGCGAAGCGGACGGATGTCACCCGATGCAGATCGATCGCATGGGACGACACTTCCATGGATACCGTGTCGACGCCAACCTCACGCATCTCGGCGAGCATGCGTTGTAGATCGGTGGACTCGGGTGTAGTGCGAGACGTGGCGATTCTGTCGTCCGCCATCCGGATCTCCACAGTACCCAGTATCCCTGTGGTATGTCCGGCAGCCCGAGCGATGCTGTCCACCAGATATGTGGTGGTCGTCTTGCCGTTGGTCCCGGTTATACCCACGACTGCCATTTCATGACTCGGGTCTCCATAGAAGATTGCCGATGCGTGAGCGAGGGCGATTCGTGTGTTTTCCACGACTACCTGAGGGATATCGCCCACATCAGCAACCCTGCGCTGGCACACGAGGGCCACTGCGCCACGTGCCGCCGCTTCGGCGCCGAATTCATGTCCGTCATGTACGAATCCAGGAACGCAGAAGAAGGCGTCACCGGGCGACACCCGATCCGAACGGTACGCTACTCCACCAACCTCGACATCGGCGACATCGGCGTCGATGGCCATTCCCGACCCTTCGAAGAGTTGTCGGATGCGTATGTCAGCCACTCTCTCTCACCACGATGTGAAGGTAGATTCTAGCATGGGATATTCTCCCTCATGGCGTGTCTTGCTCAGCTGTTGCCGTAACGACATCGGATTCAGAAAACGCTGGTAGAGCCGTCGGTGGAATCCTCAGATGCGAGACCGTGAAGCGAGCTACCTCAGAGAAGACGGGTGCGGCGACCACGCCCCCGTAGATCGCTCCTTTAGGCTCATCGATCATGACCACTACGAGTACTCTTGGATCTTCGGCAGGCAGGAATCCCGAGAAAGACGCCACGTACTTCCCAGGCGCATAGCCGCGGCCGTCGGTCCGCGCTTTCTGAGCAGTCCCGGTCTTGCCGGCCACCTCGTAACCTTCGACAGCGGCCGCAGATCCGGTGCCCTCGCTCACAGCCGCCTTGAGCGCCTCACACATGGCTTCGGCCGCTTCCTCCGAAATCGCCCTGCGTTTCTGCCTGGAGGCACGAACGTGCGGTTCCTCGGGAACCTCGAGCAAGAAGTGGGGCTTCACAAGCTCGCCCCCGTTGGCGATAGCCGAGAAGGCCCGTGCAAGCTGCAGCGGGGTCATCGAGACACCTTGCCCGAACGGGATGTTGGCGATCGAAGTGGCAGACCACGAATCGACCGGTGGAACGTGCCCGACCGCCTCACCCGGGAAGTCCACCCCGGTCTTTTCCGTGAACCCGAACCTGTCTAAGTAGTCGTAGAGTTGCTGCTCGCCCAAGGCCATGCCCAAAATCACCGAGCCCACGTTAGACGAGTTCGTCACGATCTCGGTGAGCGACCAGTTAACCGTGGGCCTAGGATGAGCCTCCTTGATCGTTCTGCCGGCGACTTTCAGGGTCGGAGGAATCTCGAACATGCTGTGTGAATCGTAGAGCCCGGCGTCGATCACTGACACTCCGGTAATAGCCTTCAGTGTTGATCCCGGTTCATATACATCGGTGATCGACCTGTTTCGATACGCCGAGGAGTCAGCATCCGCGAAGCGATTAGGATTGAACCCCGGTACAGAGGCCATGGCCAGTATCTCGCCGCTTGCAGGATCCATGACCACGATCGAGCCGGCAGCAGCCTGCCATTTCTCAACCGCTGTCTGGAGTTCGAGTTGAGCCACGTATTGGACGTCCCTGTCGATCGTGAGCACGATGTCGCTGCCGTCAACCGGCTCCTCCGTGTGCATCACTCCGCCGGGTATAGGTCGGCCGAACGGGTCCCGCTCGGCCAGAACGAACCCCGGTTCACCGGCGAGCAACGAATCGTAGTGTAGTTCCAGCCCGCTCAGACCCTCGTCATCGATTCCGGTGAACCCAAGGACTTGAGCTGCCAACTCCCCCGACGGATATGTGCGTCGGGAATCCTTCAGCAGCCCTATTCCTTTCAGTCGAAGCTCTTCCACCGCCTCGGCACGCTCAGGATCGACTTTACGAGAGATGTAGGCGAACCCTTTGTCGCTTCTCAGACGCTCCACGTAGTCGGAGACCTCGCCGCCGAGTACTATCGAAAGCACTTCTGCAGTCGCCGTCGCGTCTTCTACGAGCCGCGGGGAAGCATAGATGGTGCGTGCCTCTCGCGACACAGCCAGCGGCTCACCGTCTCGATCGAAGATGGTCCCCCGCTTCGGCGCGATCTCTATGTCACGAGTCCTTTGATTCTGCGCGCGCTCTGCATACATCGGCGCAGCATACGCCTGCAGGTAGACGAGGCGCACGCCCACCGCCAGCAGTGCGGCGAGCATTATGAGCAGAACCAGGGTGTGTCGTTCGCGGCTCAGTCCCGCAGGACGTTTTCGCTTCGCCACCGGCACACCTCCCGCGCGCCGACCGCACTCATCGCGACGACGCGAGCCCTGCGTCACCGACCAGGAGCACCTCAGCTTCGCCTGCAGTCATGCGCATCACACTGGCAAGCACGTTGGCTATACGCTCGGAGGATTCAGGCGTCCCACGTCCTCGAGCTACCTCCCCGGCCGTCTCCTCAGCCTCGGTTGACTTCGGAATGGTCAGATAGGATACCTCCATAGCCGGGTCCATCCCCATCGAGGCGCCAGCGATACTCTTGATTCGAGCCGGCATCTCCAACGCGCTGCGATTCGCCTCGAGCGTCTCGCCCCTGATCACTTCGTTCTCGATACTCTGCTTGAGCATATTCGCCTCGAGGGAAGCCTCTGTGGCTTGCACGACCAGAGCGACCCTTCCCATTGCGACCCCACACGACAAGGTGAGCACGACGCACGCGACCTGAAAGGCGCGACGACAATGCGCAGTCTGACGTGCCGACGAGCGGGCCGGGCCGTCCGCTCTGATGACGCGGCGGGCCGACTTCGGCTTGCGAGTTTGGGCCCAGCCGCCCACTGCACGGAGAACGGGTATGAAAGACGTTCGGGTAGCGTGCAACCTTCGGCAATGAGCCGAGACAGCCATACCCGTTCCTCCTCTCCAGACCCCGATGCGTCGCACCGGCGCGACGCATCCTACAACTTCTCCGCCGCCCGCAGTCTCGCACTTCGCGCACGCGGGTTGCGCTTCACTTCAGCCTCTGTCGGAACGACAGGGCGTTTGGTCAGAACCTGGAGTACCGGCACTTTCCCGCAGACACATGTTGGCAAGTCGGGAGGGCACTCGCACTTGGAAACGAGTTCGGAGAAGACACTCTTCACCACGCGGTCCTCAAGCGAGTGATAGCTGATCACGACGATTCTGCCTCCCGTCGACAGCCACCTGACCGCGGAATGTAATCCCTTCTCGAGCACTGCCAGTTCCTTATTCACCTCGATACGCAACGCCTGGAAGGTTCGCCGTGCGGGATGCGGGCCACTTCGTCTGGCCGAGGCAGGAACCGCGTCCTTGACTATCTCGACAAGCTCTGTCGTTGTCGTGATGGACCGGCGGCCTCGCGCAGCTACAATGAATGCTGCGATGCGCGAGGCCCACCGTTCCTCACCGTACTCGCGGACGATCCGCGTCAGTTCGGCTTCTGAGTACGTGTTGACCACGTCTGCGGCGGTGATTCCTCCACTTGAAGGATCCATCCGCATGTCGAGCGCAGCTTCCTGTCTGTAGGAAAAACCTCGTTCGGGAGAGTCGAGCTGCGCGGAGGAGACACCGAGGTCGAAGAGGAACCCGTCCGCG
This sequence comes from Coriobacteriaceae bacterium, assembly GCA_003563465.1. Lineage (GTDB taxonomy): Bacteria > Actinomycetota > Coriobacteriia > Anaerosomatales > SLCP01 > PWVH01. Next base: position 28,583 of record PWVH01000037.1, on the reverse strand, counting down.
TAGGCGATTCCGGCTTGCGACAGCAAGCGGTCGAGATCGGCGAAGTTCCCCTTCAACAAGATGGCTTGCCGGCCGAGGCGTAGTACGTCTGCTGCTGCGTTGAGTGCTGCGTCATCTTGGTCGATGCCCACAAGTGTTCCAGTGGGAGCGATTGAATCTGCTATCCGTTTCGCGTGTCCTGCCCCGCCTAAGGTACAGTCGACGATGATAGAACCGGGGTGCATCGAAAGTTGCTTCGTGACCTCGGCCGGCAAAACCGGGATGTGCCGGTATTCCATTCTCAAAGCCCTAGAGCAGACCGATATCGGCGAGCTCCTCGGCATCCTGCTCGATATTGTCCGTAGTGTGACCGTTGTACTCGGTCCACTTCGCGTTGTCCCATATCTCTATCCGGTCGCCGTTTCCGGTGATCGAGACGTCCTTGTCCAGTCCCGCGTACTCGCGCAGTATCTGAGGTAGGCTTACGCGACCCGTGGCATCGAGTTCGGTTTCGACGGCTCCAGAAGTGAAGAACCTGCGGACCTTACGGAACTGCGGGTTGAAATCGTCTCTCTCCATAAGACGATCCACGAACTCCCCGTACTTCTCTGCAGGGTAGATGTAGAGACACCCCTCGAAGCCCTTCGCAATGACGAGCTTTCCGGTCATCTCGCCACGGAACTTCGCAGGTAAAGACACGCGCCCCTTAGCGTCCAACGTATGCTGGTAGTCGCCGAGGAACATCGTGAGCTGTCCTCCCCACTCCCTCTGGTCGTGTACTTGCAAGCCCTATACGTGTGAATGAGTGCCTCGCGTGTGTCTCACACTGTATTCCACTTCATCCCACATTGCAACACCTATATGGGAATTCATCCCACGCAATCCCAAGTGGCGCCACTAGGTCTCTGTGGCAGCAGTTGAATCGGCGGTCTAGAATCCGCGAACGGACTCCCCTTCGCTTACGTCTATGTCAGTGAATCGGGAAGGGAATCGGCCTTGAAAACGGAATCTAGAGACCAGGGTAATCGTGAGAATGTGTTGCCGCCTGTACGCACGTACGGGTAGAATCGTCGGAAGAGATGTCTGGCCACACGGAGGTGACGCTCCCCTATGGGTGCGAACATCGCAAGTGCTGTGTTCAATTTCCTGGTCTTCATCTTCTTTGTCGTGGTAGCCATAGGTATCGCACTCGGTGCCTATGCGGCGACCCAGATGAAGAAGATGGAAGAGAAGCTCGAGAAGTAGCCCCTCTGCCGATTCCGCTTTCACCCGAACGCCCTCCCGCCTAAATAGGCGACGAGGGCGTTTGCGCTCTCGCAGACGGTTCCTGCGATCACAGGAGGCAGGCATGTCAGGGATGAATCGGTGTTTCGGTGCACGACAGCTTCTGCGAGTCTTTGTAACGACTGTGTTCCTGTTCGCCCTGTTCTCGTTGACGGCATGCGGGAGCATAGAGCGCTTGATCGACCCGTCCGCGACCCCGGATCGGGGGCTCTTCGTCGATGACGAACTCAAGTACGAAGTCTTCCCCGGCGAGCCCGGTGATGCGGCATCCGTCGAGGAGATGCCTGCTCCAGAACCTCCCCCCGGCGAAATCGGCCGAGATGCCGCGACCGTTCCAACCGAAGAGCGGCTCATCATCCGCTCGCTCGGCATACGCGTACAGGTTGACGACGTGGAGCCGGCCGTCGCTGCGGTACGCGATGAAGTCGAGAAAGCTGACGGCATAGTCACCGGAGTCCAGGTAAGCACGGACGAAGACACTCCGGTATACCGCTACGAAGCCACCGGAGCGCTAGCTGACGGTAGCCCGCTTAAGGGCTTCGTCATAGCACGCATTCCTCCGGAAAACCTCGACGCCTTCGTCGACGCAGTATCCGGACTCGGCACTGTACTGCGCCAGGCCGAGGATGAAAGCGACGTAACGCAACAGCACATCGACCTTTCCGCCCGGCTCGAAAACCTGCAGGCGCAAGAAGGTCGGCTGCGGCAGTTCTTCGAAAAGGCCGAAAACGTCGAAGAGATGCTAGCAATCGAAGCAGAACTCGGACGCGTCCGAGGCGATATCGAGTCCCTGACAGCCCAAATCGAGTACTTTGAGCGACAGGCTTCTATGGCCACAGTCACGATCGAGTTGGCTGGCAAGCCCCCTGTCATCAGCCCGGCCGGCCAAGACTGGGGCTTCGTGCGAGCGATAACGACAGGTGTCCGCGGCATGGTTGGTACGATCAACGCGATGATAGTACTGGTGATGAGCGCGCTCCCCTTGGTGGCGGTCGTGGCCATCGTTTGGTTGAGTATTCGTGCTCTACGGCGTCGACGCCGTGCGGCTACGGCGAAAGAACCCGAGTCGTCAGAGGCTTAGCCACGATGTTGAGACCTGATATCAGAATGCCACTGTGGGCGGCGGTGGCGCTGCCTGCCGCCGCCTACCTGATACGCTCGATCCTGCGCGGTGGTGACTTCAGGCCGGACCTGCCCTGGGATCTGATCGCTTTCGGGCTACTTGCCATCGTTATTCTCGCCGTCGCTTGGGCTCGCTCGAACGCTGCGCGCAACGGAGACGAGAGCTTGGCCGACGAGATGGAGCGCCATGACTCCGAGTCCGGCGAGAACGGGTAGTACCAGTACGTCATGGACCAGATCGAGGGATTCTGCTCCCGGAGAAGCCTCACCTCCCACGACCGTGAGCCAGCCACCCATCGCGACCCCGATTGCGGCTCCAAGACCCCACGTGAATGCCCAGAGAAGACTGCGCACCGTCCGCGAAAGGTTCATCCACTAGCCTTTCTCGTACGGCTTGCCGATAGCGGCCGGCGCTACGGCGCGCCCAACTGCCCCGGCTAGCACGATGACGGTCAGCACATAGGGTAGCATCAGGAAGAACTGCGACGGTATTCGAATCACGTCCCTGAACAACTGAAGTTTGATCTGCAAAGCATCGGCGAACCCGAAGAGCAACGAAGCGCCGTAGCTCCCTGCAGGTGTCCAGCGTCCGAAGATGTTGGCGGCCAAGGCGATGAACCCGCGTGCGTTGGTCATTCCTTCCGTGAACGAACCGACCTGCTCCAATGTCAGGTTGGCTCCCGCGAGGCCACCGAGAGCTCCGCTGACGATGACCGCGGAATACCGCCCTCTGACCACGCTTATGCCCACCGTGTCCGCTGCTCGCGGATGTTCACCCAGGGAACGTAGACGCAAGCCCCAACGAGTGTTGAAGAGTGCCCACTGTCCTACGATAGCGACGACTATCGCAAAGTACACGATCGGCGTATAGCTGAGAACGATAGCGTCGAACCAACGCCATGCGGTACCGAGGGCACCCTCTGTGGGTCCGGAGATATCGAATACCGGTTTCAGCCTCGCGACTGGATCGGTAGTCCCAGGATGACCAAAAATCACTTCCATCAAGAAACCCGTCAGACCGAGAGAAAGTATGTTGATGGCTGTACCGGACACGACCTGATCGGTCCTCAACGTGATCGAAGCGAACGCGTGAATCAATCCTAGTGCCATACCGGACATGATCGCCACCAAGACACCGGCCCAGGCACTACCTAGGAACATGGCACCGACGACGCCCATGAACGCCCCGAAGAGCATCATGCCTTCGAGTGCGATGTTCACCACACCCGATCGTTCGCAGATCGTACCGCCGATAGCGGCTAGCGCAAGTGGGGTCGCCATACGTATGGCCGAGGCGAAGAGATCGGGAGTGAAGATCTCAGCCAGCATGCTCGACTCCCTCACGACTCGCGCGTCCGATTATCCAGCGGGCGATCTGCTCGGCCGCGACGAGGAATATGATCAGCGCCTGGATGACGAAGATGACCTTCTGTGGAACCTCTGCCTCCAGCTGCATCGTGCCGCCACCGGCCGAAAGAGCCCCGAAGAGGATAGCCGCCGCTATCACGCCTATGGGGTTGTTCTTGGCGAGCAATGCTACAGCGATACCCGTGAAGCCGAATCCAGGCGAGAACTGATCGAATAAGCGCAAGTGGACGCCCATCACCTCGGTCACTCCCGCTAGTCCTGCGAGGGCGCCGGAGATGCAGAGTGCCTTCACCGTGGTCGCCGAGACCGAGATGCCGCCCGTTTCCGAGGCCCACGGATTGTAGCCTACGGCACGTGACTCGTAACCTAGAGAAGTGTACTTGAGCACCCACCACACGAACATGGCAAGCACCACGGCGATGGCGAACCCCAAGTGCGCACGCGAGATAGGCAGAAAGGCAGTCACCTCGTGGAGCTTCGGCAGAGTCGATTCAGTAGGCAGCACGTCCGTCTGAGGTATCTGTCCGGGCGCTTTCAACGGACCTGTGACGAGCCATGACACTATGTAGCGCCCGATGTAGGTGAACATCATCGTCGTGATGACCTCGTGCGCACCTACTCTGGCCTTGAGAAGCGCCGGTATGAACGCCCAAGCCGCACCGATCGCCGCGCCTGCCAAGATCATGAGAACGATGTTGAGTGGCCGAGGAAGGCCAGCTAGCACGATTCCGAGCCACGCTGCCGAAAGACCTCCCATGAACAGTTGGCCCTCGGCGCCGATATTGAACAGTCCGGCACGAAACCCGTAAGCGACAGCAAGCCCTGTGAACATCAGCGGGGTGGCACGCAGCATCGTCTCGCCGATCTGGCGTCCGCCGCCGAACGACCCCTTGAGCAGGGCTGAAAAGGCCGCTACTGGATCGAATCCCGAGATCAGCATGATGATGGAACCGATGACCATGGCGATGACGACCGAGACTATCGGAACGGCCAACTCCCGGACTATCGCAAGTAGCCGGCGAATCGTCATCTCATGCATCGACTCCGTCATCTGCAGATCTCACCTCCTCCGCATCGAAAGCAAGCTTTTCGCCGCTTCCCCCCGTCATGTAGTAACCGAGGTCCTCGTCACTCGCCTCACCTGCCGCGAACTCCTTGACGATGCGGCCCTCGAAAATCACCAGAATCCGATCTGCAAGGATCTGGATCTCCTCGAGTTCGAGGCTGACGAGCAGAACCGCCTTCCCTCTGTCCCGCTCGGCTAGGATCTGACTGTGCACGAATTCGATCGCGCCCACATCCAGTCCACGTGTGGGCTGCGCGGCAACGAGCAGGTCTGGATCGCGGCCGAGCTCTCGAGCCAAGACGAGCTTCTGCTGGTTGCCGCCGGAAAGCGCCGAAGCCTTCACGCGTTCTGAGGGCGTGCGAACGTCGTAGTCGGCGATTCGTTTTCGGGCGACGTCGGTAACCGCGGCGAAATCGAGTACTCCGTGCCGAGCGAAGGGTGCCCGACGGTGATCTCCTAAGATGACGTTCTCGCTCAGGTCGAAATCCAGGACCAGCCCTCTGCGATGGCGGTCCTCCGGTACGTGAGACAAACCGGCGGCGATGATCTCTCTGGCAGCAGCGTGTGTGAAGTCCTTGCCCTTAAGGCTAATCGTTCCGCCCACAGCTTCTCTCAAGCCGGTCAAAGCCTCGACGAGTTCGGTCTGACCGTTACCGCCTACCCCCGCCAGGGCTACGATCTCCCCCGTGCACACCTCGAATGAAACCCCTTTGACCGCCTCCAGGCCACGCTCGTCGAGGACCTTCAGATCGTCGACCTCGAGAATGGTGTCCCCACGTCCAGAGGCTTTCTTCTCGACCCGGAAGACGACTTCGCGACCCACCATCATACGAGCGAGTCCGGCCATATCGGTCTCGCTCGGCCGAGTTTCGCCCACGACGCGCCCGTCGCGCATTACCACGACCCGGTCAGCCAGCCCCATCACCTCTTCGAGCTTGTGGGTGATGAAGACCACCGACAGCCCTTCGGTGACAAGTGAGCGAACCACCTCGAAGAGACCCTTGACCTCCTGAGGGGTGAGAACCGCAGTAGGCTCGTCGAGAATCAGAATCCTTGCACCGCGATAGAGTGCTTTCAGGATCTCCACGCGTTGCTGCATTCCGACCGAAAGGTCCTGCACTACCGCATCGGGGTCGACGGCGAGTCCGTAGCGCTTCGATATATCCCGTACCGCCTCGCGCGCCTGTGAGAAGTCTATGACACCGGCATGGGCCGGTTCGTTGCCGAGAACGATGTTCTCGGTGACGGTCAGGGGCGGCACGAGCATGAAGTGCTGGTGAACCATTCCGATGCCCAGGTCGATGGCCTGGCGGGGCGATCTTATGTGGACCGCATCACCCTCGATACGAACCTCTCCCTTGTCGGCAGAGAGCAGTCCGTACACCACGTTCATCAGCGTGCTCTTCCCCGCTCCGTTCTCTCCGAGAAGAGCGACGATCTCGCCGGGCTCGATCGAGAGGGAGACGGAGTCGTTTGCCAGCACGCCAGGAAAGCGCTTAGTGATGTCGCGCAGCTCCATCAGCGGAGGTGCCATAATGCCTCCCTAAGACCGGCCCGATACACGCTCAGCCTCGAAGAAAGGGCGACCGGGTCTTGCCGGCCGCCCTCGGTTCGAACATCAGATCGACACTCGAGCCCCGACTCCCCGTCCTTACAGCTCAGCGCGAGTGGGCGGGACGGTGACGGTGCCGTCTAGCACGTTCTGACGGGCTTCTTCGACAGCATCCCTGATCTCCTGGGACACCGCGTCTTCGAACTCGTGGAACGGCGCGAGACCGACTCCGTCATCAGCAAGACCGAAGAACCGGTTCTGGCCGCCCACGAAAGTACCGTCCACAACGGACTTGATGGTCTCGAAGACAGCTACCTCGAGACTCTTCATGGCCGATGTGAGCATGACATCACCAGAACCGGGAACCGAGAAGTACTGATCCACGTCGACGCCGATGAACAGTGCACCGCGCTCCTGGCATGCTGTGATCGACCCGAGACCGGTCAGACCGGCAGCTGCGAACACGATGTCTGCACCCTGATCGATAGCGGATAGCGCGAGTTCCTTGCCCTTGGCCTGATCTTCGAAGGTTCCTGCATAGAGGGCCACCACCTCTACGTCAGGATTGACGGACCTAGCACCTGCTATGAAGCCCGCTTCGAACTTCTCGACGGGAGGAATGTCCATGCCGCCGATGAAAGCAATCACGTTGTCGTCGTTGATGCGGTCGTCGAGATCCTGATCGAGCGTGCCCAGTCCCGCAACTACACCGGCGAGATATGCTCCTTCATGCTCGTTGAAGAGTAGACCCACGGCGTTGTCCGGAGGCTCCTCGAAGAACTGGTCGATGCCACCGAAAGCGACATCGGGGTAATCGGGAGCCTTCTTGATCGTCGTGTCGGTCATTAGGAATCCGACCGTGAAGATCACATCGAATCCCGCATTCGCAAGCTGGTCGATGTTGGGTTCGTAGTCGGCGATCTCGCTGGATTCGATGGCCCTGATCTCAACGCCTAGTTCTCTTTCGGCACGCTTCAGGCCTTCGTAAGTGCCGTCGTTGAACGTTTTGTCACCCAGACCGCCCACGTCGGTGACCATGGCCGCCTTGACGTCACTGACTGGAGCCTCGACGCCGTCATCGACCGGCTCTTCCTCCTCCGCTGCACACCCGATCGCGAATACCGTCACGAGCGCAAAGACGAGAAGTAACGCCAGCACCTTTCTTAACTTGGTATCCACTCAGATCTCCCTCCTCCGATGCACGAACCCGCTGTTGTTATTCATTCTATACCTTCCTTCCGGCCACACCATCGTTTTCTTGTTGACCGCTGTCGCGCGATCAGACGGACTAGCCGGCGTATGCATGTCGGCTTACCTCAGCCCGGCACGCGGATGGGTCGAAAGGTACTCCTCGCGCAGGTGAGATATGTCTACGTGCGTGTATACCTGCGTCGTGGAGATGTCCGCGTGCCCGAGCATCTCCTGCAGTGCTCGCAGATCGGCGCCCCCCTCCAACAGATGGGTAGCGAACGAATGTCTCAGCATATGTGGATGTAGCTCTACACCGACACGCTTGCCATACTCACGCACGATATCGAAGACGGCGCGGCGCGTAAGCCTACCCCCTCTTACGTTCAAGAACACTGCCGAGGGATCGACACGGGAAACGCCCTTCTTGGTGTGAAGAGCGGGACGGCCTTGCTCCAGATAGCCGGAAACCGCCCGTTCAGCCATTCCTGCCAGCGGAACGATGCGCTCCTTTCCGCCCTTGCCGCAGGCCTTGAGGAAGCCTTCGGTGAGGTCGAAGTCGGACAGGTCGAGCGCCACGAGTTCGCTTACCCGCAGGCCACACCCGTAAAGAGCCTCCAGCATGGCGCGGTCACGAAGTCCCCTCGGACCTTCTGGAAACGGCTGCGAAAGCACTCTTTCGACATCCTCGATGCTTAGTGCTTCCGGTAGACGAGAGGGCTTCTTCGGCAAAGGGATCCGACCAGCAGGGTTCTCCTCGGCCAAGCCCTCGCGAACGAGGAAGCTGTGAAAGCTCCTCAGCGCGGAAACCGCGCGCTCGATACTGGCAGGCGACAACCCTCGGTCCTTCAGAAGGCTTACGAAAGCCTGGATGTCGTCACGGCTGGATAGAGCTGGATCGCTTACGCCACGGTCGTGGAGCACCGCGAGGTACTTCCCCAAATCACGCCGATAGGCATCCACCGTGTGTCGCGATGAGCCCCTTTCCACGGCAAGATGCGACAGGAACTCCTCGGCGGAGGGATGTAGAGAGAGCGGGTTCATAGACCGATCATACACCTGCAGCCAGCCACGGCCGCCCGAAGCTGATCGAGTGTCTCATAGAGAAGAGAGCGGCAAGCTTCCATTTGCTACGCGCGCACATACCTCGCCTGCGGCATACGCTGCTGCAAAGAACACCGGATCGTCTTCGGGTCCTCGCCCCATGGTGCTCACTCGCAAGCCACGCATCTCGGGTGACAGGCAGTCATCTCGCTCGGCGTAGACCCGGTTGTGGCGTTGCCAGACCCCTCCGGCTTCGAGTACCTCCTCGATCGCGCGAACAAGTTCGGTGGGAAGACGAGGCATGGCTACAATGGCTGGCGCGAGAGCCACGCGAGTCAGAGCGGTAAGCGAGTGATGACTGACACCTCTGTGCCGCTCACGATCGTCGACAGAAGAGACCCGAAGGACCGCGACGGGCACGCCTCCCAAAGCCGCGACAGCATTGATCGCCTCGCCTTGAGCGACGCCCCCATGCCCGAAGGGAGTGGCGGTGCCCAGCACGCCCGGACCCACTCCCACTATCGCTACGTCAGCCTTGACCACGTGGCGAGAGGCCAACAGCGCGGAGTGCACGTTGACGGCTTCGTAGTCACCACCGAACGCCTGACCGCAAGTGATCGACCCGTCGATCAACCCGGCGTCGACCGCTGCACGCACGATCTCGGAAAGCGCGAACGGAAGCGCTGCGAAATCGCTCATGACGTAAGCGACTTTGAGTTCCGCATCCACCTGTTTGACGGCGGCAGCGACCAGAGGGACTTGGCTGTGCAGGCCGCAACATGCCACAGGCATGTCATCGAGCTCCGTCGCTGCGGACATCACTGAGTGATGAGGGCTGTTCGGCTCTTCGATCGAGAACACGTCCGTCTGAAGCGGGGTGTAACGCAGCTTCATGACGTGACCCCCCGAAGAAGTGTCGAATGCCACTCCTTCAGGCGTACCCAGACGGGCGAGCACGAAGTGTGTCCCCCCTGTCCCAAGGCCGAGATCGACAGCCGTTGTGTTGAGCAGTACTCGATCGCCAAGCATGCATCGCGCCCCCAGAATACGATACGAGATCGCAAGACCATCTGAGCCATCGTCGAGCGCCACGGTGAGATGTTGCAGGGACTCGGTCTCGTGTTCGACCGAGGAGACCGTCGCCCAGATGAGTCTCATGTCCGGCTCTCCGCCAACCTGCCGATGATCTCCCGCACCAGGGCTGCGAGCGACTCCAAGTCTGACACGGATATGCTCTCCTCAGTAGAGTGCACGGACTGCATCCCGCAGGAGAGCACCAACGTCGGCGTTTTCGACCGAGCGAATATGCTTCCGTCGCTGCCTCCGCCTGTGGTGAAGAGCCGCGGCGTCAACCCCACATCGCAACACGCCAGACGCACCAAGGCCAGTGCGGGCTCGTCCTCGTCCATATTGTAGGCGTCGTACTCCTTAGTCCACTGCACGTCCACCCGGCCGTCTTGGGAAAGCGCTGCCGTACGCATCGCTGCATCCATCGCCTGGCGAACCTCCTCGACCCGCTCGCGACCGAGCGAGCGGCACTCTCCCGCGAGAGTGACCCTTGCCGGAACGACGTTCGTGGCCGTTCCGCCCTCGATAGTCCCTACGTTGGCGGTCGTCGTGTCGTCGATTCTGCCCAGCTCCATGTCCACCACGGCGCGCGAGGCCATCACGAGGGCGGATGAGCCTTCCTCGGGTGCCACGCCCGCATGCGCGGCGCGGCCTTCGAAGACAGCAACGAAGGTGTAGTGTGTCGGTGCGCCTACCACGATTCCGCCGGGCTTCCCGTCTGCATCGAACACGAGACAAAGGTCGGCAGCCACTTCGTCCATATCTAGAGCCTTGGCGCCTTGAAGCCCGGCCTCTTCGCCTACCGTGAGTATCACCCGCACCAGTCCTCGTTCGATTCCGTCCTCGATGGCGCGTCGGACTCCCTCCAATATCACAGCGATACCGGCCTTGTCGTCTGCGCCCAGCACTGTCGAACCGGCCGAGGACACGATTCCGTCGCGCACGACCGGCTCCACGCCCTCACATGGCTGAACGCAATCGAGATGGGCAGCAAGCACGAGCGACGGAGCAGCGGGTGACGTGCCCGGAAGCTTGGCGATGAGGTTTCCAGTGTTCGAGCCAGTGAGCGCAGCGGTCGCATCCGTCCGCACGCTGAAGCCCATCGATCTGAGGGCTTCAGCACAGTATCCGGCAACAGCCGCTTCAAAGCCCGAAGGGCTGTCTATGCGCACCAGATCCAAGAATGTCGCGAGTAACCGATCGGCGCCCACGCCCGCTCAGCCCTCTTTGCGGTGCTTGTAATCCACCGCAGCACCCACGAAGTCCCGGAAGAGCGGTGCTGGACGGGTAGGCCTGCTCTTGAACTCCGGATGACCTTGCATGCCCACGAACCAGGAATGATTCGGCAGCTCGATCATCTCGACCAGCTTGCCGTCAGGCGAGACCCCGCTTATCGTAAGTCCCGCATCGGCAAGCTGTTGCCGGTAGGCATTGTTGACTTCGAAGCGATGGCGATGGCGTTCGTATGTGACCTCCTCGCCGTACGCCTCGAATCCCTTAGTCCCAGGCGTGACTTTGCACGGGTAGGCTCCAAGACGCATGGTTCCGCCCATGTCGGCCAGATCGTGCTGTTCGTACATCAGGTCGATGACAGGATGCTCGGCGGCGGGTTCGAACTCGGCCGAGTTCGCACCTTCGAGTCCGGCCACATGCCTGGCGAACTCGACCACAGCCACCTGCATCCCGAGACATATTCCAAGGAACGGGACGTCGTTTTCACGAGCAAACCGCGTCGCACGCACCTTCCCTTCGATCCCCCGGATGCCGAAACCCCCAGGCACCAATATCCCGTCCATCTTCGACAGAATCCTGTCAACTTCTTCAGGGGTGAGGCTTTCCGCATCGAGCCAGTGCACGGCGACGTTGTGATCGTGGAATATCCCAGCGTGATCGAGGGCTTCGGTGATCGACAAGTAGGCATCGGGCAACTTCACGTACTTCCCGACCAGTGCGATGTCGACGTTGTCGGAAAGCGATGCCGAGTGGGAGACGAATGACTCCCACTCGTCCATGTCGGGCAGGCCGCACTCAAGATCCAGGCGCTCGATCACCATCTCATCGAGACCCTGTTCACGAAGGTGTAGGGGAACCTCGTATATCGAGGTCGCATCCTGAGCGCTGACGACCGCCTCGGGGTCCACGTCGCAGAAGAGTGCTATCTTGCGCCGTATGCTCGCGTCGATGGACCGGTCCGAACGGCACACTATGAAGTCCGGTTGGATACCGATCGAGCGCAGTTCCTTGACAGAGTGCTGAGTGGGCTTGGTCTTCAGCTCCGCCGAGGTAGCGATGTAGGGTACCAGAGTGACGTGGATGTAGCATACGTCAGCAGCACCGACATCCTTCTTCAACTGGCGGATAGCCTCGATGAACGGCAGAGATTCGATATCGCCGACAGTGCCACCCACTTCGGTGATTATCACGTCTGGTTTCGTCTGCTCCGCAAGACGTGTGATGCGATCCTTGATCTCGTTGGTAACGTGCGGAATCACTTGTACCGTGCCGCCGAGGAAGTCACCGCGCCGTTCCTTGGTGACGACGGTCTGATAGATGGATCCAGCGGTCACGCTGCAATCACGTGCAAGAGGCTCGTCGATGAAGCGCTCGTAGTGTCCGAGATCGAGGTCTGTTTCCCCTCCGTCATCCGTGACGAACACCTCGCCGTGTTGGAACGGGCTCATCGTGCCTGGATCTACATTGAGGTAAGGGTCGAGCTTCTGGATGGTGACCTTCAGGCCACGAGACTTCAGCAGGCGCCCGAGAGAAGCCGCGGTTATCCCCTTGCCGAGCGAACTCACCACACCACCGGTCACGAATATGTGTTTCGCCATCTGTCGGATCCAGCCTCCGTCCGCCTCGGCCCTCTCATGTCCCCTTTGTCATTCTACCCGCGCGAAACGACACGCGGGCCCTCATTCTTCCGTTTTTGCCTCGGCATCTTGTAGTCTTCCAAGCGAGTCGAGCCAGGCTAGCGGGCGCGTTCGCTCGATCACTGCAGAAAACGATACTCTCTCCGAGGCGAGATTCAGGCCGAGGAGTATCGCCGCGACTATCAGGAGCCCGCTTGGGGGCAGGCTTATCGCGACGAGCGTCGCCGCACACATGCCGGCCGCGTTGGCACCGGCATCCCCGAGCATGCAGCATTCGCCTAGGTCGTAGCGCCAAACAGCGGTCGCCGGACCAATGACGAACGCCGTCAGCGCAAGCAATTCGCTCGATGCGACGCCTTGGCTACCACTTTGGATGGTGCCTGCGAACATCGGCCCGAACCACGTCAACAAGCCGATGCCGAGAAACGACAGAGCGAGATAGCCCTTCAGAGCGCGTCCTGGACGCACGTCAAGGAGGTTTATCGTGTTTGCGCCGAGAGCGATCACGACCGCGGCAGGCAGAACATTCGAGAGCCATGGCCCCACACTCTGGATGCTATCCAAGACCCCGATGCGGTCGTGTCTCATGCCACTGACTATTGCGCCACCAGCAAACGAAAGAACGCCTATGCCGAAGAGCTTGAGCGAGCCCGTTGTGAGTCTTCCTTTCGTCAACTCCGCAAGGTGACCGCGAAACCCCCTGTGTTCCGAATTGCCAAATGCATCATCGATAAGACCGAATACGAACCCGCCGAACACCATGAAGGCCAGCAGCAGATGCGAACTTGACAACCATGCGTCCAGCCTCGCCTCGATGATCCGCTCACAGATGACTATGAACGCCGCAAAGGCCACCGAGCCCGCCGTCCAGAACACCCACACCAATCCCAGACCGAGGCATACTTCACGCCCACGATAGTTGCGCACGGTGCGCGCCACCGAGCGCAGTGCGGGGACCATCATGCGCATTCCGGCCCACGGGACAAGCACGCCCGTAAACACAGCGACCGCAGGAATCATCACGGAATAGATGGTCGTGCTGCTCAGCAAGTCTGTTCCTCAGCTCTATCCTCGGCCACCGCCTTAGGCAGCCGAGCCAGCATAAGATGCAAGATGCCCACGCCTACATAGAGCACGATGAGTGCGGGAAGAACGATTCCCGAGTCCTCGGTCACATACGCCGCAAGCCCGCCGATGAGACATCCTGCCATCCCTGCGGAGAAGCCGGGGTTCTCTTCAAGCGTCGCAGCGAAGTCACCTTGTGGACGCCAACGCATGAAGCCGAGGAACGCAAGAACGGCGATCAGCAGATAGGTCCAGTTGGTGTGAGTCAGGACTCGGATGTTGGTTTCGGCCTTCCTGACGACTATGAGCCACAGCTCCGAGATGCCGCCTTTGGACATGCTCTCCCATGCACGCGCCAGGTGAGATCGCTCACCGGGCTCGGCTCTTAGATCGATGAACGAGAAGATCGCTATGAGAACTGCGACGATCAGAAGAGCGCTGACGATAACGCGCCAGTCGATACGGATCTCGTTGTATATCGCCCACATCGCTCCGAACCCCACGACACTCCAGAAAGCCACCGCGATATTGGCACCTAGAGTCGGAGACGCGCCTACCCACGTGACCAACAGACCTATGATCGGAACGCCCCAAAGCCCTAGCGCGCGTTTGTGTTCTCCTCTGCGACACTCGTCGAGAAGCAAAGCTGTTCCGATTGCGGCAGCCCCGAACAGAAGGGCTGCACCCTCATTACCAAGACCGTAATAGCGGGCAGCAAGTAGTGGTGAATAACTCAAGAAACCGGTGAAGGACAGTGGAGCCCCGACGAACTGATCGACCGTCAGAATCGCCGCTCCCAGCAGACTCAGCGCTATGACCGCCATGCGTTCGCCCGCGAAGCGCTCGAAAGAGAGTCCGGCAACCCATACGCCAGCCAGAGCGATCGAGAAAGCTACGATCGCGTCGCCCGACGATTCTGGCCGCGAATCGACGATGAACATCAGGAGTGATGCTGGAGGAACGGCCAGCGGGAGAAGCAAGACCTTGCGACCCAGCGCAGAGACGCTTGTGACGACTCGATCCGGCCACCGCCGGGCGCGCAAGAGAACCACAGTGCACAGTAGCAGCACTATCGTGGTCAAGGCGATGAACCAGTTCACCACCGGAGCCCTGACACCGTCGATGGCCACTGCGGTCGCGTCATCAGCCCTAAGGACCTCAATCCTGTCTTCGGCCGGCAGCAAGGTCCCATCGGCAACCATGGGGTTGCCGAGAACCTCCACCGGAACATCGATTCCCATCTCGGTGAGCACCGTGGCGGCTACATCGAGATTGGTAACCAAGCCCCGACGCTGTGTCGAAGACGAACTCAGATAACCCGACCATCCCGGCCCGTAAACGATGGCAGGTCCGAAACCCGTCACTGCGCCACTTTCCGCGGCAACCACCTGAGGCAGAACCACCAACAGACCGTCGCGCGGTAGTGTGTCGGCGGCCAGTCGGACCACTTCGTCGAGCGTGCGCACTGCGGCAAGCCGATGGTCCTCGGCGACTTCAGGCGTGACGTCGACCGCAAACTCCCGTGCCCTGTGAGGATCTCCGGCATCCAACACGATGAACGATGATCCACCTGCAGCTTCCGCTCCCTCGAGCACGCGCAGGTACTCGCTTCCGAACACATCCATGTCCGTCGCGAATCCGAAGGGGGCATCCGGGTCGTTGACCAAGAGATTGCTCGATACGTCACCAAGATGCACCCGGCCCGCTTCGTCCATCGCCACAGCGGCCGCCGGACGGTTGCGCCATAGCCCTCGCACCTCGTATCCTGAATCCGAGTTGCCCACAGCACCGGTCACGCCACCTGCATCGCTGATCGCCTGACCGAGAGCACCCAGGCGTATCGCCAGGGTACCAGCCTGTTCGTTGAAGCGGACGGTACGGGGCAAGCCTAGGAAGACTATGTCGTATCCCGTCGCATCCTCACCCGTCATCCGTCCGTACGCGTCGAACGCCGAACCACCTTCGTAGTACTCAGAGACGCTGTGTGGCTGCGGCGCAGCAGGATCGGCCGCAGCCCAGGACCCCGCCGAGAAAGTAAGGGCGCCCTGTAGAGGTGTTGTGGCCCTCGTGATGCGACTCCGGCTACGAAGGTTGATGTTGCCGATCGCCCCTTCCTCCGCCAGCCGGTGAATCGTCGGGGCCAACTGCGAGTCGACGTCACTCCACCGCAGATAGGGAGCAAGCACCAACACTACTCGAGCTACGGGAAGCTCTTCCGCCGGCGACGCGGAGGGCAATGCAGCTAGAGCGACGGCAACAGAACAGAACGCGATGACGGCTTTGCGAATATGCTTCATCGAGCCTTCCTCCGGCGCAGACGAACCGACCGTCAGCGGCGGTCTCTTCGTGGGGACACGATACGAGGTCGAGGCTGAATCGCAGCCGACCGGGCTGATGGCGCCCGCAAGCAAGTATAGCCCAAGGCGGACCATGCGACGCTTGTCGTGCTTGCAAGCCGTTAGCGAACGGTCAAGATACGCATGGGCGGCAACACACGTGCAAAGGGCTACAATAGCGCAGGATGGCGGGCTCGCCGATGCGAACCGCCACATGGGAGGAGGTCTTCATCAGCAGGCCTGCGATCGCACGTTCTACCGCAATCATGTCCGTCTCCACGGCACTCTCACGCGTGACCGGGTTCGCCCGCACGTGGGCAACCGCTTATGCGCTCGGCGTCACGGCGATGGCCGCCTCATACAGCGTAGCCAACAACATCCCCAATATGATCTACGAACTAGTGGCTGGAGGCGTGATCTCATCGCTGTTCATTCCTGTCTTCCTGCAGCGCCGCAAGGAAGCCGGTGAGGACGATGCATGGCGATACGCCAGCTCGCTCTTCAACCTCACCGTGGTCGCCCTCGGCATCATCTCGATCCTAGGCACCGTATTCGCAGCCCAAATCGTGCGAACCCAGACCTTTCGCATCTCTCCGGAGGAAGCGCAGCTCGCAACGGAATTCTTCCGCTTCTTCGCGGTACAGGTGGTAGCATACGGGGCCGGAGCTGTCATCAGCGGGCTCTTGAACGCCCAACGCCGCTTCCTCTGGCCGGCTCTAGGACCGGTCTTCAACAACCTCGTGGTCATATTCGCACTGCTTGGGCTCTACGTACCGGTTCACGGCCACGATCCCGACCTTGCATTCGTTCTGCTCGCGGTAGGCACTTCGATGGGCGTTCTCGTCATGTTCGTCGTTCAACTCCCCAGCCTTGTGAGATCCGGGGTGCGCTACACACCCGCTATCGACATCAGGCATCCCGGGATGAAGGCCATGGGCCGCATGGCACTCCCGACGGTGATCTACGTAGCTACGAACGTGGTAGCCGTGTCGTTCCGAAACGCCTACGCACTGGAGACCGCGCCCGAAGGGCCTGCGACCCTGCTATACGCATGGATGTTCTACCAGCTCCCATACGGTATATTCGCCGTCGCGCTCGCAACTGCGATCTTCACCGAGCTGTCCGAAGCGGCAGGTCGACAGGACTGGACCGCTTTCAAGGAGCAATTCGTCAAGGGCTTCCGCACCACAGCGCTGCTGATGATACCCATGGCGGCAATGCTGATCGCTCTCAGTCAACCGCTCATAACCCTCTACAGAGCCGGAAGGTTTACCGCCGATGATGTTCCGGTTGTAGCAGAGATACTTGTCTGGTGGGCCGCCGGGCTCTTCTTCTTCGCATCCTTCATGTATGTGCTCAAGACCTTCTACTCGATGCAGGATACTCGCACGCCGATGCTCACGAACCTCGGTCTTACCGTCGTTCAAATCACCTTGTACGCCACGCTCACGACTGGGTT
Organism: Coriobacteriaceae bacterium; assembly: GCA_003563465.1. GTDB lineage: Bacteria > Actinomycetota > Coriobacteriia > Anaerosomatales > SLCP01 > PWVH01. Next base: position 11,182 of record PWVH01000037.1, on the reverse strand, counting down.
GGCTAACTGGGGTGGAATCGGCCTCAAGGGAATCCCGATCGCAGACGGCATCTTCTATCTGTTGAGCCTCTCGGCCCTGGTTCTCATATTGCGCAAGCGTATCGGTGGATACGATATCCGAGGAATAGCCTCCATGGTCGCCCGCGTGCTTCTCGCATCAATCGCAGGCGGCTTGAGCGCTTGGGGAATAGTCCGGCTGCTCACCGTTGCTGCCCTACCAGGAGGTCCCATCCTTCACCTGCTGGCAGGGGGCCTCACCGGTCTAGGCATAGCGTACGGATTGGCGTGGCTCATGCGTGTCCGCGAGGTCTCGCTTGGAGCGCATATGCTGCGCCGCTTCGTCACGAGCAGAATGAATCGCCGCGGGGGTCAGTGATGGCACGGACCGCAGTCTTGATTCCTGCACACGACGAAGAAGAGCGAATCGGCGCTACGGTCTCGGCTGCAATCGGACTTCCCACGGTTTCAGAGGTGATCGTGATTGACGATGCCTCTACGGATGACACCGCAAGCCGTGCCGAAAACGCCGGTGCACGCGTCGTTCGGCTGAAAGAGAACGTGGGCAAAGGTGGCGCGCTGGATGCTGGCCTGACAGAGGCACGCGATCCGGATGTACTGCTTCTACTCGACGGCGACTTGGGGAAGACAGCCCGACACGGAGAGCTGCTCCTTCACCCCATACTCACCGATCGAGCCGACATGACCATCGCCTGCTTCTCCCCTCCGTCTGGCAAGGGCGGATTCGGGCTCGTGAAAGGCCTGGCTCGATGGGGAATCACCAGACTGGGCGGGGACTTCGACGCACGAGCTCCCCTCTCGGGACAGCGAGCGCTCTCGCGTGCCGCCATCGACGCTTGCACTCCGTTCGCGTTCGGCTACGGTGTTGAGGTCGCACTCACGATTCGCGCGCTGCGAGCCGGCCTGCGTGTGGCCGAGGTGGAGACCGCAATGGCCCACGCGGCCACCGGCCGTGACCTGGCTGGCTTCATACATCGCGGAAGGCAGTTCGTCCACGTCGCTCTTGCCCTTGCCAGGCTCGCATTCGAACGACGTTGAACGCCTCATGCCGGCTCAGCGTGGCCAGGGTGCCTGCGCGCCCTCCCTGTAGCCGAAAGAGCCGCTGGCTCGACCCGATAACACCCAGACCAGGGAGTAAGTGCCCTCCGGCATTCCCATGCTGTCGACCGTCGAAAGGCCCAGCTCTATCGCTGCGTCCGCGACACCGGTGGATCGAGTGACAGCCTCCACTCCTACTGCCGGCAGACCCGAATCCGCAAGCGAACGAGCGAACGATAGCGCTCCGGAATCCGGCTCCCCCGCGAAAGATGCAAGCACCACCACCGCACCGACAGGCGTCTCTGCACCAGGATCGCCGTCGATGGTGAATACCCCTGCCTCCGACAGCACATCGGTCAGTGGCCGGCCGGGCACTGAGGTGCTCCATTCAGAAGTCAGCGTCTCAACCACGCTTGCCATGATGGCAGTCTCATCGACCGGTCCTACCAGATCGCTCATCACTTCTGAAACCGCCGGGTCTTCCAAGCCGAAATCAGGCGCCGAGAGCATCATGGTGACCGGTATCCCGCCTGCTAGCACTATGGCCTCGTTTACTGCGGAGAGGCCATCCGCTCTGCCGGCGCTGGCCAGCACCAGCACGGGGCTACCTTCGAGCTCGCCTTCAACCACCAGCGGAACCAACGTCCCCACGAGATCCTCTTGCGATGTCAACGCCGCCTGAAGCTCTCGGTTGGCCTCGTCCAGTGTGCGGAACTCGTCTTGCAAGCTTCTGACGATAGCTTCTTTCTGGCGATCGAGCGTTCCTCTTTCCACCACTATGGTTCCGAGCAATAGCCCTATGGACAGCGAGAGAAATACAGCGACCAGCGAGGCGATATGGTATCTGAGGTTGTACATCCTCGACTCCTCACAAGAAAAGCCATCAAATGCCTATCCAGGCCCTCAGACGCAGCAGCACCAAACCGATCATCGTGCGGGCCATGGGCGATATGGTGATCACCACTGACACGACCAAAACAGCCGCGCCAGCCAGTAGAACTAGGTCGGCCGGGCCTACAGAAGTACGGTAGAGCTTGCTGACGCCCTTGGCATCGACGAGCTTGGGGCCGACCTTCAGACGCACGAGGAACGTCGACGCCATACCTTTGCGCCCCTTGTCTAGATACTCCATGAGGTTAGCATGGGTCCCCACAGCCACTATCAGATCCGCTCCGGACTCGTAGGCAAGCAGCAGCGCGAGATCTTCGCTCGTTGCCCCGATTGCCCAAGAGGTCGCATCCAACCCGAGTCTGTCGAGACGCTCTTTTGCCGGAGATCGCCCGTCCGGATACGCGTGAGCTACGATCTCCACCCCGCTGGTAAGCATCTCATCGCTGACCGAGTCCATATCGCCCACGACTATGTCCGGTGAGAAACCAGCCTCTCGAATCGCATCGGCTCCCCCGTCCACACCGATCAGCACTGGTCGAACCTCGCGTATGTAAGGCTTGAGTGTCTCGAGGTCCTCACGGTAGTCATAGCCCCTGACCACTACAAGCACGTGACGTCCGCTGATGGGCGTACGCACCTGAGGAACGCCGACTCCCTCGGCGAGCAGCACCTTCTCTTTCTCTAGAAAAGCTAAGGTATTGCGTGCGAAACGATCGAGTTGTTCCCCGATGCCGCTCTTGGCGACCTCCATGGCCTCTGCGATCGAGCTTACCGTCAGTCGAACGCCGGAGGCCACGATACTTCCGTCGCGCAGCAAATCACCACCGACTACCTCCACCTGATCGCCTTCGCGAACACGCTCGAACACCTCGGGACCGACTGCATCGAGAATCTGCACGCCGGCTCGAGCGAGCAGCAAAGGACCCACATTCGGATACATGCCGGAAATGGATGGAGATGCATTCACCACCACTTCGACACCCGTATCAAGTAGGCCCTCGGCGCTCACTCGATCCATGTCGACATGGTCGATGATGGCGATGTCGTCTTTGCCAAGACGGTTGATGAGGTCCTTTGTACGCTTGTCGAGACGGGCGGTCCCCCGATATCTCATGCGCCCACCCTACCCGCTGCCTTCCTGACCTGGGCAAGGAGTTCCTGGGCGTGAGTCAGGCTCGCTTCGCTGTCTCTGCCGGATAGCATACGGGCGATCTCGGCGACTCGATTCGGACCTTCCACCGCCTCTACGACCGTCACCGTGCGCCCGTCAACCTCACGTCTGCCCACCGCCAAATGTCTGTCGGCGAACGCCGCGACCTGAGCAAGATGCGTCACGACGAGAACCTGGTGGCCCGAGGCAAGACTGGCGAGTCTTTCACCCACGGTCAAACCGGTCACACCACCTATGCCAGCGTCCACTTCGTCAAAGACCAGTACTGGTACATCGTCTGCATCCCCTAGCACGCTCTTGAGCGCAAGCATCACTCTGGACAACTCGCCACCAGACACGATCTTTGTCAGTGGGCGCGCAGGCTCTCCTTCTGCAGGCGAGAAGCAGAACTCTACCCTTTCGGAGCCGCTAAGACCCCAAGAGGAGAAGGGCAGCTCGGTAAAGACTACATCGAAGCGAGCACCTGCCATATTCAGTTCGCTCGCCGCTGTCGCCAACGAATCGGTGAAAGCGCCGACTGCTTCGCGCCGCGTCTCGGAAAGCCGAGATGCCGCGAGCCTTAGCCGCTCGCGAGCTGCATTCAGACGCTTCTGTCCGTTTCGCACGATGACATCGCCCGTCTCGATGGCTGCCGATCGTCTGCGAGCATCTCCAAGCGTCGCCAACACGCCATCCAGTGCCGGACCATATTTCTTCTTGAGTCCCGAAAGGCTTGCCAGCCGCGCATGTACTTCATCGAGTGTCTGCGGGTCGTGCTCGACGGATTCAGCGTAAGAACGCGCCTCCGTGCCCAAGTCATCGATCTCGGCGAAGAGAGCCTCGGCGCGCTCCGACAAAGAGTCGAGTGTGGGATCCAATCCTTTCGACCGCTCCAGCGAGACAATTGCAGATGCCAGGACCTCACCCGCTCCTCCTTCTCCTCTGAGCGCATCGCAAAGCGCCCAAGCCGCTTCTAAGAGCCGCTCTGCGTGCGTAAGTGCCGGGAGCCTCAGTTCGAGTTCTTCGTCCTCGCCGGGGCGCGGATCTAGAGCTTCTATCTCACCGATCACGAACCGCAGGTGCTCCGCATGCTGCATCGCGTCAGCCAGGGCCGTCTCGGCATGATCCAACTCAGCCGCCGCTTCGTCATGCTCTGCACGAGCACTCCGGTACTCCTCCAACGCCTCCAGAGCCGGTTCTCCTATCGAACGATCGAGATAGTGCGCATGACTGGACGGAGATAGCAGGGACTGATGCTCGTGCTGCCCGTGCAAATCCACGATCGGGCCGAGTCTCTCGCCAAGAACGGTCACCGTCACCATCTCGCCGTCGAGTACGCATCGAGAGCGGCCGTCGGCTGTCACGCGTCGCTGGGCCACCATCTCCGACCCGCCTACGACGAAACGGCCTTCCACTACCGCCTCGGCTGATCCGGACCGCACCATAGTCGAATCCGCCCGCTCGCCTACGAGCAACTTGAGCGCACCGACGAGCGCGGTCTTGCCCGTGCCCGTCTCACCGGTAAGAACAGTCATGCCGGAATCGAATCCGATCCAGACATCCTCGATTAGCGCGAGGTTTGTGACATGAAGCTCTTCCAGCACGGTCATCCTCGCAAGAACTCGGATCGGACGACCTCATAGAAGTCGCGGCCCTCAAGCCTGATCAGCAAGACATCGTACTCGCCGAGCACCATCGTCACTGATTCTATGTCGGCAAGGTCATCTACGAGCGTGCCGTCGACCGATAAGCATGCGTCCCTGCGAGCAGGATTCGGCAGGCGCACGTCCACTCGGTCAGAAGCACCTAGCACTAGTGCGCGCGATGCCAATGCATGCGGTGCGACGTGGACAACCACCATTGACTCGAGATCGGGAGACACGATCGGGCCCCCTGCCGACAGCGCGTAGGCGGTCGAACCGGTCGCGGTTGCGACGATGATACCGTCACAACGGAGTCGCGACACCAAGGTGCCGTTGACGGAAAGCTCCAAGTCCACCACACGCATCGAAGTCCCGCGGCCTACGTAGACTTCGTTGAGCGCGCGATACCGACTTGTCTCCCGGCCTCCGGCCGAGACCGAGACCGCCAGTGTTCTACGACGCTCAATCCGCCCCTCCCCCGCCAGCGCGGCCTCAACCGCTTCCCGCACACGCTCGGCTCCCGTGCCGGCCATGAAGCCCAGTCTCCCTAGGTTCACGCCGAGGATCGGAACCTCTGCCTCCCCCAGTAGGTGAACCGTCTTGAGAATGGTCCCGTCTCCGCCGAGGGCCACTGCCAGAATTGGCTTCCCTATGTCGCTGGGAGACGCGCTGTGTTCCTCGAGGCCACACTCGCTCGCATCCTCCGAAGCCAGAACCGGCTCCACGCCTGACACCACAAGCCACGATGCCAGTTCCGACGCGGCGTCAAGCGACGCCGGATTGGCGGTATTCGGTACCAGGAGAACCCGCACTCTATCACTCCCCTAACTCGGCGTGAGCCTGCAACACGATCTCCTCGGGATCTGGCTGCATGCGAGTCCCCTCGCGCGCAGCCCACAACCAGAACTCGATGTTACCCGCAGGACCGGTCAGTGGCGACCACGTCATCCCTCTCACTATCAAGCCTTGCTCTTCGGCGACCTTTGCGACTCCACGCAACACCTGCACGTGAGCCTGGGGGTCACGCACAACGCCCTTTTTTCCCACACGACTCTTACCCGCTTCGAACTGTGGCTTTACCAGAGCTAGAAGCTGGCCTTTCTCGCCCAATAGGCGACATACGTGTGGCAAGACCTTCGACAGTCCTATGAAGGACACATCCACCGCGGCAAGGTCGAAGGGGGCTCCTACGACCTCTGGAACCACCTCACGGATGTTGGTCCGCTCGAATACCAAGACGCGATCATCTTGACGTATCTCCCAGGCCAGCTGTCCGTAGCCGACATCTATTGCCACTACCTCGGCAGCGCCGTCTTGCAGCAGACAGTCGGTGAACCCGCCTGTGGAAGCCCCGACGTCCACGGCCCGCATTCCGGCGACACTCAACCCGAAGACCTCCAGAGCAGCCGCGAGCTTATGGCCTCCGCGTGAGACATACCGGAGGCTGTCCACCACCTCGACCTTTGCTTCGGGCTCGACCATCTCGCCGGCCTTGAGCACCGGTTTGCCGCCGATCCGTACCTCGCCTGCCATGATCGCAGCTCGCGCACGCTGACGCGAGGAGAAGACGCCCCGCTCAGTGAGGACGACGTCGGCTCGTTGCCTTCTCATCGGCACTATCCTCCACCGGCATGGGCGACTCAGCAGAAGGCTCGACGAGAAGATCGGAAAGCCGGCCGAGTACCGCTCCTCTGATTCCATCAGCAGTGAGTCCCACCTCGGCAAGCAGCTTGTCCATTGCACCGTGGGTCACGAAACAATCAGGAACAGAAAGGCGCAGTACCGGTGCATCCATGGCCAGATCGGACAGGCCCTCCAGGACTGCGGCGCCAACACCACCGAGACCGGTGTTCTCTTCAATGGTCACCAGGAGTTTGTGATTCGCAGCAGCCCACGAGACCGTTTCGAGGTCCAGCGGTTTGATCCAACGCAGGTTGACCACACTCGCGGTGACCCCATCCGCAGCCAGAAGGTCAGCTGCCGCCTCGGAGGCTCCGACCATTCGACCCGCAGCCAGCAAGGCCACGTCCTCTCCGCTTCGACGCACTTCGGCCTTGCCCGCCTCAAGTACGACCGGTTGCTGGGGAGCCGGGACACCCAGTCCGCTTCCCCTGGGATAGCGAAGGGCGATAGGGCCGTCGGCGGCGAGAGCCGTGTGCAGCATATGCGTGAGTTCGGCTTCGTCTGCCGGAGCCATGATCATCAGGTTCGGAATCGAGCGTAGATAGGTCAGGTCGAACACCCCGTGGTGGGTCGGACCGTCTTCGCCCACCAGTCCGGCACGATCGAGACAGAAGACGACATGGTGGTTCTGTAGCGCGACATCCATGATCAACTGATCGTAAGCCCGCTGCAGGAACGTCGAGTAGATGGCCACCACGGGCACTCGTCCGCCTAGCGCCAGCCCTGCAGCGAGTCCAACGGCATGCTGCTCCGCTATGCCGACATCGAAGAACCGATCGGGAAACGTGGCCGCGAAAGCGTCCAGTCCAGTGCCCGAGGGCATAGCCGCAGTTATGGCGACGATTCGATCGTCTCGCTCCGCCTCGAGTAGAAGTGCCCTGCTGAAGGCCTCGGTGTAGGAGACCGGTCCGCCTGAACCGTTCACCTTGCCGGTTGCTATCTCGAATGGGCTGATGCCGTGAAAGGTGTCCGGCTTGTCCTCCGCATACGCGTAGCCAGCGCCCTTACGGGTGACGGCATGGATGATCACAGGGCCATCGACCCTTGCCGCACGGGCCACCGCTGATTCCACCGCGCGGATATCGTGCCCGTCTATGGGTCCCACATACTTGTGACCTAGTTCCTCGAAGAGCATGCCGGGCACTAGCAGTTGCTTGAACGATTCCTTTGCCGCCTCTCCGGCAGCCACCACAGCCGCGCCCAGCTTTGTACGCGCCAAGGCGCTCTCCACGTCGTCGCGAAGAGAAATGTATCTGGGATCCAGACGTACACGGGCTAGGTAGCCTGCCAGGGCCCCGACGTTCTGTGCTATGGACATGTCGTTATCGTTGAGAACTATCACCAGACGTGTGCCGAGATGTCCGATGTGGTTTAGAGCCTCGAAGGCCATACCGCCTGTCATCGACCCGTCGCCGATGACCGCGCAGACAGTCTCATCACCCCCGACGGCATCTCGTGCCAGAGCTATCCCCAAGGCTACCGAAAGGGAGTTCGACGCGTGTCCCGTGTCGAAGCAGTCGTATTCGCTCTCGCTACGTTTCGGGAAACCGCACAGGCCTCCGTACTGACGCAGCGTGTCGAAATGAGCCCGCCGCCCCGTCAGAAGCTTGTGCACGTAGGATTGATGCCCGACATCCCAGATAATCCTATCCTCGGGACAGTGCAACCCCAGGTGAAGCCCTATAGTCAACTCCACCACACCGAGGTTAGGCGCGAGATGTCCGCCCGTCATAGCCACTGTGGCAACCAACGTGTCGCGAATCTCGGCTGCCAGCCGCTCGAGCGCGCTGTCAGAAAGACCGCGGAGCTCCTCCGGCGAGTCGATGCAATCTAAGATTCGCTTATCGCTCAAGAGGCGATCATCTCCCACGTGCTTTGCTCACGAACTCGCAACGCAGGCCGAGACTCTCGACGGATGATGTTGCGGCCCAGGGACCCGAGCGAGAGGACTCTCGAACGCGCAGCCACAAGCTCACGTCTCCTGGATAGTCCCGTCCGCTGGCCGGTCGACTCCATCAGGCGATCCATCTTGAAAGGCCTGGATGTCGCTGCTTGGACCTGAGCCTTCGTTGCTATCCTCCTCGCTCTTGGGGCCCTCCGAGAGCTCTCCGTCGACGATCGTATCCCACTCGGTATTCTCGGAGAGTTCGGTGCAGACGTTCGCGAGGTGTACCCCTTCTTCCAGCAGATCGAGGCTCTTCTCTAACGATGTGTCCTTCTTGCGCACCTGCGTCACGATCTCTTCGAGACGTGTGCGCGCCTCCGCGAACGTGTATCGTTCGTCATTCATCCGCCTCGGAGTCCCCGCCTTTCTCGCTTCCGAACGTCTCGGCGATCCGGCCGAGAACACCATTCACGAATCGAGATGAGTCTTCACCGCCATATGTCTTCGCCATCTCGACAGCCTCGTTGATCGATACCGAGACCGGTATGGAATCACAGTAGAGTATCTCATACGTCGCTAGACGCAAGATGTTGCGGTCCACAAGAGGCATGCGCGAGACAGTCCAGTGTTTCGACGTCGAGCCGATGGCTTCATCGATCTCGTTGCTGTGAGATTCGGTGCCGAGGAGCAGTTCGCGACAGAATTCGGAAGGTTCCCCGTCTGCGGTGTTGTACGTGCCGGACTCGAGGATGTAGGAGACGTCCACTCCCACGATGTCGGCCTGATATAGAATCTGCAACGCTTGTAGACGCGACCTGCTACGCTCTTGCATCCTGTCCGCCGGGTACGCCGTTTGACCATCCACGCTCACGCGGAGAACTCGACATCATCGATGTAGACATCGACCGCACCGACGCGCGCGCCGATCTGACTGTGAATCGCATCGGCAATCGCCGCCTGAACGGTTCGAGCCACATCCATCAACGGAGTGCCGTAAACCACAGTGATGTGTACCTTCACGGCCACGGCTCCATCGTCGTCGACCGTGAACTCCGCAGCTTTACCAGAGGCGCGGTTCACGAGTCCGCCGATGCCATGTCCTGAGGAAGCGAAGGCTAAGCCGTCTATACCCCGGACGGCAAGCGTGACTATGGTGTCGAGTACTCCCGGTGTCACACCAAGTCCCTCGAGCCGGATCTCGTCGGTCATCTCATGCTTCACCTCCGCCGGAGTCCGTCTTCGCGCTCATGTGCTCGTCTATGAAGTCAGTATAGACGTCCCCAGCTGCGAATGCTTCGGTCTCTATGACCGCCTGATGAAAAGATAGGGTGGTCGGTATGCCGACGATGATGAACTCGTCCAGGGCACGGCGCCCTCTAGCAACCGCCTCGGCCCGTGTCTCCCCCCACACGATGAGCTTAGCTATCAGCGAATCGTAGTGAGGAGGGACTCTGTAACCGGAGTAGAGATGGCTGTCCACGCGGACGCCCAGACCCCCAGGAGCATTGAAGACCGTGACTTCGCCGGGATTAGGGCGGAAATCATTCTCGGGATCCTCGGCGTTTATGCGGAACTCGATGGCATGGCCGCGCAGCTCTAACGAATCCTGGTTTGCGTGTCTCATGGGTTCACCAGAAGCGATGCGAATCTGTTCCTTGATGATGTCCACGCCGGTGATCTGCTCTGTTACGGGATGCTCGACTTGAACGCGAGTGTTCATCTCCATGAAGTAGAAAGACCCGTCCTGATCCAGCAAGAACTCCACGGTGCCCGCGTTTACGTAATCGACGGCTCGCACTGCAAGCAACGCGGCCTCTCCCATCGCTTTGCGCAGTTCGGGAGTCAGTGCGGGGCTCGGCGCTTCCTCGATCAACTTCTGATGGCGGCGCTGTATCGAACAATCGCGCTCGAAGAGATGCACCGCGTTGCCATGGGTGTCGGCTAGCACCTGTATCTCTATGTGGCGCGGACGCTTGAGGTAGCGCTCGATGTAGACGGCGTCGTTGCCGAAGGCCGCCGCAGCCTCGTTCTTCGCAGCGCCGAACTGACCGGCCAGCACGGCAGCATCTTCTACTATTCGCATGCCCTTGCCGCCACCACCTGCAGAAGCCTTGATAAGCACTGGAAAACCAGCTTCCTCCGCAAAGAGCATCGCCTCTTCGGCCGTATCGACAGGCCCATCCGACCCTGGTACGCATGGCACGCCCGCCTGCATCATGGTCTTGCGAGCTACCGCCTTATCGCCCATGTTCTCGATCGCTTCGGGTGATGGTCCTATGAACGCGATTCCGGAGTCGGCCACAGCACGCGCAAATCGTGCGTTCTCGGCGAGGAAGCCGTAGCCCGGGTGGATCGCTTCTGCTCCGCTCGTCAAGGCGGCGGAGATGACGTTGGGCATACTGAGATAGCTCTGCGCACTCTGAGGCGGGCCGATGCATACCGATTCGTCCGCAACACGCGCATGAAGCGAATCTCGGTCCGTTTCCGAATACACGGCAACGGTGGCGATACCCATCTCCTTGCACGCACGAACGACACGGAGTGCGATCTCTCCACGGTTGGCGATGAGTACCTTCTCGAACATGAACTAGCTCAGTGGCTCGTAGAAGAAGAGCATCGTGCCGTACTCCACCGGCTCAGTGTCGGCGAGTACGATCTCGCGGATGACACCGGGCTCCTCGGCGGTGATCTCGTTCATCAGCTTCATCGCCTCGAGGATGCAGATAGTCTGTCCCTCCTCGACGGTATCGCCGACCTCCACGAACGGATCGGCGCCGGGTGAAGGGGAACGATAGAAAGTCCCGACCATCGGAGCGATGATCGGCTTCCAGGTTCCGGGACGTTCGCTCTCGTCGCGTACCGCGACGTCTTGCG